>CAZPTD010000189.1:0-8639 GCA_964588915.1 uncultured Neomegalonema sp. | reverse complement strand
CGGCTCCTGGATGACCATGCCCTTCTCCTGGCCGCGGATGCGGCAGAGCTTGCGCTCGTAATGGCCGAGAAGATCGACGCCGTCGAGCGCGATCCGACCCGAGACGCGCGCGCCGGCGGGCAGAAGGCCCATCACCGCCATCGCGGTCATCGACTTGCCCGAGCCGCTCTCGCCGATCACGCCGACGATCTCGCCAGGGCCCGCGTCGAGCGAGACGCGGTCGAGGATCGGAGCGCTATGGATGGCGACCGAGAGGTCGTTCACCGCGAGCAGGCTCATCGCCGCGCCCTCCGGAGCCGCGGATCGAGCGCGTCGCGCAGCGCGTCGCCGAGCAGGTTGCGCCCGAGCACGGTGACGACGATCGTGAGCCCGGGCGCGAGCGCGACATGCGCCGCGATGTAGTAGAGCGTCTGCGCGTCGGCGAGCATCCGGCCCCAGCTCGCGGTCGGCGGCTGCGCGCCGAGGCCGATATAGCTGAGCGCCGCCTCGGCGAGGATGCCGAGCGAGAACTGAATCGTGCCCTGGACGATCAGCAAGTTCGCGATGTTGGGCAGGATGTGCTCCCAGGAGATGCGGAAGGACGACTTGCCCGCGACGCGTGCGGCGAGGATGAACTCGCGCTGCCAGAGCGAGACCGCGCCGCCGCGGGCGACGCGGGCGAAGACCGGGATGTTGAAGACGCCGATGGCGATGATGGCGTTGAAGGCGCTCTTCTCGGTGACGGCGGTGATCAGGATGGCGATGACCAGCGACGGAAAGGCGAAGACGAGGTCGTTGCCGCGCATGATCGCCTCGTCGACGATCCCGCCGCGCTTGGCCGCCGCCAAGAGCCCGAGCGGCACGCCGATGAGCATGCCGATGCCGACGGCGACGAAGGCGACGGCGAGCGAGGTGCGCGCGCCCATCATGATCATCGAGAGGATGTCGCGGCCGAGCTGGTCGGTGCCGAGGAGATAGGCGTCGCTCGGCGGCTGATTCATGATCGAGGTGTCGACGCCGTCGATCGGGTAGGGCGTCCAGAAGAAGGACAGCGCCGCGCCGAGGAGCACCACGGCGACGATGACGCCGCCGAAGACGAGGCTGCGCGAGCGCGTCATTTCCGCCGCCTCAGCCGCGGGTCGACGGCCGCATAGGCGAGATCGACGGCGAAATTGACCAGGATGACGAGGAAGACGAGGAGCATGACGATGCTCTCCACCACGATCAGGTCGCGGTCGGAGATCGCCTCGAAAATCTTGGTGCCGAGGCCGGGCAGGTAGAACACCTTCTCGATGACGATGACGCCGGCGATCAGGAACGAGAACTGCAGGCCGATGATCGTCAGCACCGGGATGAGCGCGTTGCGCAACGCGTGGCGCCGGAGCGCCTGGCCTCGGGTCAGCCCTTTGGCGCGCGCGGTGCGGATGAAGTCCTCGCCGAGCATGTCGATGAGCGACGAGCGCATGACGCGGGCGAGGATCGCCGCCTGCGGCAGCGCAAGCGCGATCGCCGGCAAGGTCAGCGCCTCGATCCCGGCCCAGAAGCCCTTGTCCCAGCCCGGAAAGCTGCCCGAGGGCAGCCATTGCAGATTGATCGCGAAGACGACGACGAGCAGCATCGCGAACCAGAAATTCGGCACGGCGACGCCGAGCTGCGTCGCGCCCATCACCGCGACGTCGCCGATCTTGCCGCGGCGGCTGGCGGCGTAGATGCCGGCCGGAAAGGCGATGAGCGTCGAGAGGACGAGCGCGTAGAGCGCCAGGGGCAGCGAGATCCAGACGCGCGCCGCGATGATCTCGGAGACCGGCGTGCGGTTGAGGCGCGACCGGCCGAAATCGCCCTCCAGCATGCCGCCGACCCAATTGAAGTACCGTTCGACCTTGCCGACATCGAGGCCGAGATCCGCCCGGAGCGCCGCCAGCGCCTCGGGCGTCGCGTCGGTGCCGAGCATGATCAGCGCCGGATCGCCCGGCGCGATCTCGATGACGAAGAAGATGACCAGGCTCGAGACGATCGCGCTGATGACGAGCGACGCGAATCTGCCGAGCGCGTAGCGGATCATCGGCGCGCTCGCCGGGCCGAGAAGCCGATCGGAATTGCGCCGTCGCGACCCTCTCCCTCGAACCGTCTCCCGATGGCGGAGGCGGGCGAAATCGGCGCGCGGGTCACGTTTGCTCCACCCCTCAGCCTGTTGCGGTCGTCGGAGTCGTTCGTCGGCGGCGCCGATGTCGCCCCCCGCGCCTCCGAGGAGAGGCGAGGGCGCAGAGGCGGCGCCGCCCGTCGCTCGGCGCGCGTCAGTTCGACCAGGTGATCCCCGTCAGATCGAACGCCGCCGTCGGCTGGTTGAGCCAGATCCCCTCGATGCCGTCCTTCGCCACCGTCGGGAAGGCGAGCTCGAAGAGATAGGCGTTGACGTAGTCCTCCGAAAGAATCCGCTGCGCCTCCTGCAGCAGCGCGGTGCGCTCGGCCGGATCGGTGGCGAGATTGAGCCGCTCGATCACGTCGTTGAAGGCCGGGTTCTGGTATTGGAAATAGTAGTCGTCGCGAGCGTAGATGCCGATGTCCATCGGCTCGGTGTGGCTGACGATGGTCAGCCCGTAATCCTTGCCGCGGAACACTTCCTCGAGCCAGAGCGCCCATTCGAGGTTGATGAGCTCGACCTCGATGCCGACCTCGCGCAGCTGCGCCGCGATGATCTCGCCGCCGCGCCGGGCGTAGGAAGGCGGCGGCAGCTTCAGCGTCGTCGAGAAGCCCTCCGCATAGCCGGCCTCGCGCAAGAGCTCGCGCGCGCGATCGGGATCGTGGGCCGAGTTCGCGGTGAGATCGACGTAGTCGGGATGATGCGGCGCGAAATGGGTGCCGATCGGCGTGCCGACGCCGTACATCGCGCCGTCGATGATCGCCTGGCGGTCGATGGCGTGGCTGACGGCCTGGCGCACGCGGATGTCGTCGAAGGGCTCGGCCGCGTTGTTCATCGCCAGGATCGTCTCGCCCTCGGTGTTGCCGACGAGGACCTGGAAGCGCGGATCGGCCTCGAAGAGCGGCAGGTTCTCCGGCGCCGGGAAGCCGGCGAAGACGTCGACGTCGCCCGACATCACCGAGGCGAAGGCCGCCGACGGGTCGGAGATGAAGCGGAAGGTCGCGCTCTCGATCTGCGGCGCCTCGCCCCAATAGCCGTCATAGCGCGCGAGCTCGATGCGGTCGCCCTGGACCCATTCGACGAAGCGATAGGCGCCGGTGCCGACCGGATTGGTGGCGATGTTCTCGATGCTCTCTGGCGCGACCATCACGGCGTCGCCCCAGGCCATGTTGAAGAGGAACATGCCGTTGGGCGCGCTCAAGGTCACCTCGACGGTGAGCGGATCGACGACGGTCACCTCGGCGACGCCGGCGAAGAGCGCCTTCTGCGCGTTGATGCTGTCCTCGGCGCGGGCGCGGTCGAGCGAGAACTTCACGTCCTCGGCGTCGAAGCTCGTGCCGTCATGGAAGGTCACGCCCTCGCGCAGACGGAAGGTGTAGACCGTTCCGTCCTCCGAGATCTCCCAGCTCTCGGCGAGGCCGGGCACGACCGAGCCGTCGGCCTCGAAGCGCGTCAGCCCCTCGAAGACGTTCGAATAGAGCACCGAATCGATCGCCTGCGCCGCGGCGCTGGTCGGATCGAGCGTCGGCGGCTCGAGCTGAATCGCGACCGTCAGGCTGTCCTGCGCGGCGGCGACGCCGCCGGCGAGCGCGAAGGCGGCGGCGAGCGTGGTGCGGATCATCTTCATTCTCTTCCCCTCTATCTCCTGCCCAATTTTCCCGAATGGTCCGGTCACTCTGACTGCGGAAGCAGGAGCTCCGCAAGGCTCCGCGCCATCACGACGGCGCTGTCCATCATATCCTCGACCGCGACATACTCGTCCGGCTTGTGCGCGAGCTCGAGAAGCCCGGGCCCGTAGGCGACGCAGTTCCGCAGCCGGCCGATCCGGTCGATGTGCTTCTGGTCGTAGGTTCCCGGCGACGCGACGTATTCCGGCGGCCGTCCGAAAACCGCCTCGATCTGGCGCGTGAGCGTGGTGACGATCGGCGCCTCGCGGTCCGTCATCGACGGCGCGACATGGTTGAGCTCGCGCAAGGCGTAGTCGAAGCGCGGCCGCGTCTCCTTGAGCGCCTCGAGCAGGGCCACGATCTCGCCGCGCACGCTCTCTTCGCTCTCCTCGACGAGATAGCGGCGCTCGATCGAGAGGCGGCAGCTGTCGGGCACGCAGTTCGAGAGGAGCGCCGTCGAGCCCTTCGGCAGCTCCTCCTGCCCGCCATGGATCGCGTTGATGTTGAAGGTCGAGCTCCGCGCGCCCTCGGGAACGACCGGCATGTCCGTGCGCCGGGCCGCCATCGCGGGAACGAGCTCGTCCTCCAGGGCCTGGAGGACGGCGCCCATATGGCGGACGGCGCAATCGCCGAGGAACGGCATCGAACCGTGGGCGATCTCGCCGAAGGTCTCGATCTCGGCCCACCAGCCGCCGCGATGGCCGAGGCAGATCCGGTCCTTCTGAAGCGGCTCCGGAATGATCACGTGCTGGACGCGCTCGGGCGCGAACCAGCCCTTCTCCGCGAGATAGGCGACGCCGCCATAGCCGCCCGTCTCCTCGTCGGCCGTCGCCGAGATCTCGATGGCGCCGCGGTAGTCCGCGAAGAGGGCGATGAAGGCCTCGGCGGCGACGATCGAGGCGGCGAGGCCGCCCTTCATGTCGCACGCGCCGCGGCCGTAGATCCGGCCGTTCTCGAGCGCGCCGCCGAAGGGATCCTTCGTCCAGCCCGCGCCGACCTCGACCACGTCGATATGGCTGTTGAAATGGACGCAAGGGCCTGGGCCCGCGCCCTCGCGCCGCGCGACGAGGTTCCAGCGCGGGAAGGCGTCCGCGTCGCCGCGCGCGCCGTCGGCGCGGACGAACGTCGTCTCGAAGCCCGAGCGGCGGAGGCGCCGCTCGATCATCTCGCAGATCGGGCGATACTCGGCGCCCGGCGGGTTGAGCGTCGGGATCCGGACGAGCTCCTGGGTGAGGGCGATCAGGTCGTCGCGCCGGGCCGCCAACTCGGCGGTCAGGCGGTCGACGCGGAGCGGATCGAGAATCGGCGCGTTGCGGGTCATGGCCGAGAGCATCGGTCGGACGCTTGGCGGCGGCAATACCGAAAACGCGACGCCGTTCGCGCCGCGCGAATCCGCTGCAGGCGCCGCCGACGGATCCGAGGCTCCGAGCGCGTCCGCCGGTCGGCCGATCGCCATGTTTTCCCCATAATCCGGTCGGTTAACTCGGCTCTCGCGGCGCTCCGGCGACGACAGGCGATCGGCGCGGCGAGCACGGGAGGAGGACTAGCGATGCGATCCTTATCGACGGCGCGCGTCCGGGCGGCGTTCCTTTTCTTGGCGGCCGCATTCGCGGCCGGCGCCGCGACGGCGCAGAACGGCGCGCTCTACAATTGCGCCTCCGGCCGCAATTACTGCGATTTCCGATTGTCGCCCGACTTCAAGCCCGACCCGCTCGCCAGCACCGGCCTCTCGGGCGGCCCGATCCGAACCGACGACTGCGGGAATATCGACGCCGCGCCCGATCACGTCATCACCCTGTCGCAGCCCTTCGCCTATCTGCGCGTCTACGCCGTCTCGAGCGGCGACGTCACCATGGTCGTGCAAGGTCCGTTTGGCCGCGTCTGCAGCGACGACGCGATCGGCCTGATGCCCGCGGTCGCCCGACAATGGCCGGCGGGCACGTATCAAGTCTGGGTCGGCGATTGGCAGCGCGCCTGGAGCATAGAACGCGCGCATTACTACACGCTCTATGTCAGCGGCGCGGCGCGGTGAGCAGCGCTCGGCCGGTCGGCGCCGCGTCGGAAAACGCCGCTGTGCGTCTTTGATCTGCGTCAAATTGCGTAGGCGGCTGTTGTTGGAGATGTCTTGGTTTGCTCCAGATCCGGATCGAATTCGGCCATTATTCGTGCAGGTCCCGACCGGCGCCGCAACAAGCGCCTGCGGCAGCCGTAGGTTTCTTTTGTTGACCCAACAGGATAGGCGACGATTTATCGCCGGCGCGAGAAATTAATAAAAATGGCGATTTAGCGATCGAGGCGGCGGATCGCGGTATGAGCTAGAAAATATCTTGCTTTGCGTCTTGCGCCACCGCAACGAAATTTCATTAATGTGGCGTCGTCATTGGAGCTTAGTCCTTGACGACGAGAACCGAAGGAGGACGACGAAAGATGCGGTATTCATCGCGGAGGGGGATTCTCGCGGCGGCGGTCATCGCGACGACGGCGGGCGCGGCGTCGGCCCAGGAGGCCCAGGTCTTCAACTGTCTCGACGGCCAAAACTATTGCGATTTCGTCGCGGCGCCGGGCTTCCTGCCCGACCCGCTGACCAGCACGGGCCTCTCGGGCGGCCCGGAAGCCACGCCGGATTGCGGCAACATCGACGGCGCGCCGGACCATTCGATCACGCTCACGCAGCCTTTCGCGTTCCTGCGGATCTATGCGGAGTCGGCGGGCGACGTGACCCTCGTCGTCGACGGCCCCTTCGGACGGGTGTGCAGCGACGACGCCGAGGGATTCGGCCTCAACCCCGAGATCGCGCGCGATTGGCCGGCGGGCAGCTATCGCGTGTGGGTCGGCGACTGGCAGCCGAGCTGGAGCGTCGAGAACGCGACGAGCTACACGCTCCACATCACCGAGTTCCCGCGTGAGGGCGCGGGTGGCGGCGGCGGCGGCGGCGCCGGCGGCGGCGAAGGCGCCGAAGTCGTCTGCCCCGAAGGCCGCGACATGTTCTGCAACTTCCGCATGACGCCCGGCTTCCTGCCTGATCCGGTCTCGAACAACGGCATTTCGGGCGGCCCGATTCAGACCCCGGATTGCGGCAACATCGACACGACGCCCGACCACGTCATCGAGATCACCCAGAACTTCGCGTTCCTGCGCGCCCATGTCGAATCGCAGGGCGACGTGACGCTCGTCGTCCAAGGGCCGTTCGGACGGATCTGCAGCGACGACGTCGTCGGTCTGTTGCCGGAGATCGCCCGCGACTGGCCGGCCGGTTCGTATCAGGTCTGGATCGGCGATTTCGGCGGCGGTCTCAACTACACGCTGTTCCTGACCGAGTATCCGCGGGAAGGCGGACAGCAGTAGACGCTTCGTCGGTGCAAGCGTTTTCGATCGGGACGGCGGCGCGGCCGCCGTCCCCGCCCGGCGCGCCTCGACATCCGACCGATCTTGCGGCGCCGGCGCGGATCGCCTGTAGTGAGCGTCCACATCGCGGCGGCGGTCCGCCGGCGTGAAGGAGCGGGCGATGAACGCGTTCGAAGACACCCATGCCGTCGTCACCGGCGTCGATCGCGAACTCGGCAAACGGCTGGCGGAACGCTTCGCCCAGGCGGGCGCCCATGTCGCGGCCTGCGTCCCCGAGGCGACGGACGCGGCGCAGGCGGTCGTCCGCGCGCTGCCGGGCGGCGACGGGCACGCGCTCATCGAATTGGACGTCGCCGACGAGGCCTCGGTCGCCTCGGGTTTTCAGGCGATCGCGGCGTGGTCGAGAGAGATCAACGTGCTGGTCAACGCCGCGGTCGTCGGCTCGAGCGGCGCGTTGGCGACGACGCCGACGGCCGAGCTCCGGCGCGTCTTCGAGGCGAACTTCTTCGGTCCGACGCTTCTCGCCCAGCAGATCGCGCGGCTGATGACGCGCAAGCGCTCGGGCGCGATCGTCAATATCGGCTCCGTCGCCGGGCTCGCCGCGCGCCCGGGCGTCTTCGCCTACGGCGCGAGCTGCGCGGCGCTCGCTCATGCGACGAAGGCGGCGGCCGCGGAGCTCGGTCCTCAGGGGATCCGCGTCAACGCGGTCGCGCCGTCCGTGATCGCGCCGGACGGCGCCGCGGCGGCGGACGAGGAGCGCGATCTGGCGCTTCTTTCCCAAGCGGCGATCCCGCGCCCGCCGACGCCGGACGAGGTCGCCGACATGGCGCTCTTTCTCGCGAGCGATCGGGCTCGGATGGTGACCGGACAGGTGATCCGGGTCGATGGCGGGATGCGGGGCTGAGAAGCGGCGAAGAGACGCGAAGAGCGTCGATGAGCGCGCCTGCTCCTCGAGGCTCTTCGCCTCTCGTCGCGGCGCCCGATCAGGCCGCCGCTTCGGCGTGCTTCTCGGCCGCTTCGGCCAGCGCCTCCTTGGCCGCTTCGACGATCGCCGCGAACGCCTCCGGCTCGCGCACCGCGAGATCGGCGAGCACCTTGCGGTCGACCTCGACGCCGGCCTTGTGCACGCCGTCCATGAAGCGCGAATAGCTGAGATCGCCGTCGATCTCGCGCACCGCCGCGTTGATCCGCTGGATCCAGAGCGCGCGGAAGGTGCGCTTCTTCATCTTGCGGTCGCGCGTCTGATATTGCTGCGCGCGCTCGACCGCCTGCTTGGCGACGCGGAAGACGTTCTTGCGGCGGCTGTAATAGCCTTTGGCTTGGGCGATGACGCGCTTATGCCGCGCCTTCTGCACCGTGCCGCGTTTGACTCGGGCCATGTCTCAGCTCCTTCAGCGGTCGTAGGGCAGGAATTGCTTGGCGATCTTTTCATCCGGCGTGCTCAGCACCGTGGTGCCGCGGGCGGTGCGGATGAACTTGTTCGTCCGTTTGATCATGCCGTTGCGCTT
>CAZPTD010000188.1:0-8674 GCA_964588915.1 uncultured Neomegalonema sp. | reverse complement strand
TCGTTTCCGAGGTCGGGCTTCGTGGCTCTGGATCCCGGCTCGAGGCCGGGATGACAGGTCCTTACGCCGCGCGATGGGGTGCTCGCCAGCCGTCATCCCGGACGGCCGGAGGCCGATCCGGGATCCAGGGCCGTCGTTTCCGACGTCGGACTTCTGGGCCCTGGATCCCGGCTCGAGGTCGGGATGACGCTGGCCGGTTACGCCGCGCGATGGGGTTCTCGCCGGTCGTCATCCCGGACGGCCGAAGGCCGATCCGGGATCCAGGGCCGTTTCTTCCGACGCCGGACTTCGTGGCCCTGGATCCCGGCTCGAGGCCGGGATGACGCTGGCCGGTTACGCCGCGCCGGAGCGACCGCCGCCGCGGCGTTTGAGGCCGAGGCGCTCGCGCCAGCTCCTTCGCGGCTTCGGCGCCGGCTCGGACGACGCGGCGCTCGTCTTTGCTCCGCCCTCAGGCGCCGGCGGCTGCTCCTCGATCTTGATCGCGCCCTCAGCGACCATCTGCGCCAGCACAGTAGCGTGGAGCTTGCGCGGGATGTCGTCGACCGGCGCGTCGATGTTGTTCTCGGCGTAGATCCGAGCGAGCTGCGCACGGATCTCTTCATTGGCCAGCAGCGCGTCGACGATCTCGTCGGGCAGGGCGGGCGGCGCCTCGGGCGGCTGCTGCGCGCGCTGCGGCTGCGTTTGCGCGACATAGCGGCGCGCGTAGTCGCGCTGCTGGGCGAAGGGCAGGGTGTCGAGATCGGGCATGCTGTTCGCTTGCATGGCGCGGGCGAGTTCCGCGCGGAACTCGGGATCCGCGAGCCGCGCGTCCATCGCCGCGTCGTCGAGCCACTCCGGATAGGCGCGCGCCTGCTCGAACTTCGCGTCCTCCGCGGCGTCGAAGGCGGCGCGTTCGCGGCGGAGCTCGGCGCGCATCTCGTCGAGCTCAGGGATCTCGAAGAGCTCGGCGAGCTGGTCGAGATCCGGCAGGAAGCTCCAGAGATTGTCCTTGCGCATCGCGGCGAGCAGCGGCTCGAAATGCATCAGCGCCGCCTCGCGATTACCTTTCACGCCGGCGAGCGTCGCGCGCAGGAGCGCCAGATCCGGCTTGCGCCGGCCGTAGCCGATCGCCTCGATCTCCTGGCCGACGAACGCGATCTCCTTGGAAGCGGCGTCGAGATCCTCGCGCTCCAGCGCCCGCCACGCCGCCTCGCCAGCGCAGTCGACCAGAAAAAGCCGCATCCCGCCCCGCCGCGCGATGTCCCGCGCCGCGTCGAGATCCTGCGCCGCGCCGGCCGCGTCGCCCGCCTCGCGCCGGCAGGCGGCGCGGGCGAGATAGCCCTTCGGGATCTGGTCGCCCGTGCCTGCCGCAAGCAGCGCCTCGACCGCCCGGTCGAGCAGCGCCAGCGCCTCCGGAAACCGCGAAGCGCCCTCCCGCGCCCGATGATGCGCCGCGCGGCCGAGGGTGAGCGTGTTGAGGCCGATGTCGACCAGCCAATTGTTCCGTTGGCCGAGCGGCAGAGCATACTCCGCCCGCGCCTGCGCCTCCTCGCGCCGCCCCTGGGCCAGCTTGAGATCGCACCACCGCGCGCCCGGGAGCGAATAGAGCAGCGGCAGGTCCGGCTGCCTCTCCCGCTGCAGCGCCTCCGCCTCTTCGAAGAGACGCGCCGCGCCGGCGAGATCGCCCTGGTGATGCAGCGCGTCGGCATGGGTCGTGCGGTTACTCATCCGCTCGAACGCGTCGCCGCTGCGGTCGGCGTAGGCGACCGATTGCGCCGCGGTCGAGACGGCGCCGGCGGCGCCCGAGGGCGCATCGCCGAGACGGCCGAGGACGAGCAGGAGCTCGGAGAGCGAGGAGGCGTCCGCCGCGGCGCCTTCCCAATCCTCCTGATCGGCGCCCATCTGCATCCCGCCCCGAAACGGCGCGACCGCCTCGGAGAGCCGCCCCAAGGCGCGGAGCGCGAAGCCGGCGAGATTGAACAGCAGCGCCTGGCGCGCCGGCGGCAGGCCCTCGGCCGGCTCGGCGAACGGCTCGGCGAAGAAATGCGCAACAGCGCTCAGCTCCGAGCCGTAGAGGCCGAGCTTGTGGACCGCATAGCCCTCGTTCCCGCGGGCGACGCGCGGCCGGTAGACCTCCGCGAACGCGTCATTGTGCTGGCCAGCGGCGCAGCCATGGGCGATGGCGGCGAAGAGCGGCAGCATGCCGGCCTCGTCGGTCGGCAGGAACGCCGTCAGCGCCTCGCGCCACTCCGGGCCGTCGATGAGCTGCGCGGCGACTTTCAGCGCATCTTGATCCGCTCGCGCGACGGATGGCGGGATCTGAACGCGATATCCCTCGGCGAGACTGCCGTCGAGCAAGCCATTCCAAAGCATGTCGAAATGCTCCGAATAGCCGGTCTTTAAGCCGAGCAGCCCATACGCCACCTTCTCTTGAAACGCCGCCGGCAGCCCCTGATAGCGATAGAAGTCGTAGAGCCGCCGATGCGCCTCGCGTGCCGCCTCGGGCGCGCTCACCTCGAGGCGGCGCTTGAAATATTCGCGAATGAGCGGATGCGCGTCGAGGACGTGGTCGTCCTCGAGGCCCGAAGGCGCGCCCGGCGGCGGCGGGTTGAGCATCCCGTCCTCGCGCAGCGCGTTGATCGCGCCGATCCACTCGCCCTGCGTCACCGCGTCGAGCCGCTCGGTCAGCCCCGGGATCGGCGGCGAAGCGAGCACGGCCCGGAGCGCGCCCCAGCTCGCCGGCCGGTCGAAGAGGCCCATCAGCCGCATCAGCATGAGTTGGCGGCCGGCCTGGCTCATCGCCTCGGCCTTCTTCGCCGCGGTCACGCGGTCCTTGTAGAGGATCTCGTAGCGCCGGATCATCTTGTAGACGGCGTAGCCGGGCTCGTCCTTCAGCTGGTCGTCGCGGACGCCGAGGAAGAGGTCGTCCGGCATGTCGAAGGCGGGAAGCAGCTCCTCATAGGTCGGTCTGACGCCGACGCCGGCGTAGCGCAGCTTGATGAAGGCGCCGATGAGCGCGATCGCCTTGGCGTGGCAGCGAAAGCCGGTCTCTCCGGGCGTCTGATGATCGCGCGGCGCCTCGCCGAAATCCCGGCAGAGCGACTGCATCTGGTCCTGCGTATAGTCGACGCCGTAGAGCCGCAGCAGCTCGACCGCGTCTGCGAGCGGCAGGTTGGGCAGGCGACGCTCGGCGAACAGGCGCGCGTCGCGGCCGGCGAGATCGGCGAGCGGCAGCCGCGAGGTGACGACGCAGAGGCCGGCGTTGGTCCGCGACAGATCGAGCAGGAACTGCCGCATGGCGTCGTCGCGGAAACGGCCGTTCTCGTTGCCATGCGGCGTCTGCATCGGCTCGACGCCGTCGAGCACGAGCAGCGTCCGCTTCTCCTGCAGGATTGCGCCGAACCGCCGCGCCCGCGCCGCGACGTCCTTGAGCGCGTCCGGATCCTCGCCGAAGAAGCTCAGAGCTTCGGAGAAGAACCGGTCCGACGAGCCCTGCCGCTTCTCGTCCGTGCCCTGGCTGTCGAAGGAGAAGGCGTAGACGGCTTCGGCGCCGCGCCAACCCTCGGCCGCCATCCGGTCGACGAAAGCGCTGGCGAGCGCGGTCTTGCCCGTGCCGCCGGCGGCGATCAGCGAGACGACCTTCGGCGCGCGGCTCTCCCAAGCGTCGGCGAGCGTCGCCAGCTCCGCGTCGCGGGCGATGAACGCGTTCGGCGAGCGCGGCAGCAGATCCGTCTGGATCATCTCCGGCTCGATGACGCGGTTCGCCAGCTCGTCGAGCTTCTCGAAGAACCGCGTCGGATCGCGCAAGAGCTCCGTGAGATCCATGATGAAGAGCTCGCGCTGCCGCGGCGGCAAGGTCTCCGGCTTCACCGCGTCGATCCGGACCGCCACCGCCGTGCCGGCCGTCAGCGCGTAGGCCGCCTCATGGCGCACCCATTCCGACGTCGCGCTCTTCTCCGACCAAAGGATGACCACCGCCCGCGCGCCGCGCAGCGCCTCGTCGACCTCGTCCGGAATCCTGTCGCCCGGAAGCTGGCTGCGGATGTCGCGCCAGATCGACCGTGAGCGCGCGCCGCCCTCGATCAAACTGTGCACCGCCTCGGCGGCGGCCATGTCGCCATGCGCATAGCTGATGAAAACGTCGTGCTTCTTCGCCGCCACCGCGCGCTCCCTCTCTCGCGAGCGGCCGAGGACCGTCGCCTGAAGAGGAGGTTAACGCAGACGCGAGGAGAGAACCACCGGATCCGGCGTCTCGGAGCGCTGCGCCACGGGCGCCCTTGGAGGCGCGCCCGAGCGCGGCGGCTCGGTCAGTCGTCGCCGCGTCTCCGACTGAGGACGCCGCTCCATTTCTTGAGAAGATCCGGCGGCAGAGGCCCTCTCGGCGCGGCGGGCTCGGGCGCGCTTTCTTCGGCGGCGTCCTGCGGCGTGTCGCCGACCTGGACGACGCCCTGCGCGACGAGCTGCGCCAGCGCGTTGGCGTGGGTCTCGCGCGGGATCTGCTCGAAGGGCGCGGCGACGTTGTTGTCGCGATAGACGCGCGCCAGGAGATCGCGGATCCCTTGATCGGCGAGCATCTGATCGACCAGCGCGTCGGGCAGCGGCGCGACCTCCGGCGGCTCTCGTGTTTGCTCTTGCTTCTGCTGCGCCGCCGCCATCGCCGCGAGCACGCTCCGTGCGGCTTGGCGCTGATCCTCGGGCGACAGCTCGGCGAGCTTCGGCTGGCCCATCTGCTCGTGGATCCGATCGACTGTCGCGCGGAACTGCGCGTCGCCGAGCGCTTGCGCAACCATCTCGTCCGGGATCGAAGCGGGATCGACGGACGGCTTCGACGGCTGCTTCTCCTGCGCACGCTCTATCTGAGTTATAAATTGCCGCGCCATTTCTCGTCGCCGCTCAAGTGAAACATCCTCAAGCTTCGGCAGACCGACCTGCTCATTTGCCGCGGCAAGACGCGCCCGGAAATTCGGATTGGCGAGCCGCCCGTCGATGACATCGTCGTCGAGTCCGTCCGGATAAGCGCGCGCTTTCTCGAACTTCGCGTCCTCTTCGGCGTCGAAGCGCGCCCGCTGGTCGCGCATCTCGGCGCGGATCTGGTCGAGCTCCGAGAGGCCATGCGCCTCCGCAAGACGATCGACGTCCGGCATGATGCTCCAGAGATTGTCGCGTCGGATGGTCTCGATCAGATCGCCGAGATGCGTCAGCAGCGCCGCCCGATCGCCTTCGGCCCCGGCGAGCGCCGCGCGCAGGAGCGCGAGATCCGGCTTGCGCCGGCCGCAGCCGATCGCCTCGATCTCCTGGCCGACGAACGCGATCTCCTTGGAAGCGGCGTCGAGATCCTCGCGCTCCAGCGCCCGCCACGCCGCCTCGCCAGCGCAGTCGACCAGAAAAAGCCGCATCCCGCCCCGCCGCGCGATGTCCCGCGCCGCGTCGAGATCCTGCGCCGCGCCGGCCGCGTCGCCCGCCTCGCGCCGGCAGGCGGCGCGGGCGAGATAGCCCTTCGGGATCTGGTCGCCCGTGCCTGCCGCAAGCAGCGCCTCGACCGCCCGGTCGAGCAGCGCCAGCGCCTCCGGAAACCGCGAAGCGCCCTCCCGCGCCCGATGATGCGCCGCGCGGCCGAGGGTGAGCGTGTTGAGGCCGATGTCGACCAGCCAATTGTTCCGTTGGCCGAGCGGCAGAGCATACTCCGCCCGCGCCTGCGCCTCCTCGCGCCGCCCCTGGGCCAGCTTGAGATCGCACCACCGCGCGCCCGGGAGCGAATAGAGCAGCGGCAGGTCCGGCTGCCTCTCCCGCTGCAGCGCCTCCGCCTCTTCGAAGAGACGCGCCGCGCCGGCGAGATCGCCCTGGTGATGCAGCGCGTCGGCATGGGTCGTGCGGTTACTCATCCGCTCGAACGCGTCGCCGCTGCGGTCGGCGTAGGCGACCGATTGCGCCGCGGTCGAGACGGCGCCGGCGGCGCCCGAGGGCGCGTCGCCGAGACGGCCGAGGACGAGCAGGAGCTCGGAGAGGTTGGAGGCCGCAACTGCAATCTCTTTCGGGTCTCCCATGGACTCAAAAGCGCTCAGCGCGCCCCGAAACGGCGCGACCGCCTCGGAGAGCCGCCCCAAGGCGCGGAGCATGAACCCCGCCCTATTGAACAGCAGCCCCTGCCGCGCCGGCGGCAGGCCGTCGGCCGGCTCGGCGAAGGGCTCGGCGAAGAAATGCGCGACCGCGCTCAGCTCCGAGCCGTAGAGGCCGAGCTTGTGGACCGCGTAGCCCTCGTTCCCGCGGGCGACGCGCGGCCAGTAGACCTCTTGGAACGCCTCGTCATGCCGCGCGGCGGCGCAGCCATGGGCGATGGCGGCGAAGAGCGGCAGCATGCCGGCCTCGTCCGTCGGCAGGAACGCCGTCAGCGCCTCGCGCCACTCCGGGCCGTCGATGAGCTGCGCGGCGACTTTCAGCGCATCTTGATCCGCTCGCGCGACGGATGGCGGGATCTGAACGCGATATCCCTCGGCGAGACTGCCGTCGAGCAAGCCATTCCAAAGCATGTCGAAATGCTCCGAATAGCCGGTCTTTAAGCCGAGCAGCCCATACGCCACCTTCTCTTGAAACGCCGCCGGCAGCCCCTGATAGCGATAGAAGTCGTAGAGCCGCCGATGCGCCTCGCGCGTCGCCTCGGGCGCGCTCACCTCGAGGCGGCGCTTGAAATACTCGCGGATCAGCGGATGCGCGTCGAGCTCATGGTCCGCGTCGAGCACCGTCGGCGACCCGTCGGGCGTCGGGTTGAAAAGGCCGTCCTCGCGCAAGGCGTTGATCGCCGAGATCCACATCGCCTCGGAAATCTCGTCGAGCCGATCGGTCAGCCCCGGGATCGGCGGCGCGGCGAGCACCGCCTGGAACGCGCCCCAACTCGCCGGCCGGTCGAAGAGGCCCATCAGCCGCATCAACAGGAGCTGTCGCCCCGGCTGGCTCTTCACTTCGACAACCTGCCCGGCCCGGACGCGCTCCTTGTAGAGGATCTCGTAGCGCCGCATCATCTTGTAGACGGCGTAGCCCGGCTCCTTCTTCAGCTCCTCGTCGCGAATGCCGAGAAAGAGATCGTCCGGCATGGCGAAGGCGTCGACGATCTCCTTGTCGCTCGGCGCGACGCGGAGGTTCCGGAAGCGCTGCTTGAGGAACGCGCCGATCATCGCGATCGCCTTGGCGTGGCACCGGAAATCCTGGCTCGCCGGCCGATCCGGATCATGGACGACCTGGCCGTAGTCGCGGCAGATTTTCTCCATCTGCGCCGGCGGATAGTCGATCCCGAAGCCGCGCAGCAGTTCGACGGCGTCCTCGAGCGGCAGGTTCGGGAGCAGGATCTCGCGCGCCAGAGCGTCGTCGAATCCGGCAAGGTCCTTGATCGGCAGCCGCGAGGTGACGACGCAGAGGCCGCGGTTAAGCCGCGCGAGTTGGATCAAGAACTCGCGCATCGCGTCGTCGCGGAAGCGGCCATGCTCGTTGTCGCCGCGCGGCTCCTGCATCGGCTCGACGCCGTCGAGGATCAGGAGCGCGCGTTTCTGTTGCAGGATCTCGGCGAGCTTGGCGGCGCGCTTGCGCACCGTGTCGAAGCTCTGCGGATCGACGCCGAAGAACTCCAGCCCTTCGGAGAAGAACCGGTCGGACGAGCCCTGGCGCTTCTCGTCGGTGCCCTGGCTGTCGAACGAGAAGGCGAAGATCGCCTCGGCGCCGCCGAAACCGATCTTGACCAGTTCGTCGAGAAACGCCCGCGTCAGCGCCGTCTTGCCGGCGCCGCCCGCGGCGACGAAGGAGAGCGCCTTGGGCGCGCCTGCCGCCCAGGCGTCGCGCAACATATCGAGCTCGTCGGCGCGCGCGATGAACTTGTTGAGCGTGCGCGGCAGGCCTTGCTCCGAGACGCGGCGCAGCGGCGCGGTCGCGACCCGCGCGTCGCGAAGCTCGCGGACCTTCTGAATCACGCGCGTCGGATCGGCCAGGACGTCGGCGAGATCCGCGAAGAGACTGTTGTGAAACCGGCTCGGCAGCGCCGAGATCTCGACATCGTCGACCCGCAGCGGAATGGCGATCCGCGCCATCCGCGCGACATTCGCCTCGAACTGGACCCAGCGCGACGTCGCGCTGCTCTTCGACCAGAGCACGATCACCGCTTCGGCGGCGTTGAGCGCGTCGCGCACTTCGAGCTCGATATCGTCGCCCGGCAGCTGGTTGGTCTGGTCGCGCCAGACGGTCAGGCCGCGCTCGCGCAGCAGCGCCTCGAGGCGCTCGGCAGCGCCCGAATCCGCATGCCGATAGCTGATGAAGACGTCATGCTCTTTCGTCGCGGTCATTGCGCACCTCTCACGAACGCGGCGGCTCCTCGCGCCATCGTGATAGGTTAACGGCGTTCCATCCCAAGAGCGAGGATCTCGCCGCGCCGGAACGCTACCGCGTCGGCACCGGATCGCCGCCGTCGCGGTAGTCGTAGAAGCCGCGGCCGGATTTGCGGCCGAGCCAGCCCGCCTCGACATATTTCACCAGAAGCGGGCAGGGCCGATACTTCGTGTCCGCCAAGCCCTCATGCAGCACGTTCATGATCGCGAGGCAGGTGTCGAGGCCGATGAAGTCCGCGAGCTGCAGCGGGCCCATCGGATGGTTGACGCCGAGCCGCATCGCCGTGTCGATCGCCTCGACCGTGCCGACGCCCTCGTAGAGCGTGTAG
>CAZPTD010000187.1:0-8745 GCA_964588915.1 uncultured Neomegalonema sp. | reverse complement strand
GCTCGTCGGCTGAGTGAACCTGGCGCCGGTCATCATCTCGGGACCAATGCCCAGCCACCAGGGAAAGGTCCGCGACGCTATTGTCAAGGGTTCGTGTCGGCCCGGCAGACCAGAGACCCAAGACCGCGAGACGCCGAGGGCTGCGCAAAGACGGCGCACCGAACGCCGCGTCTTCTGGGCGGCGACGAAGGCGAGCTTCGTCCTCATGTCTTGCCGGCCCTGCGCGCGAGAAAAGCCGAGGCGTTGTGGAGGATCTCGTTCTCCTCCTTCAGCCGAGCATTCTCCCGGCGAAGCCGCTGGAGCTCCGCCGCCTCGGCCTTTTGGCGAGCCATCGCCTCCGCAGAACCCGAAGCCTCCAGCTCGATAGTCTGATCGGTTCCGATGGAGCCGACCTCGCCCTTGTCATCCCGGCCAAGCGCGAAGCGCGCAGAGCCGGGATCCAGGGCCAAGGGGCTGAGCGTGCGGCGAACTGGCCCTGGATCCCGGATAAGCCTGCGGCTTTCCGGGATGACGGCGCCATCGCGGGATGACGGCGTCATCCCGGGATGACGGCGTCATCAGCATTGCATCCACCTAGACAGATCCTGCTCTAAACGCCAGGTGCCCAGCCGGTTCGCCGCAATCCCAAGCTCCGCCGCCGAAAACCGCGCCACCGCCTCCCGCTTAAACGCCGGCGAAAACACCCGTCTTGTCCGCTTGCCCATATCCGTCCTCCCGGTCTCGGAGTAATTGACTCCCCGGTCCAGCCTGGGCCAGCAAGGTCACGCAGCCGCGCGCGCGACGCGCTGGACCGCTGCGCGGTCGAATGCTTCTGATCGGGCGCGGCGGAGCTGGCGGTCTAGCCGGCGCCGATCTCTAGATCGGCGCGCATCAGCGCGAACGCTTTCTCATGCAACGAGATCGCGCCGAACTGGCGCCATCCGAGTTTTCGAAAGAACTCAGGCGTCAACGTATAGGTGTAGAGCGCGGATCGCTTGCGCGCCGCCGCCCAGCGCTCCGACGCCCGCACCAGGCGCGCGCCAATCCCCTTCGCCCGTGCGCCCGGCGCGACGACGAGGCACGCCAGCCACGGACCGAGAGGTTCGTATCCCTCGAGATCGTCCCGCCTGACGCCGACGCATCCGAGCGTCCGCTCGCCGGCGCGGGCGACGAAGATCGTCTCGCCGCCGGTCTCGAGGCGCGCGTCCCGCCACGCCTCCGACTCGCCGAGCTCGGCGCCGGCGGGCGCGCCCCACTCGGCGTGGATGAGCCGCGCGACCGCCGCTCCGGCGATACGATCGTCGGGCGCGAGTTCTTCGATCTGCGGCGCGAACGGCACGGCTTGCGGATCCGATGGTTGCGTCTCGGAGCGATGCTACGAACGCGCCCGACGCATCATCAAGGTCGTCGCGCCGTCCTGCACGATCTCGCCGCCGTCCTTGCGGGCGACGAGCCCGAGGCGCAGCACGCCGCGATCGGGCTTGCGCGTCGCGTCGAGCGCCTCGACCGTCGCCGTCGCGGAGATGCGGTCGCCGGCGAAGACCGGCGCCGTGAAGCGCCAGTCCCAGCCCAGGGAGGCGATGGCGTCGAGGCGCGGCTCGGCGCGGTTCTTGAGCCCGTCGATCAGGGCGAGGACCAGGAGCCCATGGGCGACGCGCGCCGGAAAGCCGCGCGCTTCGGCGGCGCGGTCGTCCATATGGATGTCGAAGAAGTCGCCGGAGAGCCCGGCGAAGCCGACGATATGCGCCTCCGTCACCACGATCCCGCCGGTCTCGAACCAGTCGCCGACCGCGAGATCGTCGAAGCGGTAAAGACCGGGGCCGAGCTTCCGGCTCATCGAGGGGTCGGCGCGTCGGGCCGCAGCAGCCCTTCATGCTTCAGCTCGGCCCAGAAGTCCGCCGGGATCGGATGGGAGAACCAGGTCAAATTCTGCTCGAGCTGCTCGACCGTGCGCGTGCCGGCGCAGAAGGTCGGGACCGCCGGATGCGCGACGACGAACTGCAGCGCCGCCGCCGGCAGCGGCGCGGAATGGCGCGCGCAGACCGCCTCGATCTTCGAGACCTTCTCCATGATATGCGCCGGCGCCGGCGCGTAGTTGTATTTCGCGCCCTCCTTCGCGCCGGTCGCCAGGATGCCCGAATTGAAGCCGCCGCCGACGACCACCGCCGCACCGCGCTCGACGCAGAGCGGCAGGAAGGTGTCGAGCGCGTCCTGCTCGAGCAGCGTGTAGCGGCCCGCGAGCAGGAAACAGTCGAAGTCGCGCTGTTCCAAAGCCGCCTGGCACACCTGCCATTCGTTGACGCCGACGCCGATCGCCTTGACGACGCCCTCGTCGCGCAGCTTCGAGAGCGCGCGCCAGGCGCCGTCCATCGCCTCCTTGAAAACCGCCGGCTGCTCGGCGCCGCGCGTGAAGCCGTCGATGTCGTGGATGTAGACGACATCCATCCGTTCCAGGGCCAGCCGCTGCAGGCTGTCCTCGAAGGAGCGCATGATCCCGTCATAGCTGTAGTCGAAACGCAGCGTGAACGGCGCGGCGTCGCTCCACGGCGCGAAGTCGATGGTCCCGCGCTTCGCCGGGCGGCAGATCCGCCCGACCTTCGACGCCAGCACGAAGTCGTCGCGCTTGCGCCAGCGCAGCGCCTGGCCGAGGCGAAGCTCCGAGAGCCCGTGCCCGTACATCGGCGCGGTGTCGTAGAAGCGCACGCCGGCGTCCCAGGCGCGGTCGACCATCGCGGCGCTCGTCGCCTCGTCGATCGGCCGCATGAAGTTGCCGATCGGCGCGGCGCCGAAGCGAACGCCGTCACCTCGAGATCGACGCGGCCGAACTTGTTGCGGTGATCGGGTTTCATGCGCGGCCCTCCCAAGACCTCTTTCGACGCCTGAGCGCCATATAACCGGTTAGTTACTTACTAAGCCTCTGCGGACGTTTTCGCAACGCCCAATCCTGCGCCGCGCCGAGCGGATCGCCAGCCGGGCCGCCGCGTCGAGCCGCCGGAGAAAAATGGCGCCGAGCGACGTTGACACGCCGTCGACAGTGAAGTAACCAGTTAGTGCATAAAGAGGCTGCGGACAGGCGGCGAGAACCGATGCGGAGCCCAGGCGAGGGCGCCCGCGAACAGAGGGAGGATGCGATGAAGAAGACGCTTTCCGGCGGCGCGATGAGCCGTCGCGCCGTTCTCAAGGGCGCCGCCGCGACCGGCGCCGCGGCCGCCGTCGCGCCGTTGGCGACGCCGGCGATCGCGCAGAGCGGCGAATGGACGCTCGCGAACTCGCTGCGCTCGGTCGCGAACCCGTACCATGCGACCTTCGCCCAAGGCGGCCAGGACTTCGCCGACCATGTCGGCCTGCCCTACGAGGTGCTGGTCACCGAAGGCAATTCGGAGAAGGGCATCGCCGATGTCCGCGCGCTCTTGCAGCGCACCGACGGCAAGCTGATCCTGAACATCGACCCGAACGACTCGCCGGACGCACGCGTGATCGTCGAGGAGGTCGCGGCCGCCGGCGGCTATGTCGTCACGCAGTGGAACAAGCCGGACGATCTTCATCCTTGGGACTTCGATCCGCACTACGTCGCGCACATGTCTTTCGACGGCGTGCCGACGGCCGAGGCGATCGCGACCGAGCTCTTCAACGCCTTCGGCGGCGAGGGCGGCATCGTGGCGCTCGGCGGCATCCTCTCGAACGTGCCGGCGATCGAGCGCAAGCTCGGCCTCGACAACGCCATCGCCAAGACGAACGGCAAGGTCGAGCTCCTGGACTTCCAGCCGGCCGACTGGAACGAGCAGAAGGCGTTCGACATCATGAACGCTTGGCTCACGCGCTTCGGCGACGACATCAAGGGCGTCTTCGCCGCCAATGACGGCATGGGCATCGGCGCGCTCGAGGCGCTCAGGCAGAACGGCCTCGCCGGCGAAGTGCCGGTCGTCGGCATCGACGGCATCGACGCCGCGGTCGCGGCGATCGAGGCGGGCGAGTTCGCCGGCACCGTCGCCTGGGATCCGCTTTGGACCGGCGGCATGGGCCTGGCCATTCCGCATGCGCATGTGACCGGCCAGATCGACATCGCCCAGGAGCCGCACGAGCATCGCGAATTCTACGGCACCGGCATCATCGTCACGGCCGAGACGGTCGAGGCCTACAAGAACAATCCGCCGGCGGTCGATTTCGACGATCTCTGGGGCAAGTCCACCGGCCAGATCCAGTATCGGGGCTGATCGAGCGAAGGATCCGTCCGCCGCTTGCGGCGCGGCGGGTCCGCCCACTCGCGCCCAGGACCCGGCCTGACGCCGGATCTCGACGCAAGGAGGCGGGCGTCGCGGGCGTCGCAACTCTCATCCGCAGAGGCTCTCAACCGTGACCGCAGCCGTGCAAGCCGGGTCCGACAAAGACAACGCCGGCGCGCAGAAGTCCGGCGCCAAGCCCGCGCGCGGCGCGCGCGCCGAGCTTCTGCGCCGCTGGGCGCCGATCCTCGTCCTGATCGGCCTCTGCGCGATCATCGGCGCCTTCAACAGCAACTTCTACTCTTTCGGCAATTTCGTCCGGCTGCTGAACTCCGCCGCCATCCCGATCGTGCTCTGCATGGGCGCCACCTTCATCATTCTGATGGGCAGCATCGATCTCTCGGTCGAAGGCGTCGTCGCGCTCTCGGCGGTGGTCGCGAGCCTGCTCGTGGCCAACGACGTCAACGGGATCGCCATCGGGCTCTGGGCCGTTCCGGTCGCGGTTCTGATCGGCGGCGTCATGGGGCTCGTCAACGGCGCGCTGCATCTGGCGCTCAAGATCCCGTCCTTCATGACCACGCTCGGGATCGGCTTCGTCGGTCTCGGCGTCGCGACGGCGGTGCTCCAGGGCGTCACCGTGCGCATCTCCGACCAGGATTTCCGCTATCTCTCGCTCGGCCGCGAGTTCGACATTCCGATGGCGGTCTGGATCGCGCTCGCCTGCGTGATCGTCGCGCTCGTCATCCAGGAGCGCACGCGCTTCGGCCGCTGGCTCTACGCGATCGGCGCCGACGAGACGACGAGCCGTCAGGCCGGCGTGCCGATCCTGCGCACGCGGCTCATCGCCTTCGCCATCGCCGGCCTCTTCGCCGGGCTCGCCGGCGTGCTCGCCGCGGCGCAGTTCGGACAGGGCCACGCGCTGATCGGGCAAGGACGGCTCTTCACGACGATCACCGCGGTCATCGTCGGCGGCACGGCGCTCTCGGGCGGCGTCGGCTCGGTGTTCAACACCGTCATCGGCGTCTTCATCGTCGTCGTGCTCGACAACGGCATGGTCCTGATGGGCGTGGAGCCGTACATGAAGCAGGGCGTGCAAGGCGTTCTGATCATCGCCGCCGTGGCGCTGGCGCTCGACCGCTCGCGGCTGTCGGTGGTCAAATGAGCGCGCCGGTTCTCGAGGTTCGCGGCGTCTCGAAGGGCTTTCCGGGCGTCCAGGCGCTCGACAAGGTCGGCTTCACGCTCGGCCGCGGCGAGGTGGTCGGCCTGATCGGCGAGAACGGCGCCGGCAAGTCGACGCTGCTCAAGATCCTGAACGGCGTCTACCAGGCCGACGAAGGCGAGGTGCTGGTCGACGGCGCGCCGGCCGCCATCCGCTCGCCGCGCCAAGCCTTCGACGCCGGCGTCGCCATGGTCTTCCAAGAGCAGTCGGTGCTGCCGAATCTCACCGTCGCCGAGAACATCTTTCTCGCGCGCGAAGCCGAGTTCACGCGCTTCGGCTTTCTGTCGAAGGCGGCGATGAACGCCGCCGCCCGCGTCGAGCTCGCGAAGGTCCGGCTCGACATCGATCCGGCGACGCTCTGCTCGAAGCTCTCCTTCGCCGACCGGCAGATGGTCGAGATCGCCAAGGCGCTCTCGCTCGATACGCGCATCGACGGCCATATCTCGATCCTGCTCGACGAGCCGACATCGGTGCTCGAGCAGCGCGAGGTCGAGCTCCTGTTCTCGATCATCCGCGACCTCAAGGAGCGCGCCTCGATCGTCTTCATCTCGCACCGTCTCGACGAGGTGATGGCGGTCTGCGACCGGATCTACGTGATGCGCGACGGCAAGATGGTCGCCGAGATGCCGACATCCGAGGCGACGACCGAGAAGCTGCATCAGCACATGGTCGGACGGCAGCTCCATCACGAATACTACCGCGAGCAACGGCAGACCGCGCCGACGCCCGAGGTGCTGCTCGAGGCCGAAGGGCTCGGAAAGACCGGCGCCTTCGCGGACGTCTCGTTCAAGCTCCATGCGGGCGAGGTGCTCGGCGTCGCCGGCGTGATCGGCTCCGGCCGCGAGGCGCTGGCGCGGGCGCTCGCCGGCCAGGAGGCCTTCGACCAAGGCGCGCTGCGCATCAAGGGCCGTCCGGCGCAAAGGCTCGATCCGAGCAAGGCGGTCTCGCGCGGCGTCGGGCTGGTGCCGGCGGAGCGCAAGGTCGAAGGGCTGGTGACGCCGTTTTCCGTCGCCGAGAACATGACCTTGCCGGCGCTCGGCCGCTTCACGCGCTACGGCGCCATCGATTTCTCGGGCGAGCGCGCGGCCGCCGAAGAGTGGATCAAGAAGCTCGGCGTGCGAACGCCGTCGCCCGACACGATGGCCGGCGGCCTCTCGGGCGGCAATCAGCAGAAGGTGGTGCTCGCCAAGTGGCGGATCGCCGGCGTCGACGTTCTCGTGCTCGACCATCCGACGCGCGGCGTCGATGTCGGCGCCAAGGAGGACGTCTACGAGATGGTGCGCGATCTGACGGCCGAAGGCGTCGGCGTCGTCCTGCTCGGCGACACGCTCGACGAGGTGATCGGCCTCTCCTCTCGGATCCTGGTCATGCGCGACGGCCGCGTCACCGCGGAGTTCGACGCGCCGGCCGGCGCCAAGCCCGAGCAGGTCGACATCGTCAAGCACATGGTCTGACGCGGACGGAGGCGCCGGAAATGAAGCTCTCGGGCATGCGCGTGCAATCCTGGCTGCCGATCGCGACGCTGGTCGCGCTGATCGGCGTCGTCAGCGCCTATGATCCGCGCTTCTTCTCGGTCGCCAATCTGCTGACCTTGTCGGCCGACACGATGACCCTTTTCCTGATGGCCTCCGGCGTGACCTTCGTCATCATGATGGGCGGGATCGACCTATCGGTGCAGGCGATCGCGTCGATGGCGAGCTGCATCCTCGCGGTGATGCTGCCGCAATACGGGCTTCTGGCGATCCCGGTCGCGGTCGCGGCCGGCGCCGCCGCCGGCGCCTTTTCGAGCGCCGCCTCGGTCGGGCTCAAGATCCCGTCCTTCATCACCACGCTGGCGACGAGCGGCGTGGTGCTGTCGATCGGCTTCTGGGTCTCGGACGAGCGCTCGATCCGCATCTCGCCCGAGGACCGCGACGCCAATCTCTTCTGGACCCATGGCGAGACGCTCGGCCTGCCGGACGAGGTGCTGGTCGGCGTGGTCGCGATCCTGGTTCTCTCGGTCGTGCTGCATCTGACGCCCTTCGGTCGGATGGTGCGCGGCGTCGGCGCCCAGGAGCGGGCGATCGTCGCCTCGGGCGTGAAGATCAAGCGCGTGAAGATGCTCGCCTTCACCATCTCCGGCGCGATGGCGGCGGTCGCGGGCGTGGTGATGGCGTCGCGTCTCGGCTCGGGCTCGCCGACCTTGGCCAACGAGTTCCTGCTGCCGGCGATCGCGGCCGTCGTCATCGGCGGCACCGCGATCACCGGCGGCGTCGGCGCGGTCTGGCGCACCTTGATCGGCGCGCTGATCATTCAGGTGGTGCGGATCGGCATGACCTTCATGGGCGTCACCGCCTTCGCGCAGAACATCGTCTTCGGCGCCCTCCTCGTCGCCGCCGTCGCCGTGACGATCGACCGAACCAAGGTGCTGGTCGTGAAATAGCGCTTCTCGCGGCGCGCTCACGCGATGCTCGGTTGCATCTCGCGCGCGGCCTCGATTGGATCGGCTGCGAATGCCGAAATCCGACCGAGAGAGAGCGCCCGAGATGAAGACCACCGCCGTCGCCCAATTCGATCAGCTCGAAGACCGCAAGCCCGCCTACGCGCTCGTCGCCGATGTCGACCTCGTCGTCGTCCGCTACGACGACAAAGTCTCGGTGCTCTACGGCCGCTGCCTGCATCGCGGCGCGCTGATGGCCGACGGCCATGTCCGCGGCGACGATCTCATCTGCGGCGTCCATGACTGGGACTACCGGCTCGAGACCGGCGTCTCGGCCTACGCCAATGACGAGGCGCTGCGCAAGTTCTCGGCCTGGGTCGAGGGCGGCGCCGTCCTCGTCGACGAGGACGAGATCCGCGCCTGGGCGCGCGAGAACCCGCAGCCCTTCGACCGCGAGGCCTATCTCGGCCTCTACGCCGACACCTCGCACGGAACGGCGGAAGAGCCGCATACCTGGCTCATCCAGTCCTACGCGCGCGACGGCCTCTCGAAGACCGGCCATCACGGGCACGCCGCGTCGATGGGCGTGCCGCGGGACGAGCTGCCGAGCTGGGACGACATCCAGATCCTGACCGCGCAGCTGCGCCGCCCGCCGCTCCTCGACGAGGCGCCCGTCGGGACGGACGTGACCATCGGCGCGCGGGCTCAGAAGCCGCTTCGGCTCGAGATCCCGCTCCTGGTCTCGGACATGAGCTTCGGCGCGCTCTCGGAGCCGGCGAAGCGCGCGCTCGCCCGCGGCGCGGAGCTGGCCGGCGCCGGCGTCTGCTCCGGCGAGGGCGGCATGCTGCCCGAGGAGCAGGCGGAGAACACGCGCTATTTCTACGAGCTCGCCTCGGGCCGCGTCGGCT
>CAZPTD010000186.1:0-8776 GCA_964588915.1 uncultured Neomegalonema sp. | reverse complement strand
CGCTGGCGCTGCCCGCCGGAGAGCTGGTGCGGATAGGAGTCGAGCCGCTCTTCAGGGTCGCGGATGCCGACCTGGTCGAGCATCTCGAGGATCCGCGTCCGAGCCTGCTCGCCCGAGAGGCCTTGATGGACCTCGAGGCTCTCGCCGATCTGCCGCTCGACCGTGTGGAGCGGATTGAGCGAGCTCATCGGCTCCTGAAAGATCATGCCGACGCGCCGCCCGCGCAGGCGTCGGAGCCGCCGCTCCTCGGCCAGGACGGCCTCGCGCTTGACCGGCGGCGCGTCCGGCCCGAGCGACCACACCTCCTCGCCGAAGAACCGCACCGCGCCCGAGAGCCGCGCGCCATGCGGCGTCAGCTTCACCGTCGCGAGCGCGGTCATCGACTTGCCCGAGCCGGATTCGCCGACCAGCGCCAGCACCTCGCCGCGCTTGAGCTCGAGCGAGACGTCGTCGACCGCCGCGATCCATTTGCGCGCGGCCGGATCGGCGCTGTCTTCGCCGATCTTCGCCATCTCGCGAAAGGCGACGCTGAGGCCGCGAATCTCGAGCGCCGGCGCGTCGGGCGCCGCTCGGGCGCCGGCTTCTGTCGTCGGTTCTGTCGCCAATTCGGACGCGGTCACGCGAATGTCTTCCTCGGATCGAACGCGTCGCGCACGGCCTCGAAAACGAAGACCAGGAGCGAGAGCATGATGGTGAAGGTCAGGAACGCGGTGACGCCGAGCCAGGGCGCCTGAAGGTTCCGCTTGGCCTCGAGCGCCAGCCGACCGAGCGACGGGTATTCCGAGCCGAGCCCGAAGCCGAGAAAGTCGAGCGAGCCGAGGAGGTTGATCGCCGCGGTCAGCACGAAGGGCAGGAGCGTGATCGTCGCGACGAGCGCGTTCGGCAGCACGTGGCGCAGCATGATCAGCCGATCGGAGACGCCGAGCGCGGCGGCGGCGCGCACGTATTCGAAGTTCCGCGCGCGCAGGAACTCGGCGCGGACGACGCCGACGAGCGCCGTCCAACTGAACGCCGCGGCGATGATGGTCAGGATCCAGAAGCTCGGCGAGAACACCGAGGCCAGGATCAGCACCACGAAGAGCAAGGGCGCCGACGTCCAGATCTCGATCACGCGCTGGAAGAAGAGATCGACGAGCCCGCCGAAATAGCCCTGCGCGGCGCCGGCGAGGACGCCGACGATGGTCGAGACGGCGGTCACGATCAGGCCGAAGCTGACGCTGATCCGGAAGGCGTAGATCGACCAGGCGAGGACGTCGCGGCCGGCGGAGTCGGTGCCGAGCAGATTGTCGGCGCTCGGCGGCGCCGGCAGACGCTCGGGCTCGTTGTTGAGCGTGTCGTAGCTCCACGGGATCAGCGGCCAGAGCATCCAGCCGGTGTTCTCGGCCTCGGGATCGGCGGCGACGCGCGCGATCGTCTCGTCGGGAAAGTCGAGGCAGTCCTCGAGGCCGCCGGTCCGGATCAAGCATTGGACCGCGACGTCGTTGTAGTCCTGGAGCGTGGCGTAGAACTCGCCGCCGAAATCCGCCTCGGAATAGTCGCTGAAGATCGGCGACATCAGCTCGCCGCGATAGGAGACCAGGATCGGCTTGTCGTTGGCGATCAGCTCGGCCGCGAGCGAGAGGATGTAGAGCGCCAGAAAGATCCAGAGCGCGTAGAAGCCGCGCCGGTTGGCGCGGAAATTGGTCCAGCGCCGGCGATTGAGCGGCGACAGCCGGTCGCTGAAGCGTCGTCTGCGCTGCGTCTCTGCGGTCATGCTAGCGCCTCTCGAAGTCGATCCGCGGATCGACCAGCGTGTAGGTGATGTCGGTGACGAGCTGCGTGATCAGCGCCAGCAGCGAGAAGATGAAGAGCGTGCCGAGGATGATCGGAAAGTCGCGCTCGCCGATCGCCGTGATCGCCAGCACGCCGAGCCCGTCGAGCGAGAACAGGTTCTCGATGATCAGCGAGCTGGTCGTGAAAATGGCGATAAAGGCGGCGGGAAAGCCGGCGATGATGATCAGCATCGCGTTGCGGAAGATGTGCCGGTAGAGAACGCGCCGCTCGGTCAGGCCCTTCGCCCGCGCCGTCGTCACATACTGCTTCTTGATCTCGTCGAGGAAGGAGTTCTTGGTCAGCAGCGTCAGCGCCGCGAAGCCGCCGATCGCCATCGCCGTCACGGGCAGCACGATATGATGGAAATAGTCGAGCGCCTGCCGCCAGAACGGCCAATCCTCCGAACCGACGGAATGCAGACCTCGGTTCGGAAAGATCTGCCAGTAGGAGCCGCCGGCGAAGAACACCAGCAGGAGAATGCCGAAGAGGAACACCGGGATCGCGTAGCCGGCGATGATGATCGCCGAGGTCCAGCTGTCGAAGCGCGAGCCGTCGCGGACCGCCTTGCGCACGCCGAGCGGGATCGAGATCGCGTAGGTGAGGAGCAGGCTCCAAAAGCCGAGCGTCAAGGAGACCGGCAGCTTGTCGAGCAACAGATCGACGACCGGCGCGCCCTTGAAGAAGGAGTCGCCGAAGTCGAAGGTGAAGTAGTTGCCGACCATGATCACGAACTGCTTCCAGACCGGCTCGTCGAGGCCGTATTTCTCGCGGAACTGGTCGATGAAGCGCTGATCGATGCCGCGCGGCCCGGCCTCGTTCTGTCCGGGCTGCAGCCCGTCGCCGCCGCCGCCGCCGATCCGGTCGAGCGTGCCGCCCTGGACGTTCTCGATCTTGGCGATCAGGCTCTCGACCGGCCCGCCCGGCGAGAATTGCAGCACGACGAAGTTCAAGAGCAGGATGCCGAGCAAGGTCGGCACGATCAGGATCAGACGGCGCAGAATATAGGCGCCCATCGGCGGCCTCCTTTCGTCGCGCTCCGGTCAGCCGAGTCCAACGCCCATGCCGACTACTCGCCCGCGTCGAGACGCGCCGCGCGCTCCGGATCGATCCACCAGGTGAGCAGCACCGCGCGACTGTAGGGCGGCTTCGGGACGCCCAGATCCTGCGGCCGCCCGAATCGGTCCCAATAGGCGACGTTGTGACTCGCCTTGTACCAATGCGGGACCCAGAAATGGCTGGCCCGGAAGACGCGGTCGAAGGCGCGGGCGGCGGCGAGCATCTCGTCGCGCGACGTCGCCTGCTCCATGGCGAGAATCGTCGCGTCGATCGCGGGCGAATCGATGCCGGCGAGATTCGGCGAATCCGGCTGGTTCGCGCCGTCGGAATGGAAGACGGCGCGCACGCTCGGGCCGGGCGTCGCCGGGAAGACGTAGCGCGCCGTGACCATGTCGAAATCGAACTCGCGTATCCGCTCCTGATAGGAGGTCACGTCGACCTGCCGGTAGGCGGCGCGCACGCCGAGCTCTTCGAGATTGGCGATGAAGGGCGCGACGATGCGCTCGAAGTCGGAGCCGGCGCGGTCGAGAAACTCGATCTCGAAGATCTCGCCGGCGGCGTTCTTCAGAACGCCGTCCGACGGATCGATTTCCCATCCCGCCTCGCGCAGGAGCGCCAGCGCGCGCCGCCGCGTGCGCCGGTCGATCTCGTCGCTCTCGAAGACCGGCGGCGTCGGAACGGGCCCGAGCGCCGCCTCGGGCGCGCCCTCGATCGAAGATAGCAGCGCCGTCTCCTCGGGCGACGGCTCGCCCTCGGCCACGAGATCGGAGTTCTCGAACGGGCTGCGCACCCGATTGTAGATGCCGTAGAACTGCTGCCGATTGGCCTGCTCGAAGTTGTAGACCATCGCCAGCGCTTCACGGACGCGCGGATCGGAGAATTTCTCGAGCCGCGTGTTGAACCACCAGCCCTGAGCGCCGCTCGGTGTCCCGTCCGGCAGCGTGTCGCGGATGATCCGCCCGTCATTGACCGCCGGCACGTCGTAGCGCGTCGCCCAGGCGCGCGAGGTGAACTCTTCGTGGAAGTCGAAGCTGCCGCTGAAGAACGCCTCCAGCGCCACGTCGCGGTCCTGAAAGTAGATGTAATTGATGGTCTCGAAATTGAACTGGCCGCGGACGACCGGCAGATCCCACGCCCAATAGTCGTCCCGTCGGACATACTCGACGAAGTCGCCCGGCGCGAAATCGCCGACGCGATAGGGTCCGGAGCCGAGCGGCGGCTCGAGGCTCGGCTCCGTGAAGCTCCGAGTGTCGAACCAGGCTTTCGAGAGGATCGGCAGGGTCGCGACATAGGCCGGCAGGTCGCGACGCCCGGCGGTGTCCGCGAAGTCGAACCGCACCGTATGCTCGTCGATGATCGTGATCTCTTCGACCGCCTGCAGCACTGTCGAGAAGCGCGGCGAGCCGACGTCCTTCAAGGTCGCCACCGTCCAGGCGACGTCCGCCGCGGTCAGCGGCGAGCCGTCCGAGAACCGCGCCTCGGGCCGCAGCCGAAAGACGGCGAAGGAACGGTCCGCGGGCATCTCGACGCTCTCGGCGACAAGGCCGTAGACGGCGTCGGGCTCGTCAAAGGCGCGCACCATCAGCGAGTCGAAGAGGAGCGTCGTCGACGGCGCCGGATCGCCTTCGATGATGAAGAGATTGAAGCTGTTGAAGGTGCGCGCCGCCGAGGTCGGCTGCACGCGAACGCCGCCCTCGCGCGGCGCGTCGACATTGACGTAGTCGAACTGCTCGAAATCGGGCGCGTATTTGAGCTCGCCGAACGCCGAAATCCCGTGACGAACCGTCGTCTCCTGCGCGAGCGCGCCGCCCGCCGCCAAAGAAGCCGCCAAGAGCGCCCCTACGGCCGCGCTCCGCGTCGCCGACCAGCGCGCCGGTCTCATCGTCGTCTCGGCCTTCATCCAGCATCCTCCGCGCTTTTGCTCCACCAGACCGTTGGAAATCCGATCGAACGGCTCGGCAAGGGCTCCGGATGCGCGATCCGCTCGCGCCAATACGCGATCCGTTCGAAGGGCGAGTACGCCCTGAGCGTGACGTAATACTCGAAGAGCAGCACGCGATCGAGGGCGCGGCACGCGGCCGCGAGGCCCGCCCGGTCCTCGGCGAAGACGATCCGCTCGATCAGCGCGTCGACAACCGGATTGGCGACGCCGCAATAGTTGCGCGATCCCGACGCGGCCGCCGCGTCCGAGCTCCAGAAGTCGCGCTGCTCGTTGCCGGGCGACTCGCTGTTGGCGACGCCCGCGAGCAGGCAGTCATAGTCGAACGCGCGCACCCGTTCGGTGAACTGCGCCGGATCGATGACGCGCGCGACCGTCCGGATCCCGGCGGCGTTGAGGTTGCGCGCATAGGCCTGGATCGTGCGCTCCAGGGCGTCCGACGAGGTCAGGAACTCGATCGAGAGCGGCTCGCCGTCCGGCCCGACGCGCTCGCCGCCCGCGATCGGCCAGCCCGCCTCGTCGAGAAGACGCGCGGCGCGCCGCCGGATCGACCGCGGCAGCTCGCCCGAACCGTCGGTGACCGGATGCTCGAAGGGCTGCTCGAAGAGCGCCGGCGGCAACGCGTCGCGATGCGGCTCGAGCAGCGCCAGTTCGGCCGCGTCCGGCAAACCGGAGGCCATCAGATCCGGCGTGCCCTGGAAGTAGCTGATCGGTCGCGCATACTGGTCGTAATAGATGACCCGGTTCAAGTTCTCGAAATCGAGGAGCGTATTCAGCGCCTCGCGCACGCGACGATCCTGGAACTTCGGCCGCCTCAGATTGTAGAAGAAGCCGGAGACGCCTTGCGGTCCGTCGAGCGCGATGTTCTCCTTCACCACCTCGCCGCGCCGGATCGCCGGAAAATCATAGAGCGTCGCCCATTTCAGCGCTTCGTTTTCCTCGCGATACAGCAGATCGCCGACCTTGAACGCGTCGAACGCGACGATGTCCTCGCTGATGTATTCGAGGCGCATCCTGTCGAAATTGTTGGACCCGATCCGAACCGGCAGATCGGCGCCCCAATAGTCCGGAACGCGCTCGAGATCGACGTGACGCGGCGCCTCGAAGCCGGCGATCCGGTAAGGACCGGAGCCGAGCAGCGGCTCGAGGATGACGGCGCCGAAATCGCGGTCCTCCCACCAATGCGCCGGAAGAAGGTCGAGCTGGCCCATGATGTGCGGCAGCTCCTTGTTGCCGCTCTGATCGAACTCGAAGAGCACGGTCCGGTCGCCGAGATCGACCGCGCGAGCGACGTTGGCGTAGTAGGCGCCGTAGAACGGATTGTTTCGCGTCAGCGCCTCGAAGCTGAAGATTGCGTCGTCGACCGTCACCGGCCGCCCGTCGTGCCAGCGCGCCGCGTCGCGGAGCCGGAAGGCGACCCAGCTGTCGTCCTCGGCGGCCTCCATCCACTCGGCGAGGAGCCCGTAATGCGTGCTGCCCTCGTCGAGCGACCGGACCATCAGCGTCTCGACGACGAGCCGCGCGGCGAAGGAGGGCGAGCCGGCGATATTGTAAGGATTGAGGCTGTCGAACCGGGCGCCGGCCTCGTAGCTGACCGAGCCGCCCTTGGGCGCCGCCGGATCGACATAGTCGAACTGCGCGAAGTCAGAGCCGTAGCGGAGCGGCGCCACCAAGGAGTGGCCGTGCGTTCGAACGCCGGTTCCGAGAAGCGCAGCGGCCTCCTCAGCCGACGCCGGGCCGAGCCCGAGCCGCAGCCCGGCCACGCCCGCGCCGAGACCGATCCCGAGTTTCGCCGCGTCGCGTCGCGTCAACCGCATCCGTGTCTCCTTCCGCCGCGCGCCTGAGCCGTCGGACCGCGCGCGACCGCCGATGCGCGTGGTGAGAATGTCGCGCTCGCGGAAGGAAAGTCCACTCGTGGAATGCGGCGTCGGCAAGGCGCCGACCGCCGGATCACTCGTTCGGCGCCTCGCCGGCTTCGTCCGATCCGTCTTCGAGCGCGGCGGCCTCGTCAGGCTCGGTCTCCTCTTCCGGAACGTCCGGAAGCGGCAGCGGCGCGCCGCTCTGCGCGTTGAGATAGAGGAGCAGGTCCGCGCGCTGCTCGGGATCGTCGAGCTTGATCCGCATCCCGGTGCCGGGCGCGTAGGTTTGCGGATCCTCCAAGAATCCGTCCAGCTCCTCGAAGGTCCAGTCGCCCTCGAGGCCGGTCAGCGCGCCCGAGTAGCTGAACCCGTCGACCGAGGCGATGTCGCGGCCGACGATGCCGTAGAGCGCCGGCCCGGCGCCGTTGGCGCCGCCTTGCTCGATCGCGTGGCAGGCCGAGCAGCGGCTGAAGACGCGCTCGCCGGCGCCCGCGTCGGCCGCCGCCAGCAACACCGGCAGCGGCGTCGCTTCCTCCTGTTGCTCAGGCTCCTGGCCCTGCACTTCGATCGCGTAGGCGAGCTGTTGCTCCTCGCCATGGTGGCCGCCATGGCCGAAGACGCCGTCCGCGACGATCTGAATGGCGAGGAACACCGCGAGAGTGCCGGTGGTCGCGCCGAAAATCTTGTTAATCTCAAATCCGTTCATTGCGATCTCGCCTCTCAACGCTTCCCTCTGCGCCCGACCGGACGGGCTGTGCCGGTCGTCGCGTCGTCGTTACTCTCTTGGAGCGCCGCTTGTCAGCACTTATAGGGCAAGAATGGAAGCGCGCTGAGCGGCGCGACGTCGCGGTTCGGCATTTTCCGCGCCGCGCAGGCGGCCGCGGCGCGCTCCAGGCCCCGCCATCCGCCGCTTGGGCGGCGTAGAACGAGTTGACATGACCGATCCGTCCCTTCGCATCGCCTTCCAAGGAGAGCTCGGCGCCTATTCGCATCAGGCCTGCGCCGACGCCCATCCCGACATGGAGCCGACGCCCTATCCGACCTTCGAGGAAGCGATCGCCGCGGTGCGCGACGGCGAGGCGCGCTATGCGCTCCTGCCGGTCGAGAACTCGCTCTACGGCCGCGTCGCCGACGTGCATCATCTGCTGCCCGAGAGCGGCCTGCACATCATCGCCGAGCATTTCCATCCGGTGCGGCTCCAGCTGATGGCGCCGAAGGGCGCCAAGCTCGACAAGCTCGCCTCGGCGCAGAGCCACACCGTCGCGCTCGGCCAATGCCGCAAGTTCCTCGCGAAGCGCAAGCTCAGGACCATGGTCGGCGCCGACACCGCCGGCTCGGCCAAGGAGGTCGCCGCGGCCGGCGACCCGACGCGCGCCGCCATCGCCTCGCGCCTCGCCGCCGAAATCTACGGGCTCGAGATCCTGGCCCGCGACATCGAGGACGCGACCCACAACACGACGCGGTTCCTGACCGCCTCGCGCCGCAAGCTCGAGGCCGATCCGCATGACGGGCCGGCGGTCACCACCTTCGTTTTCCGCGTCCGCAACATCCCGGCGGCGCTCTACAAGGCGATGGGCGGCTTCGCGACCAATGGCGTCAACATGACCAAGCTGGAGAGCTACCAGCTCGGCGGCACCTTCTCGGCCACCCAGTTCTACGCCGAGATCGAAGGCCATGAGGACGACCCCGCCGTCATCCGCGCCATGGAGGAGCTCGACCACTTCACCTCCGAGATCCGCGTGCTGGGCTGCTTCCCCGCCGCGCGGCCTCGCGTAACGTGACACGACAGCGTCAAGCAAAGGTGACAGGCTGGACCCACCCGACAGAGGAGGTCCCCCATGACCCAGCGCAAGAAGGCGTCCGAGTTTCACCCCGAGTTGCTTGAGCTCTATGACGGCTACGCCCATGGCCGCCTCACCAAGCGAGAGTTCCTGGCCGGCGCTGCCAAGCACGCCACGGTCGGCCTGACCGCGGCAGCCATCGTCGAGAGCCTGCTGCCCAACTACGCGCTCGCCCAGCAGGTTGCGCCCGACGATCCCAGCATCGTGACCGAGCGGGTCTCCCCGCCCGCGCCCGACGGCCATGGCGAGGTCTCGGGCCTGCTCGCCCG
>CAZPTD010000185.1:0-8801 GCA_964588915.1 uncultured Neomegalonema sp. | reverse complement strand
CGGCGTCGAAGCCGTCGACCGGCGCGCTCTCGGCGATGTCGAGCGCCTTGCCCTGAGGAATTCCCTCGGCGATGTCGAAGAGCACGACGTCGCCGAGCTCCTTGAGGCCGACGAGATGAGCGAGCGTGCCGCCGATCTGGCCGGCTCCGATCAAGGCGATTTTAGGTCTCGGCATGCGCTTGGGCCCTCGATGTGACTGGTTCCGCTCGGCTCTAACGCGAAAGAATTGGTCCCGCAAGGAGGCGAGGCCGAAACAAAACTTCCCGCGTAGCGCCGACTAAGAGGCGCCCGCGGCGAGGCCGGCGCAGACGAGATCGAGCACCTTCTCGAGGTCCTCCTCGGCCGTGTCGAGCCCGAAGCGGCTGATCGCCCGCGGCGTCGCGAAATAGCGCACGCAAAGATGCGCGGTCCAGGCGGCCGCCTCGGGATCGTCGACGGCGAAGGCGCCCTCGGCCGCGCCGCGCGCGATGATCGCCGCAAGCGCGGCGAGCTCCTCGGCGACGACCTCCTCGACGAACGCCGTCGCCTCAGCCGTCTCCTCCATCGCCATCTCGGCGAGCTCGACGAGCAGCGGCCGCGCCCGCAGATGCGCGACGGTGTGATGGATGCGGATGCGGATATAGGCGCGCAGATGCTCGGCGGCGTGCGCGGGCGGCGCCGCCGCGAGCGCGGCGAGCCGGGCGTTCAGCTCGTCGAGATAGAGACCGACCACCGCGAAGCCGATCGCCTTCTTGCTCGGAAAGTAGTTGTAGAGATTGGCCGGCGAGGCGCCGCAGGCCTTGGCGAGATCGCCCATCGTCGCCTTGGCGAAGCCCTTCTCGGCGAAGACGTCGCGCGCGCCCTCGACGATCGCGGCGCGCATCCTCGCCGCCGGATCGGCGACGCTCATCGACGCGCTCCCAAACTCCTCGGACCGGCGGCGGGGCCGTTTCGCGATGGCCTTTCCGCGTCGCCGGCGGCGAAAAATCGCGGCTTGAGCGACGTTCTTCTTTTCATCCCGGCTCTCTCCGCCGAAAGCACGCGGCTGGTCAAGCATCGGCGGCGCGAAACTTGCGGATCCGCCGCCAGAGCCGGAGACGCACGCCATGGGCATCGAAATCGAACAGGTCCGCGCCGGCGCGCGGCGCCTCTCGTCCCGCGCCGAAGCGATCGTCGACGATCCGCGCTTCGAGCGCGTCGTCGTCGGCGCCATCCTGCTCAACGCGGCGATCCTCGGGCTCATCGCGACGCCGTCGGTCGCGCGCGTCGCCGGCGACACGCTCCAGGCGATCGACCAGGTCATCCTCGCCTTCTTCACCGCCGAGATTCTGCTCCGGCTGGTCGCGAAGGGCCGGGCCTATTTCCGCTCCGGCTGGTCGTGGTTCGACGTCTTCGCCGTCTCGGTCGCCTATCTGCCCGACGCCGGCGGCCTCGCGGCGCTCCGGACCTTGCGCGTCTTCCGGGTGCTGCGGCTCTTCTCGATGGTGCCGGCGATGCGGCGCGTGATCGAGTCCTTCTTCGCCGCGCTGCCGAGCATGGCCGGCGTCCTCGGCGCGCTCGCCGTGATCTTCTACGTCTCCGCGATCATCACGACGACGGTGTTCGGCCAGGTCGAGGCGGCCGATTTCGAGACGCCGGCGGATCCGGCCGACATCCAGATGATGCGCGACCTCTTCGGCAATCTCGAGCGCTCCTTCTTCACGCTCTTCCAGATGATGACGCTCGAGAACTGGGTCGACGGCGTCGTCGCGCCGACGATGCGGCTCTTTCCGAACGCCTTCCTCTTCTTCGGGCCATACATCGTGCTGACGTCCTTCGCGATCCTCAACCTCTTCATCGGCGTGATCGTCGAGGCGATGCAGGGCAAGCGCGAGGAGGAGATCGAGGCGCGCGAGGAGGCGCGGGACGAGGCGCAAAGCGCGAGCATCGAGGAGATCCTGGAGGAGCTGCGCGCGCTCCGGGCGGAGCTGGCGGCGTCGCGGGCGGGCGGCTCCGACGCTCGGAGATGAACGCGCGGTCAACGCGCGCGCCGGCGTTGACCGAACCTCCATGGTTAGCGTGCGCCGATCGCAAGCTCTCGGCAACCGCCCTTCGCCATCCTCGAGAAGCCGGCAAAGCCGGCGTCGGGAACAGGGGAAGGAGGGCCGAGGGATGTTCGGCGTGAGTTCATATCAGAGCACGGTCAGGACCGTGCAGATCACGACGAAGCCGCCGCGAAGCGGGCCGGGCTTCGACGGTCTCGACGCCGATGGCGACGGCGGCGTCCGCTATCGTCCGATCGGTTCCGATGGAGCCGACCTCGCCCGTGTCATCCCGGCCAAGCGCGAAGCGCGCAGAGCCGGGATCCAGGGCCGTTTTCGAGCGCCGTCTTCGAGCGGTCCTGGATCCCGGATCTGCGCAGCGACACTTCGCGTCGCAGCGCGTCCGGGATGACGGAACGCATGCGCCGCGTTCGACTCTTCGTCGCCGCGCTCGATCCGTATGAGCGCGCGTCGCGGCGGATCTTCTCCGTCGCCGACAGCGACGGCGACGGCGCGATGAGCCGCGGCGAGTTCGACGCGATGAAGGACGCGCTCCATGGCGGCGGCCGCACGGTCGCGAGCCGCGTGACCTTGACCGCGGCCGAGGGCTACGCGGCGCCGTCATCCCGGACGCGCTGCGCGGCTGACGCGACGCCGTCATCCCGGACGCCGCAGAGCGGCGATCCGGGCTCCAGGGCCGTTTTCGAGCGCCGTCTTCGCGCGGTCCTGGATCCCGGATCTGCGCAGCGACACTTCGCGTCGCAGCGCATCCGGGATGACGGAACGCATGCGCCGCGTTCGACTCTTCGTCGCCGCGCTCGTCAGCCGAGCGTGGCGGTCGCGATGATCGGGCCGGCCCAAAGCGTCAGCACGATCGCTGCGATCTTCGTCTTTCGCATCATGTCAAACCTCACAAGGACGCCGCAAAGAACCCGCGGCCGCTCTAAGGCGGCACGTCAGCCGCTCATTGGCGCGAGCATAGGGCTCATTTACGACTATTCTTAGAACAAACGTGAGATTTTGGCCAGAGCTTTGATCTTTTTGCGGGTGGAGTGAATTTTCCACCGATATTTACTTTATGTTAACCTTTGATCGGGTCGGAAAGTCGGCCGAGCCGCTGCCGCTACGGCCCCAGCACTCGCCGCCCCGGGCTTGGCCCGGGCCCTCGGGCTCCCGCTCGACGGTCGACGGCGCGCGGAACGGCGACGCCGGCGTTTTCGACACGGCGTCGATGGCGGCGGGTCGGTTAGAGCCGCTTCGCGAGTTCCTCTAACTCCGGCGTGCGCCGCCCGTAGCCGCATTCCTCGATCAGCGCTTTGGCGATGTCGAACTGCTTTCGCGCCTCGGATTTGTCGCCGTCCGTCAGCGCCCAGCGCGTCCGCTCCAGGGCGATGTCGGCAAGGAAAAGCCGCATGCCGCCATAGGTCGCGATCTCGAAGGCCTCCTCCAGATCCTCCAACGCCAGCGCCCGGGCCGCGGCGTCGCCCTCGGCCGCGCGCTCGCGAAGAAACGCGGCGCGGGCGAGGAGGCCGTGGGGCGTATGGTCTTCCCGCCCCGCCGCGCGGAGGCCGGCGACGGCGTCGTCGAGATGCGCGCGCGCGGCGGCGAGGCGCTCGGCGCGCTCCGCGGGCGCCGGGTCGGGACGGAAGACGCGGAGAAACAAGCCCGAGCGCGGCGCGGCGCCGGCGCCGGCGCGCGCCGCCTGGGCGCGGCCGAGGAACAGGGTATAAAGCGCGCGACTCAATCTATCCGGTTGGTTCGGGCTTACCGCAGATGTAAGCCACTCCGCCCGCTCCAGCGCCTCCGCCGCCGCGCCGCGGCTGAGGAGAAGGTCCCCATAGGCATAGCCTGACAGTGTTACGAGCCTGGGGTAAGAGGGCTGGAACTCCGCCTGGAGCTTCTCCGCCGCCCTGAACCGCTCCGCCGCGGCGTCGAGCCGCCCGGCCTGATGCGCCGCGTCGCCGGCCTGCGACTCTGCGTTCATGCGCTCTTCGAGATCCGCCGCCGCCTCGGCGTGGCGCCGCGCCTCCTCGGCCGCCGCCGCCGCGCCGGCGATGTCGCCGATGGTCAGCAGCAGCTCGGAGAGGTTGCCGGCGTCGAGAGCGGCTTGTTTCCAATTCTCCTGTTCAACTCGAAGCGCCAATCCCGCCCGCATCGGCTCGGCGGCGTCGGCGAGGCGGCCGAGGCCGCGCAGGGCGAAGGCGGCGTAGTTGAGCGCGGCGGCGCGGTCGGGCGCGGTCAGCGCCGGCAGCGACGCGCGCCAGGGCGGGTCGAAGAAGGGCGCCAGCGCGGTCAGTGCCGCGCCGAACGCGCCGAGTTGATGGGTGATGAAGTGCGCCTCGCGCCGCTCGATCCGCGCCTGGTAGACGTCGCTCCACGCCTCCTGCGCCTTGCCGGCGGCGACGCCATGGGCGATGGCGTGGAAGAGCGGATGCATCTCGGCGACGGTGTCGGGCAGCTCCGGCGCGGCGGCGGCGTAGTGGCCATAGAGCCGGTCGTTCGCCGCAATCCAGGCCTCGGGCTCGGTCTCGCGCACGCGGCGCCGGAAATAGCTGCGGACGATCGGATGGGCGTCGAGCGCGTCCCTGTCGGCCGCGTCTTCCGCCGCCAGCAGCCCGAGCGCGCGCAGGCGCTCCTTCGCCCGCCGCCAGCGCTGCGCCTTCTGATAATTGTCGAGGAACGTCTCGGTCAGCCCCTCCTCGCCCCATTCGAAGAGCTGAAAGAGCGCGTCGGTGAGCCCCGGGATCGGCGGCCCGGCCAGGAGCGCGCGCACCGCCGGACCGTCCGCCGGCCGATCGAAGAGCCCGAGGATCGAGAGCAAGGTTCGCTCCACCGCGCCGCCGCCCGGCGCTTTGTCGAGCTGCTCCAAATACCCATCCATCACCCGCTCCGCCCGCCGCGCGGCGCCCTCGGTCGGGTCCTCGTCCTCGTCGAGCGGCGCCGTCGGCAGATCCTCGAAGCGGAACTGGTCCCGCCGGGCGACGTCGCCGGCCTCGACATTGTCGAGGAACGTCCCGAGCAAGGTCAGCGACAGCGCGTGGCCCCGGACGTCCTCGACCGCGTCCTTCAGGTCGCGCGGCCTTCCCGTGACGCCGAGATGGGTCAGCAGCGCGACGCCGCCTTCGGTCTCGAGCCGGTCGAGCGGATGGTTGACGACCTGGGCGAGCCGCGGCAGCTCCGGCAGCTCCTGGCGCGAGGTGATGACGCAGAGCCCGCGGTTCTCGACCGCGAGCTTGCGGATGAGCGTCGCCAGCGCCTTGTTGGTCAGCCGCCCGCCATCGACCTTCGGCGGGCTCTGCAAGGGCTCGACGCCGTCCATCACCAGCAGCGCCCGCTCCTGAGAGACGCGCCGCGCCAGCTCCTTCGCCTGGTCGACGGTCGTCCGATGCGCCGCCGGATCGCCGCCGAAGAAGGTCAGCGCCTCGGCGATGAACCCGTCCGCGTCCGCCCGGCTCGAATTGCCCGAGCCCTGGCTGTAGGCCGACCAGGCGAAGATCCGGCTCGCGGCGCCCGCCTCGCCCCGGCTCCGCGCCTCGATCGCCGCGTCGACGAAGGTGGAGAGGATCGCCGACTTGCCGGCGCCGCCGACCGCGTGGAGCACGACGACCGTCTTGTCGCCCTTGGCCCAGGCCTGATCGAGGATGGCCGTCTCGTCCTCGCGCCCGATCAGCGCTTCCGGCGCCGGCGGCAGATCGCCCAGCTCGACGCCCGGCCCTTTCGCCAGCTCGGCCGGCGCGCGCCGGCTCGGCGAAACGTCCAGATGCGCGATGACCTTGTCCGTGAACGCGGCGTCGTCCGCGTCGACCCGGAGATAGTGATCGCCGGCGAGATGCGCGCGGATCGCCTCGGGCGGCTCGCACTCCTCCAGCTTCACGCGGACGAGCCCGGTGATCGAGAGGCCGATATTCATCTCGAAGACGCACCAGTGCCGCGTCGCGTAGCGCACGGTCTCCAGGGTCAGCACCCGTTTCGCGCGCGACGCCTTCTCGCCGATCTGCCGCGTCCAGCGGCCGGCGCGCATCTGCTGATCCCACCAGACGAGATAGCCGGCCGCGCTCAGCGCCTCGTAGAGCCTGACCGCCGCCTGGCTGTCCTGCTCGTTCTCATGGTCGTAGGAGATGAAGAGGTCGTACTCGCGACCGATGATCTCCGGATCCGGCCGAAACTGATCATCCATGCGCCGCCCTCCCGACAGATGCTCTCGGCGGGATGGTAACCGCAAACGGCATGCGAGCTAAGGGCGAATCGGAGGCGTCAGAGCCCGCGCCTGGCGCCGAAGGCGGCGTCGATTGTGCCTTCGTCGAGATAGCCGAGCTCGCCGCCCAAAGGCACGCCGCGGCCGAGCGCCGTGACCGTCACCTCGGCCGAGGCGAGCGCGTCGGCGATCACATGCGCCGTCGTCTGGCTGTCGACCGTCGAGCTCAGGGCGAGCACCACCTCGCGCACGGCCGGATCGGAGGCGCGGCGGACGAGGTCGGGCACGCGCAGATCCTCCGGACGCACGCCGTCGAGCGCCGAGAGCACGCCGCCGAGCACGTGGTAGCGGCCGCGGAAGACGCCGGAGCGCTCCATCGCCCAGAGATCGCCGATCTCCTCGACGACGCAGATGATGCTGGCGTCTCGGGACGGATCGGCGCAGACGCCGCAGATCTCGGCGACGTCGATATTGCCGCAGATCGCGCATTCCCGCGCCTTGAGCGCGACGTCGGCCATGGCGTGCGCGATCGGCGCCAGGCGCTCCTCGGGCCGGCGCACGAGATAGAGCGCCGCCCGCCGCGCCGAGCGCGGGCCGAGGCCCGGCAGCTTGGCGAGGAGCGCGATCAGGTTCTCGATTTCATTGGGCGCGTTCTGCGGCATCCGAGACGGCTCTCGCCCGGCGCGTCAGACCGGCGGCGCGAAGCCCGGCGGCAGCGGCAGGCCGGCGGTCAGCTCCTTCATCTCCTCCTGCGCCCGCTCCGACGCCTTCGCCTGCGCGTCCGTGACCGCGGCGACGATCAGATCCTCCAGGACCTGACGATCCTCATCCGAATTGGAGCCCATCAGCGACGGATCGATCGACATCGCGACGAGCTTGCCCTTCGCCGTCGCCGTGGCGCGGACCATGCCGGCGCCGGAAGATCCGACGACCTCGATCGTCTCGAGACGCTCCTGCAGCTCCTGCATCTTCGTCTGCAGCTCCTGCGCCTTCGACAGCATCTTGGCCATGTCGCCGAGGCCGCCCAGTCCTTTCAGCATCCGATTGCTCCTTTGTTGCGCCCATATCTTGGCATATGCGGCCCTAACGACTCAATATCCAGGATCAGGCTCCCACTCGCCGTCCCACTCCTCGAGCGCCGAGAAATCATCGTCGTCCTCGGGCGGCGGCGGCGCGGCCTCGCCGAGCGCGCCGGCGCCGGCCGCGGAAGGCTGCGCGAGATCGCGCACCACCTTGAGCTCCGCGCCGGCGAACACCGCCAGCGCCGCCTGCACCAGCGGATGCGCCTCGGCCCGCGCGCGCAGATCGGCGGCCGCCGCCCGGCGCTTCTCGTCGAGCGTCGGCCCGTCATGGCCGTCCGCGACCGACACGATCCAGCGTTGGCCGGTCCAGTTCGAGAGCTTCTTGGAGAGCTCCGCGGCGAGATCCGCCGGCGCGTCCTCGGTCGGCGCGAACTCGACATAGCCCGGCCGGACGACGCCCGGACGCGCATGTTTCTCGAACGATATCAGAAGCTTCGCGTCACGACGCGCGCGGATGAGCTCGGCGACCGCGTCGAAGTCCCGCGGCCCGTCGGCCGGCGCCGGCGCGGCGCTCGGCGGACGCTCCGGTTCCGGCCTCGGCGCCGGATCGGCCGACGCGACCGCCTTCAGCGCCGTCGGCCCGCGCCCTTCGCCGCGCGGCGCCCGAGCCGATCCGGGCGGCGCGCCGCCGCCGGAGCCCTCGCCCCGCGGCCCGGCGCCGCCGGCGCCCGGCCCGAGCGGCGCCTCGCCCGAGAGCGCGCGCACGATCTCCTCGGGCGACGGCAGCTCGGCGACATGGCCCATGCGGATGACCGCCATCTCCGCCGCGGCGAGCGAGGAGGGCGCCCGCGTCGCCTCCTCGATCGCCTTGAGAAGCATCTGCCAGGCCCGCGACAGCGCGCGCACCGAATAGGCCTCGGAAGCCGCCCGCGCCGCCTCGCGCTCGGTCGCCGAGAGCGACGACGCTTCCAAGCGCGACGGCGCCGCGCTCGCCAAGGTCGCCAGATGGCAGGCCTCGGCCAGCTCCTGGAGCACCGAGACCGGATCGGCGCCGTCGCGATGGAGCGCGTTGAGCGCGTCGAGCGCCGGCGCGACCGCGCCCTTCATCACCAGATCGAAGAGCTCGAAGATCCGGTCCCGCGCCGCGAGGCCGAGCATGTCGCGCACGCCCTCGCCGGTCGCCGCGCGGGCGCCATGCGCGAGCGCCTGGTCGAGAAGCGAGAGCGCGTCGCGCACCGAGCCTTCCGCCGCCCGCGCCATCAGCCGCAGCGCCTCCTCGGAGCCCTCGGCGCCCTCCTTCGCGACGATCCGGCCGAGATGCGCGGCGAGCTCGTCGACGCCGACGCGCCTCAGGTCGAAGCGCATGCAGCGCGAGAGCACCGTCACCGGCACCTTGTGGATGTCCGTGGTCGCGAGAATGAAGACGACATGCGGCGGCGGCTCTTCGAGCGTCTTCAGAAGCGCGTTGAAGGCGCTCTTCGAGAGCATGTGCGTCTCGTCGATGATATAGACCTTGTAGCGCGCCTCGGCCGCCCGGTAACGCACCGACTCGATGATCTCGCGGATGTCGTCGACGCCGGTGCG
>CAZPTD010000184.1:0-8812 GCA_964588915.1 uncultured Neomegalonema sp. | reverse complement strand
CTCTGCGCGCGTCGCGCTCGGCCGGGATGACGAGGGCGAGGTCGGCTCCGTCAGAGCCGATCAGACGATAGCAGCCGTCGCGAGACGCGCCGTCATCCCGGAAAGCCGCAGGCTTATCCGGGATCCAGGGCCGGTTCGCCGCACGCTCGGCCCCTCGGCCCTGGATCCCGGCTCTGCGCGCGTCGCGCTTGGCCGGGCCAACAAGGGCGAGGTCGGCTCCGTCAGAGCCGATCGGACGATAGCGCGAGCGAAATCGCGTTGCGTCGACGGTCACGTCGCGTCGACCGACGACCGGATGACCGGCAGATGCTCGGCCAGCGTTTCTTCGAACGCCGCGACGAACGCGTCGATCTCGGCGTCCGTGATCGGCAACGACAGCGCCAGCAATCCGCGCCGCGTCGTGTAGAAGCCGCGCTCGATCAGGCCGAGCTGCATCAGCGTCTTCAGCGCCGCCGGCGCCGGCGCGAGATCGTGCGGCGTCTTCGCCGGTCCCGGCGTGAAATGGTAGGCCATGATCGAGCCGATCCCGGTCGCGATCATCGGCGCGCCGAGCCCGCCGGCGGTCTCGTTCAGTCGCGCGCGCAAGCGATCGCCGCGCGCGTTCAGCTCCTCCAGAGCTCGATCGGTCAGCACCTCGGTCAGTCCGGCCAATCCCGCCGCCATGGTCGCGACGTTGTTGTTGAAGGTGCCGGCGTGGCCCCAGGCGTCGGACCGTCGCGGATCGAACCGCTCCATGATCTCCTCGCGGCCGCCGACCGCGCCGAAGGAGAGGCCGCCGCCGACATATTTGCCGAGGGTGACGAGATCCGGCGCCAAGCCGAGCGCCCGATGCAGGCCGCCGGGCGCGAGCCGCGACGTCATCACCTCGTCGACGATCAGGAGCGCGCCCTGCGCGCGCGCTTCCTCCGCGAGCGCGGTCGCGAACGCCCGGGACGCCGGAAAGCAGCCGGCGGCGCCCATCATCGGCTCGATCATCACCGCCGCCAGCCGCTCGCCCGCGGCGCGGATCGCCTCGCGCGCGCCGTCGACGTCGTTCAGCCGGATCCGTCGATGGGCGAACGGCGCGTTGATCGCGTTGGTCGCGCCGAAGGTGAGGACGCCGCCATGATACGCGCCCTCGAGAAAGATGATCTCGTCGCGGCCGGTCCAGGCGCGCGCGGCGCCGAGCGCGATCAGATTCGCCTCGGTGCCGGAATTGCAGAAGCGCACGCGCGCCAAACTCGGAAACCGCGCGTGGACCGCCGCGGCGAAGTCGGCCTCCAGCCGGCTCGGCCCGCCGAGCGCGAAGCCGTTCCTCAGCGCGCGCTCGACGGCGGCGACGATGACCGGGTTCGAGTGTCCGTAGAGTCCGGCGGTGAATTCTCCGACGAAGTCGACGTAGCGACGACCGTCGACATCGGTCAGCGTCCCCCCCTCGCCGTGAGCGAAGGCGAGCGGGAACGGGCTGTAATAGAGCACGGTGCGGGTGTTGCCGCCCGGCATGACGTCGAGCGCGCGGGCGTATGCGGCCTCGCTGGCCGGATGCGCGCGGCGATACCGCTCCTCCGCGTCGCGCGCCGCCGCCTCGAGCGTGAAGTTCCGCTGCGTCTCGGTCGTCGTCATGGCGCTCGCCTTTCGTCTATTGCGGCCGCGCTGCGGCGTCGAACGTCACGCTTTGTCCAGGATGCGCGACAGGATGCATGTCGAGGCGTCGTGAATATCGGCCTGGATCGCCGCGCGCGCGGCCTCGGCGTCGCCTGTCTCGAAGGCCCGCATCAGGTCGGCGTGATGGACCAACGCCATCGTCGAGGTGATCTTCTGGCCGAAGCCCGAGAGCAGCGTCAGCGCCGGGCCGGCGCGCAGCCAAAGCCCCTCGATGATCTCGCAGGCGACGCTCGACCGTGAGGCGCGGTAGACTGTGAAGTGGAAGGCGCGGTTGCCGGCGAGGTAGCTCGTCTGGTCGCCGTCCTCGAACTGCTTCTTCATGAGCGCGTTCAGCCGGTCGAGCTCGCGGCGCTCCGCGGCGGTGATGCGCTCGACGGCCGCCGCCGCCGCGTCGCCCTCGATCAGGCGGCGCACGCGACTGAGGTCCTCGAAGCCCTCTCTGGTGAGGGTCGGCACTTCGGTCGTCCGACTGGGCGAGACCGTCAGCGCCTTCTCCGCCACCAGGCGGCCGAGCGCGTCGCGCACCGGCAGCGGGCTCGTTCCGAACGCTTTCGCGAGCGGCCGCAGCTTCAACTGCTGCCCCGGGCGAAAGCGGCCGGACATGAGGCCGTCCCTCAGCTCGAGGTAGATCTGATCATGGGCGGTCCGTCGCGTGACTTGCTCCAGCGGCGGCAGGTCGTCGGCGGGCGCCATATCCACTTCGTCTCTTCATCTGCTGCGACGCGCGCGCCGCGCCGCCGACGGATATCGCTTGACATTCCGAGCGCGTCAATGACGGTATTTGTTATCACAAATATCTTATTTCAGAAAGCGGGACAGCGCGGCCGGATGCAGGTGACCGTTAGGGATAAGCGGATCGCGATCACCGCGGCGGCGGGCGGCGCCGGACGCGTCCTTGCCGAGCGCTTCGCCGAAGAGGGCGCGGCGGTCGCGGTGTGCGACGTCGACGCGGCGGCGCTCGCCGATCTCTCCGACAAGCGCCCGGACGTGCTGTGCTTCGAGGCGGACGCCGGGGATCCGGCGCGGCTCGGCGCGTTCCTCGACGCCGCCGAAAGCGCGCACGGTCCGACGCAGACGCTCATCAACAATGCCGGCGTCGCCGGCCCGACGGCCCGCGTCGAGGACGTGACCGACGCGGAATGGACGCAGGTCCTCGCCATCAATCTGAGCGGCTTCTTCTACGCGATCCGGCGCGTCGCGCCGGCGATGCGCGCGGCCGGCGACGGGTCGATCATCAACGTCTCCTCGGCGAGCGCGCGCGTCGGGCTGCCGATGCGGCTTCCTTACGTCGTCGCCAAGTCGGCCGTGCTCGAGATGACGCGGACGCTCGCGCGCGAACTCGGGCCCGACGGCGTGCGCGTGAACGCCATCCTGCCGGGTTGGATCAACAACGCGCGCGGACGTCGCGTCGTCGACGAGAAGGCCCGAGCGCTCGGCGCGCCGGAAAGTCAGCTGATCGAGGAAATGGCCGAATTCATCTCGCTGCGCCGCATGGTCGAGCCGGAGGACCTCGCCGACATGGCGCTGTTCCTGGCCTCCGATCGCAGCCGGATGGTCACGGGGCAGATGATCGGCGTCTGCGGCAACGTGGAGTATGAGCGATGAGCGAGCGCGAACGGGCGGCGATCGTCGGGACCGGCAATATCGGGCGCTCCTGGGCGATCGTCTTCGCGCGCGCCGGTTTCGAGACCCGGCTCTACGATCCCGCGCCGGACGCGGCGCGCCGGGCGATCGCGCGGATCGAGGAGGAGGCGCGCCGCCTCGTCGAGGGCGGGTTGATCGACGCGCCGGAGGCCGTGACCGCGAATGTCGCCGTTTCCGACTCGCTCGCGGAGGCGGTCGCGGGCGCGGACTATGTCCAGGAAAGCGCGCCCGAAGATCGAGACGTCAAGGCGACGCTCTTTCGCGAGCTCGACGCGCTCGCGGCGCCGGAGACCCTCCTCGCCAGCTCCTGCTCGGCGATCCCCGGCAGCGCCTTCATGGACGTCCCCGGCGCGCGCCGCTGCCTGGTCGCTCATCCGGTCAGCCCGCCGCATCTCGTGCCGCTCGTCGAGATCGCGCCGACGCCGAGAACCGAGGAGCGCGCGACGGCGAGGGTCTTCGAGCTGATGCGCCGCGTCGGGCAGACGCCCGTGCGGATCGAGAAGGAGACGTTCGGTTTCGCGCTCAACCGACTGCAGGCGGCGCTCGTCAACGAGGCGGTGCATCTCGTCGCCGACGGCGTCGTCTCGGTCGAGGATCTCGACAAATGTGTGCGCGACGGTCTCGGGCTCCGTTGGGCGTTCATGGGTCCGTTCGAGACCATGGATCTGAACGACGACGACGGGTTCGCCGGCTATGCGCGCAAATACGCCGGTTCGTACGGCGCGATGGGCGGCGAGCTGAAGTCGTCGCTCCCATGGCCGGAGCGCGTCGTCGAGCAAATCGCCGCCGAGCGGCGCGCGCTCTTTCCGGAGGAGCGCATCGCCGAGCGCCAGCTTTGGCGCAACGCCCGGCTGATCGCGCTTCTGCGCCACAAGCAAGACGCCGCGCGCGCGATCGGCGAATAGGCGGTCAGGAGACGGACATGGCTGACAAACGGAAGGTCATCGTCACTTGCGCCATTACGGGGTCCATCCACACCCCGACGATGTCGCCCCATCTGCCGATCACGCCGAGCGAGATCGCCGCCGAGGCCGTCGCGGCGGCCGAGGCCGGCGCAACCATCATCCACTTGCACGCCCGAGATCCCGACGACGGCCGTCCGAAGCAGGATCCTGAACTCTTCATGGAGTTCCTGCCGCGGATAAAGCAGCAGACGGGCGCGGTGCTCAACGTCACGACCGGCGGCGCGCTCGGCATGCCGCTCGAGGAGCGCCTCGCGCCGGTCCGGCGCGCCGAGCCGGAGATGTGCACGCTCAACATGGGCTCGATGAATTTCGGGGTCTTCGGGATCGTCGAGAAATACAAGGACTGGAAACACGACTGGGAGCCGGCGTTTCTCGAGACGTCGCGCGACATGATCTTTCCGAACACGTTCAAGTCGCTCGAGCGCATCATGCGCGATGTCGGCGAGGGCTTGGGCACGCGGTTCGAGTTCGAGTGCTACGACCTCGGACACCTCTACAACCTCGCCTATTGCGTCGATCAAGGTTGGGTCGAGCCGCCCTTCTTCATCCAGACGATTTTCGGGATCCTGGGCGGGATCGGCGCGGATGCGGAGAATCTCGCCTTCATGAAACGGACGGCCGACAAGCTCTTCGGCGACGACTACCACTGGTCGATCTTGGCCGCCGGACGCCATCAGATGCCGTTCGTGACCATCGGCGCCGCGATGGGCGGCCATGTCCGCGTCGGGCTCGAAGACAGCCTCTATATCGGCCCGGGCGAGCTGGCGAAGAGCAACGCCGAACAGGTCGCAAAGATCCGCCGCATTCTGGAGGAGCTGTCGTTCGACATCGCGACGCCGGACGACGCCAGAGCGCTGCTGCGGCTCAAAGGGGCGGAGAACACCGCCTTCTAGGTCCCGGCGCGCGAGGGACGATCGGACGGGGAGCGGCCGGGCGCGCGGCGGCCGAATATCGAGCGCACCGAGCGCTCGCCAAGGGAGCAAGACATGAAAAGACGCGCATTCCTGACCGGATCCGCGGTCGCCGCCGCCGCGGCCGCGCTCACGCCGGCGCCGGCCTCCGCCCAGACGATGAATTGGCGCATGGCCAATCTCTATCCGAGGGGAATCTCTTTCGGCGTCGCCTATGACGGCTACGCCGAGAATGTCGGCGTGATGACCGGCGGGCGTTTGACCGTGGACATGCTCTATGACGGCGAAGGCGTGTCCGCGACCGAGATTCTCGGCGCCACGCGTTCCGGTCTCGTGGAGATGGGCGCGCCCTATATGGCGCTTCACGCCGGGGAGCTGCCCGCGGGCGTCGTCGAGCTCGGACTGCCGGGCGCGCCGACGGCGCTCAACGAGCTTCTGGCGCTCTTCAACGAGACCGAGTTCGGTTCGGTCCTGAACGAGGCCTTCGCCTCGATCGGCGTTCATCGCATGGCGCCGCTGTTCCAGCCCGGCGTCTATCTGATCACGAAGGAGCCGATCGCGTCGCTCTCGGACGTCGAAGGCCTGACCCTGCGCTCGCCGGGCGGCTACGGCAAATTCATGGAGATCCTGGGCGCGAAACCCGTGTCGATGGCCTTCAGCGAAGGCTACACCAGTCTGGCGACCGGCGTCATCGACGGCGCGGCGAGCTCCAACCTGATCGATTATCGCGACGGCTCCTGGTACGAGCAAGCGCCCTACATCTGTCCGCATCCGCTGACCGGCGCTCAGGTCGCGCCCACGATCGCCAATCTCGACGTCTTCAACGCGCTGCCCGACGATCTCAAGGCGATCCATGAAGCCGCGGCGATCGTTCACGGCGTCGATCAGGCGAACAAGTCGACGATGTGGGCGTCTGAAGCGGTGTCGGAGATGCTCTCGAAGGGGATGCAATGGGGACCGACGCTTTCGGCAGACGACCAGCGCCGCTGGGCCGAGGCGGGCGACGCCGTGCTTGAGGAATACGCCAGCGGCGACGAATTCAGCTCCCGGCTGGTCGCGATCCAGCGCGAATTCGTCGCGAGGATGAGCGGCTGACGCGCCGCGCGCTGACCGGACGGCCCGCCCGGCGCCCGGCGCCGGGCGTCGTGTGGGTTTGACCGAATGTCGAGCGTCCTGAGCGTGCTGCGCGGCTTCGTCCGCGCGGTCGACTGGTCGAGCGAACGGCTCGGCCGGCTCGTCGCCGTGCTGATGCCGGCGATGGTGCTGGTCTTGTTCGTTGAAGTCTTCAGCCGTTATCTGTTCAACAGTCCGACCAGTTGGGCGCAGGAATCGGCGATCTTCATGTTCGCGGCCATCGGCTTGATCGGCGGCGCCGACGTGATGCGCAAGAAACAGCACATTTCCGTCGATATCTTGTATGGCGCGCTCTCGAAAAGAGCGCAGGCGGCGCTGGACGTCGTCACCGCGCTCGTCGTTTTCTTCTTTCTCGGGCTGCTTATTTATTACGGCGGCGAGAAGATGCTCGACGCGTTCGAGCACGGCTTGCTGCGCCCCGAACGCCCGAATTTGCCGCTCGGATTCTTTTTGGCGTTCGTGCCGGTCGGCGCCGCGTTTTTGTTTTTGCAGACCTTGGCCAACTGGATCCGTAGTCTTTGCTTCTTGCTCTCGGGCGCGGAGCTCGATCCGTGACGCCCGACGAGATCATCGTCGCGCTGCTGCTGCTCGGTCTTCTCGCTCTGACGTCCGGCGGCTCGATCGGGTTTCTGTTCGGCGGCGCGGCGATGGGCCTGGCGTATTTCACCTGGGGGCCGCAGGCCTTCCAGCTGGTCGCGACGACCGCCAAGAGCAGCGTCGACTCGTTCCTTTTGCTGGCGGTGCCGCTCTTCGTCTTCATGGGGCAGATCCTGACGCGCTCGGGTCTCGGCGAGGCGATGTTTCACGCCGGGCATGTGCTCGCGGGCCGGCTCCGGGGCGGGCTGGCCGTCGCCGTCATCGTCGTCTGCAGCCTGATCGGCGCAATGGTCGGCATCATCGGCGCCGGGATCATGACGGCCGGCTCGGTGGCGCTGAAGCCGATGCTCGACCGCGGCTACGACAAGCGATTGGCGCTCGGCGCGATCATGGCCGGTGGCGGACTCGGAATCCTGATCCCGCCGAGCGTGCCGATGATCCTGTTCGCCTCGATGACCCGCACCTCGGTCGGACAGATGTTCGCCGGCGCGCTCATCCCGGCCGCGATCATGGTCGCGCTCTTCATCGTCTACATCGTCGCGCTGTGCGCATTGCGGCCCGAGAAAGGGCCGGCGCTGCCGAAGGAGCAACTCGGCGGCGTTCGCGACAAGCTGATCGCGGCGCGCGACGGCGGCGTCGCCTTCCTGCTGATCGTCATCGTTCTCGGGTCGATTCTGGGCGGCGTGGCGACGCCCACCGAGGCCGGCGCGGTCGGCGGCGTCGCCGCGATCTTGATCGCGCTTTTCTATCGCCGCTTCCGATTCAGCGTCCTGAAGACGTCCTCGATCGAGTCGATGCGTCTGACGAGCGTCATCGTCTGGGTGCTGATCGGCGTGTCGGTCTTCACCAATTTCATGCTCCTGATGGGCGGCGGCCGGGTCATCCGATCCTTCGCTGAAGATCTGAGCGGCGATCCCTTCATGGTCATCGTGTTGATGCAGCTCAGCATGATCGTCATGGGCTTCTTCATCGACGAGTTCATCATCGTCGTGATCTGCGCGCCGCTCTACACGCCGATCGCGATCGAGCTCGGTTACGATCCGGTTTGGTTCGGCATCCTGATGATCTTGAACATGGAGATCGCGATCCAGACGCCGCCCTACGGTTTCGCGCTTTTCTATTTGCGGTCGGTGGCGCCTCCTGGCGTGAAGATGCTCGATATCTATCGGTCGATCGGTCCGTTTCTGGTGATAAAAGTGATCGTCCTGGCGCTCTGCATGTCTTTTCCTGAGTTGGTGACGTGGCTGCCGCAGCAATGGTTCCCTTAGAGAGCGGCCGCTCACAATCGAGCTGAAGTTCGGAAAGCGCATGCCCCCTCCGCGCCGGCCGGGCCCGAGCTGCGCTGCGGTCGGCGCGCGGCGGTCGCGACGGGCTCTATCGGGTTCTGAGGAGGACGGGCGGCTTCTTCGGCGCGCCGATGGCGTGGGCGGAGAGCGGTTCGCCTCGAGCGCATGGCGCCGCCGGCGCCGTCGAGCGGTTGGATAGACGACTGAGCGCCGGCCATGATCCGGTTGCGATTACAGATGCGGGCGCCGTCTCGGGCGAACGCCCGAGCCAGAGGGCGAAGCGCTTGCAGCCGCTCGGATGGCCGCGCTGGCGATGCCGGCCGAGCTTGCGCGCCGACATGCCGTCGATCATGCGCTGACGCAGGGCGGTGGTCTTGGCGGCGGTCATCGGAGGCGCCCGACGATCGTCAGATCGGTTCTGACGGAGCCAACCTCGCCCTTGTCGTCCCGGCCGAGCGCGAAGCGCGCAGAGCCGGGATCCAGGGCCGAGGGGCCGAGCGTGCGGCGAACCGGCCCTATCGTCTGATCGGCTCTGATGGAGCCAACCTCGCCCTCGTCATCCCGGCCGAGCGCGACGCGCGCAGCGCCGGGATCCAGGGCCGAGGGGCCGAGCGTGCGGCGAACCGGCCCT
>CAZPTD010000183.1:0-8840 GCA_964588915.1 uncultured Neomegalonema sp. | reverse complement strand
GCCACGAGACATACGCCGCGTACATGGCGCAGGACGGCCGCCGGCTTGCGCCGCCCGAGGTGCGCGAGACCGACGCCGGCGTCGTCGAGCGCGCGACCGGCGCGCCGGCGCGGCGTCGCTGGCTGGCGCCGGAAGAGGTGACGGTCGGCGCCGACGGCGCAATCGAGATCGCCACCGGCGAGCCGGTCGAGATCAGCGCGTCGACGAAGATGTCGAAGTCGAAGAAGAACGTCGTCGACCCGGAGGACATCATCGACCAGTTCGGCGCCGCCACCGCGCGCTGGTTCATGCTGTCCGACAGCCCGCCCGAGCGCGACGTGGAGTGGACCGCTTCCGGCGTCGAGGGCGCCTATAAGTTCATCCAGCGCGTCTGGCGCCTCGTCCTCGAAGCGAAGGACGCGCCGGCCGAGGCGCCGGCCGGCGACGGCGCGCTGATGAGATCGGCGCATCGCGCGATCGACGCGGTGACGAAGGATATCGAGGGTTTTCGCTTCAACAAGGCGATCGCGCGACTCTACGAGCTGACGAGCGATATCGCGAGCGCGCCCGCGGATCCGGCGCGGCGTCTCGCCGTCGACGCGCTCGTCCGGTTGATGTTCCCGTTCACGCCGCATTTCAGCGAAGAGGCGGCGGAGATGCTCGGATCGCAACGGATGCTCGCGAAATCGCCCTGGCCCGTGGCGGATCCGGCGTTTTTGGTGGATGACGCCCTGACGCTGCCGATACAGATCAACGGCAAGAAGAGGGGCGAAATCACCGTGCCGGCGGACGCGGACGCGAAATCGATCGAAACGCTCGTTCTCGAGACCGAGATCGTCCGCAAGCATCTCGACGGCGCGGCGCCGAAGAAAATCATCGTGGTGCCGAAGAGGATCGTCAATGTCGTGGCTTAAGTCGTTCGCCGCCCTGTGCCTCGCCGGCCTCGTCGCGAGTTGCGGTTTCGTTCCGATCGCCGCCGAGCGTTCCGACGCGCCGGGATCGTCGGCGCTGGCCGTGCGCGATCTGCAGATCGAGGCGCGCGACGAGCGCTTCCGTTACGAGCTGCGCCGGTCGCTTCTCCGTCATGTGAGGATAGATCCCGCAGCACGGCGCGCTCTGCGCGTCTCGACGACGATCGAGCGGACCGGCCTCGCGATCACCGCGACCGACGAGATCACACGCTTCAATCTCGAGGCGATCACCGTCTACCGGCTCGCCGGCATCGCGGACGATCCGGAGATCGTGCGCGACACGCGGAGCATCGCGTCGGTCAACGCGACGACGGACGCTTTCGCGACCCAGGCCTCCGAGCGGGCGGCGCTCAGGAAGCTGGCGGACAGCACGGGCGACAAGATCATCACCGGCCTCCGCGCGCTCTCGCTCGAAGACGAGGCCGGCCGCTAACGGCCGTCGACCCCGATGGCTGCGCGCGGCGGCGGCGCCGATCCCACATTCGCGTCATACATCGCTTCGGGCGCCGGCGAGCGCCCGGCGATCGTCTTCTTGTACGGGTCGCAGGCGGACATCGTCGACGGCGCGGCGGCCGCCGTCGCGCGGCGGATGCGCGAGGCGCAACCGGGTCTCGCCGTCTATGACCGCGCCGCGGCCGGCGACATCGCTCAGGATCCGACGCGCCTCTTCGACCACTTCGCCTCGGCCGGGCTGTTCGGCGACGAGACGCTGCTTCGCATCGACGGCGTCGCCGAGACGCATGCGAAGCTGCTGCGCGCCTTCTTCGCCGAAGCCGATATCGGCGCGTCGCGGAACCGACTGATCTTCGCATCGTCGGATCTCAAGCGCGGCTCCGCGCTGCTCGGCGCCGCCCGCGGCCACGATGACGCGATCGTCCTCAGCGCGTATGACGCCGGCCTCGACGCGGCGACCGTCGCCGAGATGGCGCGCGCGCGCGGTCTCGCGCCGTCGGCGCCGGAGATCATTTCTCGGCTGGCGGAGTACGGGTCGGCGAACGGCCCGCAGCTCCTCGAGCTGGCGCTCGAGAAGCTGGCGCTCGCGGCGGCGCCCGACGGCGCGCTCGACGAGGCGGTCTTCGACGCGACGTTGCCCGAATCCGGCGGCGTCGGCGCGGCCGCGCTCGCCGAGCGGCTCTTCGCCGGCGATCACGCCGGTCTCCTCGCGCAACTCGAGCGCTTGCGCGCCGAAGGCGAAACCGACGCCCGGTTCGTCGCTCAGCTGTCGCGGATCTGCCTCGACGTCAAGCGCGCGCAACCCGGCCAAAGCGCCGGCAGAACGCGTCCGTTGTTCTGGAAGACCGAGAAGATCGTCCGCGCGGCGCAACAGCGGCTCGACCGGCTGACCGACCGGCTCGAGCGCGCGCTGCGCGAGATCCAGCAAGCGGAGAGAATGCTGAGATCGAGCGAACCGCTCGCGCCGATTATCGCCGAGCGGCTCTGCTTGCGGTTGGCGCGCTGCTTCGCGACGAGCGCGCGCTAAGGCGCATTCGAACCGTTCGCAGCCGAAACTCTGATGCTGAGCGGCGACCGACCCGCGGGTCGGTCGCCAGCCGGCCAAAAGGTCGGCAAGGTCGGCAAGGTCGGCAAGGTCGGCAAGGTCGCAGCTCGCGCGGCTCAGCCGCCGGCGAACATCGCCTCTTCCTCGCCGCGCAGCATGCGGCAGAGCTCGTCGAGGTCCTCGAGCGTCCGATAGGCGATGCGCAGCTCGCCGCCGCGCTTGCCCTTCGGCACGATCGTCACCGGCATGCGCAGCGCCGCGCTCAGATCGCCCTCGAGCAGCCGCGTGTCGGCGTCCTTCTTCTCGCCTTTCTTGCCCGACCCGCGCGCGACGTCGCCGGAGTGGTCTTTCGCCGCCTGCTCCGCCTCGCGGACCGACATGCCCTTTTGCACGATCTTGCGCGCCAGCGCCTCCGGATCCGTCGCGCTCAGCGCCGCCCGCGCATGCCCGGCGGTGAGCTCGCCGGTGCGCACCATGTCCTGCAGGCTGGAAGGCATATTGACGAGCCGGAGCGTGTTGGCGATGTGGCTCCGGCTCTTGCCGACGTTCTTCGCCAGCATGTCCTGGGTGTAGGCGTAGCGGTCGATCAGCTGCTGATAGCCGAACGCCTCCTCCATCGCGTTGAGATCGGAGCGCTGAACGTTCTCGATGATCGCGATCTCGAGCGCTTCGGTGTCGTCGAGCTCTCGGACGACCGCCGGGATCTCGTGCAGCTTCGCCCGCTGCGCGGCGCGCCAGCGGCGCTCGCCGGCGACGATCTCGTAGTGGCCCGGCTTGCCTTCGGCGGCGCGCACGAGAATCGGCTGAATGACGCCGCGCGCGCGAATCGAGTCCGCCAGCTCGTTGAGCTCGCTATCGTCGAAATGCCGGCGCGGCTGATCCGGGTTCGGCAGGATGAGATCGACCGCGACGCGGTGCACCTCGCCGAGCGCGGTCGCTTTCGCCGGCTCGCCGCTCGGCGCCTCGTCCTCCACCTCGAAATCGTTCAGCAGGTCGGAAAGCCCCTGGCCCAAGCTGCTCCGACGCTTCGACGATCCTTCGCCGCGCTCGCCGACCCGCTCCTCGCTCTCCTCGAAGTCGAAGTTGTCACTGCTCATGTTCGCCTCTCCTCGTTTTCGCTTCGGCGCCGCTCTCACTCTTTTTTTGTCGCGCTTCATTTGGATCACCGAACCGGATCGCGCTCGCGCGACAGAACCTCGATCGCGAGATCCGCATAGGCGATCGTGCCCGGGCTCGACTGGTCGTAGACGAGGCCGGGTTTCCCGTGAGACGTCGCTTCCGAGATCTTCGCCGCGCGCGGCACGATCGTCTTGTAGACGAGATCGCCGAGCACCTGATGCGCCTCGTCGGCGACGTCGCCGTGATACGCCTTGTTCCGCTTGTCGAACATCGTCAGCACGACGCCTTGGACGCCGAGCGACGGGTTCAGGTTCTTGCGGATCCGCTGGATGGTGTTGATGAGCTGGCTGAGGCCCTCCAAGGCGAAAAACTCGCATTGAAGCGGCACGAGCACGCCGTCCGCGGCCACCAGCGCGTTCACCGTCAGAATATTGAGCGACGGCGGACAGTCGATCAGGACATAGTCGAAGCCGCCGACGCCATGCGCGCTCGATTCGCGCGCCTTCATGAGCGCCGCCTTCAGCCGATGCCGACCGTCCTCTTCGTCGAGGAGCTCGCGATCCGCGCCGCTCAACTCCTTGCGCGCCGGCACGATCGCGAGATGCGGCACATGCGCCGCGGGAATCGCCGCCGCCGCGATCGTCGCCTGACCCGTCAGGAGATCATGCGTCGAAAGACTCCGCTCGCTCGCCTTCACGCCGAGCCCGGTGCTGGCGTTGCCCTGCGGATCGAGATCGACGACCAGCACCTTGCGCCCGACGGCGGCCATCGCGGTTCCGAGGTTGATGGCTGTGGTCGTTTTGCCGACGCCGCCCTTTTGGTTGGCGATGGCGAAGATCCGCCCTCTCGAACCGGGACCCTCCACCGAAGCCTGCGTCGCCAATTCAGCTGGACTGCGCACGTTCGAACCCTTGTATCTTTACGATCAATCCCTCAAGAGATAGAGGGTGCTCGATCAGCTGGAACGACATATGCCATCTTTTTCGCGCCTCCGTCAATTCACTCTCGACGCGACGCCCCTTCAAAAGCGCAACGAGGGAGCGTCTTCCCACGATCCGCTCCACAGTTTCGAGCGTTTTATCCACCGATGCGAAAGCCCGAGAGGTGATTGAGGCGGGCTCCGACACACGGCCCACAAGATCTTCGGCGCGCTCGGCGAGAATTCGTAGGTCTAGTCCCAGCTCGCGCGACGCCGTTCGCAGAAACGCCGCCTTTCGATGATCAGATTCGATCATGCACAATTCCGCCCCGAGCCCGCGTTGGCGCGCCAACAGCGCCAAAGGCAGCGCCGGAAAGCCGCCGCCGGAGCCGATGTCCAGCCAAAGGCCGCTTTTCGGAACGAACTCGGCGAGCCCGAAGCTGTCGACGACATGTCGGCCCCAAATTCGGTCCCGATCGGCTCTGGAGACGAGATTGATCGCCTTCGTCCACTTGCCGACCAGATCGACAAAAGCTTCGAGCGCGTCGAGTGTTTCACGTGAAACATCGAGACGCTCGCGAAGGAGTTGCTTCGCCTCTTCTGCGCCGCCCATACGCGCGCTCCGGATCGCCGGCCGGCTCACTCGCTCGGAGCGCCGGCCCTCTCTTTGGTCTTGCGCGCATAGGCGCTCAACGCCGCCAGCGCCGCCGGCGTCATGCCCTCGATGCGTCGCGCCTGCGACAGGTCGCGCGGCCTGATCCGGGCGAGCTTCTCCTTGAGCTCGGTCGAGACCGAGCCGACCGACGCGTAATCCAGATCCGCAGGCAGCAGGAACGCCGCCTCGCTCGTCATGATCTCGATCTCCTTGTCCTGTCGGTCGAGATAACCGGAATAGAGGGCGTCGGCTTCGATCCGAGCGCGGCGTCGCGACGGCGTCGCCGCCAGATCCGGCGCGAGACGACTCAGCGTGTCGAACGTCACGCCTGGATACGCCAGAAGGTCGAAGTGGCTTCGCCATCCGCCGTCCTTGGTGATCTTCACGCCGACGGCCTCCGCCTCATGCGGCGAGATCCGCTCGGCGTCGAGACGGCGCCGAAGCGCCTCGCAAGCCGCGCGCTCCGTCTCGAACGCGCGTTGCCGCTCCGACCCGACGATCCCCGCCGCGACGCCGATCTCCGTCAATCGCTCGTCCGCATTGTCGGCGCGGAGCCGCAACCGATACTCGGCGCGCGACGTGAACATGCGGTAGGGTTCGCTCACGCCCTTCGTCGTCAGATCGTCGATCATCACGCCGATATAGGCCGTCGCGCGGTTCAGAATGATCGGCTCCAGGCCGCCGACCGCGCGCGCGGCGTTCGCGCCGGCGATCAGGCCCAGCGCCGCCGCCTCTTCGTAGCCCGTGGTGCCGTCGATCTGGCCGGCCAGATAGAGCCCTGCCGCCTTCTTGACCTCCAAAGACGACGTCAGCTCCGTCGGATCGACGTAGTCGTATTCGATGGCGTAGCCCGGTCGGACGATCTCCGCCGCCTCCAGCCCCTTCATGCTCCGGATGAACGCCTTCTGGACATCGGCCGGCAACGAGGTGGAGACGCCATTCGGATAGATGAGAGCGCCCGACCGCGTCTCCGGCTCGAGAAACACGTTATGCGACGGCTTCTCGGCGAAGCGCGTCACCTTGTCTTCGATGGACGGGCAGTAGCGCGGCCCAACGCCTTCGATCGAACCGGAATACATCGCCGAGCGGCCGAGATTGTCGCGAATGATCGCGTGGGTCTGCTCATTGGTCGCCGTGATCCAGCAGGGCGCCTGCTCGCATTCGATCCGTCCCGTGAGATAGGAGAACGGCTCCGGCGCCGCATCGCCGAGTTGGACGTCGAGATCGTCATAGCGAATCCTGTCGCCGCGCAACCGCGCCGGCGTGCCGGTCTTCAGCCGGCCGACGCGAAGGCCGAGACCGCGGATCTGCTCAGCGAGCGTGATCGACGAGGCGTCGCCGACCCGGCCGCCGCTCTCGCGCGCGTCGCCGATATGCATGACGCCGCGCAGGAAGGTGCCGGTGGGCAGAACGACCGCGCCGGCGCGCAAGGCGCCGGCCCGCGCCGTCTCGACGCCGCCGACACGTCCCTCCGAAAGGATCAGCCGCGTCGCTTCGTCCTCGATCACGTCCAGCCGCGCCGCGTCGCGCATTTCGCGCTGCATGAACTCTCGATAGAGATCGCGATCGCACTGCGCGCGCGGACCTCTGACAGCGGGACCGCGGCTGGCGTTGAGCACTCGGAACTGGATGCCGGCATAGTCCGCCGCGCGCGCGATCACGCCGTCCAGGGCGTCGACCTCGCGCATCAGATGACCCTTGCCGAGCCCACCCATCGCGGGATTGCAGGACATCTCGCCGATCCGGTCGAAGCGCTGCGTGATCAGCGCCACCGAGGCTCCTGCCCGGCGCGCCGCGTCCGCGGCCTCGACGCCCGCATGGCCGCCGCCGACGACCATCACGTCATATTTCTTACCCATGCCGCCCATCTCTCCGCTCTCGACCGCGCCATTGTTTCACGTGAAACACTGAGCCGCGCCCGACCGCTCCGCGCCGCCAAAAGCGCCTACTTTCCGATGCAGAAGCGCCCGAACAACGCGTCGAGCACGTCCTCATTGTCGATGGCTCCGACCAGCCGCTCGATCTCGATCGCCGCGCCGCGACACTCCTCGGCCGCCAGCTCCGGTCGATCCGAGCGAATCGCCGCAATCGCCGTCCGCAATCGGGCCAGCGCGCCGTCGACCAGCCGCGCCCGGCGCTTCGACCCGGCGATCGTCGAGCCCGCCGCCCGCCGCCCGATCCGGCGGCCGGCGATCGCCTCGTCGAAAGCCTTCGCCGCCGTGCTGTCAAGCGCCGAGACGATAAAGAGCTGAAGCTCCGGCAGGCCGGCGAGATCGCCCTCCGTCGGCCGGGCGAGATCGGCCTTCGTCCAGAAGATCGCGTCCTCGGGCTTCAGAAGCGCCGTCAGCCTTTCGGACGGCGCGCCCGTATCGCGGCTCGCGACCAAGATGCGAAGATCCGCGCGTTCGGCGACGGCGCGCGCGCGGTCGACGCCGATGCGCTCGATCTCGTCCTCGGCGAACCGGATGCCCGCCGTGTCGACGACCCGGATCCCGGCGCCGTCGATCACGAGCTCGCCGGCGACCGCGTCGCGCGTGGTTCCCGCGCGCGGCGAAACGATCGCCGCGTCCTGTTCGAGGATCGCGTTCAGCAAACTCGATTTACCGGCATTGGGCGCGCCGATGAGCGCGACGAGCGGTTTCGAGCTCGCCGTCTGCGCGTCGCGCGCCGCGCTCGTCTCCGCCGAGAACCGCGCCGCCAGATCCTCCGCGCGACGGAGCGTCTCCGAGGCGATCGTCTCTTCGATCCCTTCCTCGACGAAATCGATTCCGGTCTCGATCAGGGCCGCGAGATCGGTCAGCTCGCGGCGCCACAGCGCGGCCTGACGGCCCACGACGCCGTCCAGGACCTCGAGCGCTTGCCGCCGCTCCGCCTGCGTCTCCGCCTCGATCAGCGTCGCGACCGCTTCGGCCTGCGCGAGATCCAGCCGCCCGGCGAGAAACGCGCGACGCGAAAATTCACCGGGCCGCGCCAGCCGCGCGCCGGCGGCCTCGAGAGCGTCCTCGAGAGCGCTTCGCACGGCGAGGCCGCCATGGATATGGATCTCGAGGCTGCGCTCGCCCGTATAGCCTGCGCCGGGCGCGAAGCGCAGGATCAGCGCCTCGTCGACGACGTCGCCCGTCTCCGGATGGCGGAGGCGTCTGAGCGCGGCGCGGCGCGGCTCCGGCGCAGCGGCGGAGGTCAACGCGCCGAGCACCGCGTCGCTCTCCGGACCGGAGACGCGATAGACCGCGATCGCGGACGGTCCCGGCCCGCTCGCGCAGGCGTAGATGGTTTCGACGGTCATCTTCTGCTCGCTCTAGGATCCGCGCTCGTCACAAGCCGGAGCAGGCTAGATACGTGCTCCACGCCCAAGAAAAAAGCCCCGCCGCCGGATCGGCGACGGAGCTCCAAGCAAAACCCGCTCCAGGTTCGGCCCCGGACTCAGGCGTTCATTGAATCGAAGAACTCCGAGTTCGTCTTCGTCTGCTTCAACTTTCCCAGCAGGAATTCGATCGCGTCGACCGTGCCCATCGGGTTGAGGATCCGCCGCAGCACGAACATCTTCGTCAGATCCTGCTTATCGACCAGCAGCTCTTCTTTGCGCGTGCCCGACTTCAAGATGTCGATCGCCGGGAACACGCGTTTGTCGGCGATCTTGCGGTCGAGAACGATCTCCGAGTTGCCCGTGCCCTTGAACTCCTCGAAGATCACCTCGTC
>CAZPTD010000182.1:0-8840 GCA_964588915.1 uncultured Neomegalonema sp. | reverse complement strand
GGGCGGCCTCGCCGCGAGCGGCGGTCCCGACGCGCCGGCGACGTTCTCGGACGCCGGCGCCGACACGTCGATCGGCGCGCCCGAGAATCTGGCGCTCGCCGCCAATGTCGACGCGCCGCCGGTCGCGGCGGGCGCCCCGGAGGCGAGCCGCGCGCGCTTCGTCTGCTTCTCGGCGCTCGGCGCCTCGGCGGAGCGGCTCTGCCCGGATCAGACCCTGTCCGAACGCGATCTCGAAGTGTCCTGGCGCGACGAGAACGGCGAGGCGGTCGCGGCGGCGGGCGCGGTCGAGTGCTATTTCGATCAGAACCTGGCGCTCCACACGATCGTGCTCGTCAATCTCTCGGGCGCGCTCGCGGAGGAGCTTCCGAACGGCCCCGTGGGCGCCGGCGCGTCTCGCCGGGCCGACGCCGTCTATCAGCTGGTGACGCGCATGGTGGTCGGCGCCCGCTCCGACGGCGGCGCGTCGGAGGACCGGCTCTATCTCTCGCTCTATCTCGCCGGCGGCTCGCCGCTGCGCGCGCCCTGGGCCGAGCAGGCCTTCGGGCCCGATCGGATCGACCGCGTCTTCGACGTCCGCTCGACGCGCCAGACGCTCGCGTTCATGCGCGCCTTCCGCTCCGAGATCGAGGCGCTCGGCCCGGGCGCGCTGCGCGGCGATCTCGCCTCGGCCGTCGACGCGGCGATCGCCGAGGCGCCGTCGGCGCCCTTCGATTTCGGCGAACGGCTGATCCTGCTCGTGGTCGATTCCGCCGACGCCGCTCAGCTCGACCGCGAGGCGGCGTTGAAGCTCGGCGAGACCGCCGCGGACGCCGGCGCGCCGATCTTCGCGATCGAGCTCGGCGAGGATCGCGGCGCCGACGGGCCGCGCCTCTTGGCGGAGAGATCGGGCGGCGCGCATTTCCGGGCCGGATCGGTGGAGGCGCTCGAGGCGATCGCCGAGCGCACGCTGCGCCGGGCGCGGAGCTTCTGCGCGGTGCGCGTGACGGCGCCGGAGAGCTTCTTCGAGAGCGGCTCGGTCGAGCTCAAGCTCCGGCGCGAGCTCGAAGGCGCCTGCGTGCTCGAGCAGGTGGCGGTGCTCGACTGCTCGGGCCTGAGCACGAGCGAGCGCATCGCGCCCTCGGAGTTCTGACGACGGTCCGCCGCGCCTCAGCAGCGGCCGCGCCGCGCCTCGTCGAGGAGCCGGACGCGCAGCGCGCTCGCCAGCGAGACGGTCGGATCCGTCGCGGTCCGCGCGGCGTCGATCTCGGAGACGAGCGCGTCGACCGAGACGCCTTCGGCCGCCGCCAGCGCCTTGAGCGCCGACCAGAAGGCCGGCTCGAGCGACACGCTCGTGCGATGGCCGCGCAGGGTCACCGACCGCTTCTCGGGACGCTCGACCATCTCAGGCCGCCTCGGACGGCCGCTCCGGCCGCGCCAGGCGCAAGAGCAGCCAGAGCGAAGCGGCCGCGATCGCGAACTCGTCGATGAAGAGCGGGAGGCGCGGCGCGTCCGGGTCGAGGCGCAGCGGGCCGACGCCGGTCACGCCGGCGGGCTCGGAGAAGACCAGAAGCGCGATCCAGTTATGCGCGACATGGAAGCCGACGCCGGCCGAGACGCCGCCGGTGCGCCAGACGAGCGCCGAGGCGAAGACGGCGAAGAGGAGCGGGTAGAGAAGCGCATGCCATTCCGCCTCCGGCGAATAATGGAAGGCGGTGAAGAAGGCGACGGAGGGCGCGGCCCAGAGAATCGGGCTCCGGGCCGCGAGGCGCGCGGTCGCCTTGAGGAGATAGCCGCGGAAGAAGAGCTCCTCGGCCGTCGCCTGCGTCGCCACGAGAAGCGCGACGAGAGCGACGAGGCCGACGCTCGGGCGCGGACCCGGCGCGAGGACGAGCGCGCCCGCCGCCGCCTCGAGCGCCAGCGCGCCCGCGCCGGCCGCAACCGCCGCCGCCGCGCCGAGGGCGAGCGCGCGGCCGCGCGGGCGCCGCGCCGCGCCCCAGAGACCGTCGAAGCCGCGTCCGTGAAGGAGCGGCGAGAGCGCCGCGAGCGCCGGCGTCAGCGCCGAGAGCGCGATGAGCGCGACGATGAGCGCGCCGGCGCCGGTCTCGGGCGCGAGCCCGAAAGGGTCGACGCCGATCATCGCCGCCTGACCGGCCAGGAGCGCCGCGGCGACGCAGATCGCTGCGCCGATCGCGCTGCGGACGCCGAGTCCGCGTTCCGCCGCCGCTTCGGCGAGGAACGCCGCCCGCGCCCGTTGCGACGCTCCTGCTTCCGCCATCGACGCCTCCGCCGCTGCGCGCCTGAAGCGCCGCCGACGCCGAGAGGGCGCAGTGCGGCGCGTTGGACGGTTTCTTCACCGCAATGTGTTAGCAACAGCAAAGAAATTCGGCGATTGCGGCGTTGCCGCGTCGCGGCTTGGATATAGTTGAAGCCTCGAATATACACCGCCGACGCCGACGCGAGAATCGCCGATCGGCGCGCGGCGGTTCAGATCCGCCGGGTCGCTCGAGTTCAGCATCAGCCTGCGAGGAAATGGGATGGCCGACAGTCTTTTCGCGCCGACGACGCGGCCGGCGCGCCGCGCTCGGTCGACTTGCGCGGCCGCGCTCGCGGCGCTCGCGCTCGCGGCGCCGGGCGTCGCGCTCGGCCAGCCCGGCCCGAGCCGAGTGGTCGTCGCGCCGGTCGAGGAGCGCGAGATCCGCGACGAAGCGCCGATCATCGGCTCGCTTGTCGCCACGGTCGACAGCGCCGTCGCCGCGACGGCGGCGGGCGTCGTCCTCGAATCGCCCTTCAAGGTCGGCGACGCGGTCGAGCTCGGCGACGTCGTCGCGCGGCTCGATCCCGAGCGCTACGAGATCGAGGTTCGGGCGGCGACGGCGGCGGTGGCGCGCTCCGAGGCGGCGCTCGCCGTCGCCGAGGCGCGCCGACAGCGCGCCGCGGACGAATTGGCGCGCGCCGAAGGATTGCGCGGCTCGGCGGCGTTCTCGACCGCTCGGGTCGAGGATCTCGGCCACGCGCTGGCCGAAGCCGTGAGCGCAGTGGCCGAAGCCGACGCGTCTCTCGCCAGCGCGAGCGCTGATCTGGCCGGCGCCGAGGACATGCTCGGGCGCGCCGTCATTCGAGCGCCGTTCAGAGGCGTCGTCACCGAGCGCATGGCGCAGCCCGGTCAGTACATCGCCATCGGCCAGGCGGCGGCGCGGATCGTCAGCCTCGACGAGCTCGAGGTCGAGATCGACGCGCCGGTGGACCGGCTGCGCGCGCTCGCGCCGGGAACGGCCGTGACCGTGAGGATCGACGGCGCCGAGGCGCCGGGCGTCGTGCGCGCCGTCGTGCCGCGCGAATCGGTCTCGACGCGGACGCGGCCGGTGCGCGTCGCCGTCGCGCTCGACGGCGTCGACACGATGGTGCTCGCGCCCGGCGCGTCCGCGACCGTGATGGCGCCGACCAGCGCGCCGCGCACGGCGCTTGTCGCGCCGAAGGACGCGCTGGTGCAGGGCCGCGGCGGCTGGATGGTTTTCGTCGCCGTCGACGGCCAGGCGCAGCCGCGCTCGGTGACGCTCGGCGCGGCCACGGGCGAGCATATCGAGATCCTTTCCGGCGTCGCGCCGGGCGATCTCGTGGTTGTTCGGGGCAACGAGAATCTGCGTCCGGGACAGCCCGTCGCGCCGACCGTCTCCGGCGAGGCGGGCTCGGGCGGGCCCGGCTGAGTCGCGCCGCCGCCGAGCGGCGCCGTTTTTTTCGAGGTCGCCGCCGGACGCCGCACGCGCCGGCGGCGTTTCGCGTCGCTTCAGCCGAGCGGCGCCTGACGTAAGCGAGCAAACTCATGGATCTCATTCGCGCGGCAATTCAGCGTCCCGTCGCGGTCATCGCGATCGTCATCATGGCGGTGCTCTTCGGCGCGCTCGCCCTGACGCGGATCCCGATCCAGCTCGCGCCCGAGGTGCGCAAGCCGATCATCGTGGTCTCGACCGCTTGGCCGGGCGCCGCGCCGGCCGAGGTCGAGCGCGAGATCGTCAACCCGCAGGAGGAGCAGTTCCGCGGCCTCGACGGCCTGACGCGGATGGTCTCTTCGTCCTCGACCGGCAGCGCCGAGATCACGCTCGAATTCGCCGTCGGCACGGATATGAACCGGGCGCTCGTCCTCGTGTCCAACCGTCTCGACCGCGTGTCCGGCTATCCAGCCGAGGCCAGCGAGCCGACGATCGACGGCTCCGGCGCCGAGGACTCGGCGTCCGCTTGGTTCATCCTGACCGCCGGCGAAGGCGCCGAGCGACCGATCGAGCAATATGGCGACTTCGCCGAGGACGTGATCAAGGAGCGGCTGGAGCGCATCGAGGGCGTCGGCACGGTCAACGTCTTCGGCGGCGTCGAGCGGCAGCTCGAGATCGTCTTCGATCCCGAGCGGCTCGCCGCGTACCGGATCACGGTGCCCGAGCTCTTGTCGGCGCTGCGCCGAGAGAGCATTTCCGTCTCCGCCGGCGACATCGACGAAGGCAAGCGGCGCTATGTCGTGCGCGCCGAGGGCCAGCTCAACACCGTCGAGGCGCTCGAAGAGGTCGTGGTGCGCAGCGGCGTCGAGAGCGCGGACGGGGCCTCGGGCCGCGGCTTCCTGCGCGACGTCGCCGACGTCGCCTTCGGCTACAAGGATCCCTTCGCTCGGATCCGGCATCGCGGCCGCGCGGCCATCGCGATCAACATCGTCCGCGAGACCGGCGCCAACGTCATCGAGATCATGGAGGAGGCGCGCCTCGCCGTCGCCGAGCTTCAGAACGGGCCGATCCGCGACGCCGGCCTCGAGTTCGACCAGGTCTATGACGAGACCGTCTATATCGACGGCGCGATCGACCTCGTGCTGCAGAACATCGTCGTCGGCGGCGCGCTGGCGGCGATGGTCCTCCTGCTCTTCCTCCGATCCGGGCGCGCGACCCTCGTCGTCTCGATCGCGATCCCGGTCTCGATCGTCGCCTCCTTCGTCGCGATGGCGGCGCTCGGACGGACCCTCAACGTCGTGTCGCTCGCCGGCATCGCCTTCGCCGTCGGCATGGTGGTCGACGCCGCGATCGTCGTCCTCGAGAACATCTACCGATTGCGCCAACGGGGCCTCAGCCCGCGCGATGCGGCCTACCGAGGCGCCCAGGAGGTTTGGGGCGCGATTCTGGTCTCGGCGCTGACGACCGTGCTCGTCTTCGTGCCGATCCTGGTGATGGAGCTCGAGGCCGGTCAGCTCTTCCGCGACATCGCCGTCGCCATCTCGGTGGCGGTGCTGCTGTCGCTGTTGGTCGCCGTCACGGTGATTCCCGCGCTGTCGAGCCGGCTCCTGGTCGGCCGGTCCTCGGGCCCGGAGGGCGACGCGCTCAAGGTGCCGCCATTGCCGATCATCGACCATTTCGGCCGCGCCTTCGCCAGCGTCGTCAACGGCTACACCTGGCTGACGACCCAGGTGCGCGCGATCGGGCTCCTGGTCGTCGCGGGGCTCACCTCGGCCGCGATCTGGGGCGCGGTCACCTATCTGCCCGACCTCGAATATCTGCCCGAAGGCAACCGCAACCTCGTCTTCGGCATCGTCGTGCCGCCGCCGGGCTACAACCTCGACACGACCTTCGAGATCGCTCAGCGGGTCGAAGCGGTCGCCCGGCCGATGTGGGAGCGCGGCGCCGAGCTGCGCGCCGCCGCCGAGGCCGCGGCGCCGAACGATCCGGAGGTCGCCGGACCGAGCGCGTCCTTCGTCGACACGGCGGAGGGCCCGCCGGCGCTCGAGCATTTCTTCTTCGTCGCCCTCACCGGCGGCCGCACCTTCGTCGGCGCCGTCGCGTCCGATCCGAACCGGGTCGGCGAAATCTCGCCGACGCTGAGCCCGACGATCTTCTCCGAGCCGGGGACCTTCGGCGGGCTTTTCCAGGCGCCGATCTTCGGCCGCGGCGTCGGCGGCGCTCGGACGATCGAGCTCGACATCACCGGCCAGAACATCGAGGACATTCTTCAGGTCGCGCAGCGCGCCGCCGGAAAGGTCGGGCAGTTCTTTCCGCGCCAAGAGGGCCACCGCTTCCAGCCCTTGCCGGGGCTCAGCCTCGGCGCGCCGGAGCTGAGGGTGATCCCGGATCGCGTGCGACTGGCCGATTCCGGCGTCGACGCCGAGACGCTGGCGCTGACGGTCGACGCCTACAATGACGGCGTCCGCGTCGAGGAGATCACCGTGGGCGCCGAGCGCATCGATCTCATGCTGATGGGCGACATCTCCGCCGGCGAGGCGCAGATCCAGACCCAGGACGTGAACGCGTTCCCGGTCGTGACGCCGAGCGGCCGGATCTTGCCGGTCGCCGCGCTCTCTCGCGTCGAGCTCACCGCGGGCCCGACCTCGATCCGCCACACGGAGCGGCGGCGCACGGTGACGCTGCAGATCACGCCCGGATCGAGCATGTCGCTCGAGCAGGCGCTCACCATCGTTCAGACCGAGGTCGTCGATGCGATCATCGAGGAGGGCGCGCCGCCCGACGTCTCGATGTCGCTCGCCGGCGCCGCCGACCAGCTGACGCAGACTTGGGAGGCGCTGCAGTACAATCTGCTGCTCGCGCTCGCGATCGTCTTTCTGGTGATGGCGATCCTGTTCGAGAGCTTCGTGCTGCCTCTGGTGATCCTGATCACCGTTCCGGTGGCGGCGGCGGGCGGCGTCGCGGGGCTCGTCGTGTTGAACATCATCGATTCGGAGAATCCGCAGCCGCTCGACATGCTGACCATGCTCGGCTTCGTCATCCTGATCGGCATCGTCGTCAACAACGCCATTCTGGTCGTGCATCAGGCGCTCAACCTTCAGAAACACGACGGCTTGAGCGCGGTCGACGCGATCCGCGAATCGGTGCGCAACCGGACGCGGCCGATCTTCATGTCGACGATGACCAGCGTCTGCGGCATGGCGCCGCTCGTGCTCTTTCCGGGGCCGGGCTCGGAGCTCTATCGCGGGCTCGGCTCGGTGGTCGTCGGCGGCCTGTCGCTCTCGGCGATCCTGACGCTCATCCTGATGCCGCCGCTTCTCAGGATCACGCTCCGCGACCGTCCGCCGGTCGAAGCGCCGCAAGCCGCGCCCGTCGCCGCGCCGGCGGCGGCGGAGTAGGCCCGTCGCTCAGAGCCTGGCGAGGACGGCGTCGGCGTAGGCGCGCGTGCCGAGCGCGCCGCCGAGATCGCGCGTGCGCGTCTCCGGCGCGGCGACGCAACGGATGACGGCGTTTTCTACGCGCCGCGCCGCGTCGGCGAGCTTCGGCCGTTCGCGCCGGACGGCGAGCCAATCGAGCAGCATCGCCGCCGAGAGGATCAGCGACGTCGGATTGGCCAGATCCCGGCCGGCGATGTCCGGCGCCGAGCCGTGCTGCGCCTGCGCCATGCCGTGATCCGCGCCGTGATTGATCGAGCCGCCGAGACCGAGCCCGCCGGCGAGCTCGCTGGTGAGATCGGAGAGGATGTCGCCATACATGTTGGTCGCCAGGATCACGCCGAAGCGCGTCGGCTCGCGCACCAGATGCGCCGCCGCGGCGTCGATCAGCACCTCCTCGTAAGGCACGGCGGGATGCGCGGCCGCGACCGCCCGCACCTCCTCGAGGAAGAGCCCGTCCGAGACCCTGAGCACGTTCTGCTTGTGGATCGCGGCGAGCGGCGCGCCTTTCTCGACCGCGAGCGCGAAGGCCGCCTCGGCGATCCGCCGCGAGCCCGAGCGCGTGATCTTGCGGAAGGCGAGCGCGAGGTCGGGCGTCGGCATCAGCTCGCCCGTGCCGACATGCATCGTCCGGTCGGCGTAGAAGCCTTCGGTGTTCTCGCGCACGACGACGACGTCGATGGCCTGCACGATCGGCCGCGGGACGCCGTCATAGGCGCGCGCCGGCCGGATATTGGCGTAGAGGTCGAGCGCGCGGCGCAGGACGCCCGACGGGTTGAGCCCGCCCGCCTCCGCCGGCGGATAGTCGAGATGCGAGACCGGCCCGAGGATCACGCCGTCCGCCGCCTTGGCGCGCGCGATCAGATCGTCGCCGAAGGTGACGCCGTCGCGCTCGAGGGCGAGCTCGACGAGCTCGGCGCGCTCGAGCGCGAGGCCGAGATCGAGCGCGTTGAGCACGCGCAAGGTCGCCGCCAGGATCTCGGAGCTGATCCCGTCGCCGTCAATCGCAAGAAGGCGCATCGCCGTCTCCTATTCCGCGGCCGCGCGAAAGGCGGCGTTAACCATTGGGCCATTTTCTAGGCGCGTCATACATGATTGCAGGACACGCCGACATGCGCCTCGCCGACGTCGCCGCCAGCGCTCGCATCGCTCTCGTCCAACGCGGGCTCGCGCCGCGCGCGTATCTCATGCTCGCCGCGCCGGCCGATCCGCAGAGCCTGGCCAAGGCGCGCGCTCGGCGGCGTCGGCGGCGGCGGCTTCGCGCGGCCGCGATCGTCCTCTTCGTCGTCGCCGCGGTCGCCGTCTTCGCGCCGCCGAGCCATGGCGCGATGCTGGTGGTGTTGCCGCCCTGGGTCGACGCGGCGGAGGCGGAGCGCTGGATCCTGGAGGCGGGCGGGCTCGCCTATTCGGCCGAGGACGGCGATGTCGAGCTCTTCGGCCTGCGCGTGGCGCGCATGGCGATCGGCGCCGATCCGGACTTCGCGACCGCCGCGCTCGCCGATGGAGTCGTCGTGCTCGACGCCGGTCCGCTCTTCTGGATCGACGAGAAGATCGCCAGCGTCGCCGCGCTGTTCGGGCGCGGCTAAAGCAGGATCTGTTGAGGTGGATGCAACGCCGATGACGCCGTCATCCCGGGATGACGCCGTCATCCCGGAAAGCCGCAGCCTTATCCGGGATCCAGGGCCGGTTCGCCGCAGGCTCGGCCCCTCGGCCCTGGATC
>CAZPTD010000181.1:0-8893 GCA_964588915.1 uncultured Neomegalonema sp. | reverse complement strand
CAATCTCGAGGCGGCCGAGGAGATCGCGCGGCAGATGAAGCTGCGCGACCTTGCCGGCCTCATCGTGATCGACTTCATCGACATGGAGGAGCCGCGCAACAACCGGGCGGTCGAGAAGCGGCTCAAGGAGAAGCTGAAGAACGACCGCGCGCGGATCCAGATCGGCCGGATCTCGAGCTTCGGCCTGCTCGAGATGTCGCGCCAGCGGCTCCGGCCGGGCCTGCTCGAGGCGACGACGAAGCCCTGCCATGTGTGCGCGGGCACCGGCGTGGTGCGCAGCGACGAGTCGATGGCGCTCGCGATCCTGCGCGCGATCGAGGAGGAGAGCGTGCGCGGCCGCTCCGCCGCCGTGCGCGTGGCGGCGCCGACCTCGGCGGCGAACTACATCCTCAACTTCAAGCGGGCCCGGATCGCCGAGATCGAAGCCCGCTACGGCATCCAGGTGATGATCGAGGGCGATCCGACCCTGCCGAGCACCGAGTATCGGCTCGAGCGCGTGCGGCCGATACAGCGCGACGCCGACGAGCCGCGGCGCGCCGTTCAGATCGACGGCGGCTATCGCGCCGCCGCCGAGCCGGCCGAGAGCGACGCCGAGGAGACCGGCCGCGCGGCGACGCGGGGCGACGGCGAGACGGACGCCGAGGACGGCGCGGACGATGCGGGCCGCGACGGCGGGCGCCGCGGTCGGCGTCGTCGCCGGCGGCGCGACGAGGCGAGCGGCGATGAGCGCGAGGACGACGCGCTCGCGGCGCAGGAGGGCGGCGACGGCGAGGACGAGGCGGAGCTCGGCGAATCGGCCGATGACGACGACGACCCGAACAGGAAGCGCCGGCGCGGACGGCGCGGCGGACGTCGGCGGCGTCGGCGCGAAGGCGGCGGCGATCCGATGCCCGTGATCGACATCGCGGCCGAGGACGATCGCGACGATGCGGCCGCCGACGGCGTCGAAGACGGCGACGATTGGGACTCCGCGCGAGACGCGGCCGACGACGAGGACGACGCGGCGTCCGCCGCCGCGGCCGACGACGAGACCTTCGAAGAGCCGACGGGCGCGGACGAGATCCGCGACGCCGAGGCCGCCGACGAAGGATCGGAAGCGGCGGAGGCGGCGCTCGAGGTCTCGGGCGGCGAAGGCGGCGCCGAGGATCTCGCCGAGGAGGCGTCCGACGAGCCGTCGGACGACGCGCAGGCCGACATCGCGGCGGCCCGAGCCGCCGAAGAGAAGCCGTCCGGCCCGCCGCGAACGGGCTGGTGGGCGCTGCGCCGAAACGTCTGACCGCCGCCCTGCGCCGATCGGGCGCGAGCGGCTGTCGCATCGGAGGGGCGCTTCCGGCGCGTCGGCGCCGGGGCGACCCGGTTAGTTTCGGGAGCGGCCGCTCGACGTGCAGGTGCAGGTGACGCCGTCGGGACCGGACGAGCCGGTGCAGTTCTCAAGGTCGGCGCAGGTGGAGGCGAAATCGTCGAAGCACGTGGGCGACGAGGCGGGCGTGCACACGATCGTCGTCTCGTCGCGCGTGACGCCCGGCGACGTCGCCGCCTGCAGCGCGCCGATCGCCTCCTCGGGCGAGCGAGTGACGAACGTCTTCGACTCCCGGGCCGCGACGCCGCCGCCTCTCGTCTCGGCCGCCGCAAAGAACGGCCCCGCGCAGAGGATGGCGGCGGTCATCGTCGCGGCGACAGCGGCGCGCCACTTCGCGCCAGGGCTGAGCTTGTTCGGCATATTGCGTCTCCCACGGCTCTATTCGAGGTTCTCTTCCGGCACCGTGCAGCTGTGGCCGCCGCTGTCCGGATCCGACTGGCCGACGCCGCCGAGCTCGATGCATTCGTGCGCGAACCCGTCCGCGCACCAGTCGGAGGTCGGCGGCGTGCAGTCGAAGGTCACCGATCCGCCGTCGGCGCGCCCGCCTCTCGCGGCGACGGCGCGCCGAAGGTCCGACGGCCCGCGCACGACGACGGGGTCGGGCGTCGCGGTGGCGAGGGAGCCGGACGATCTCTGGCGATCCTGCGCGGACGAACGCGTCGCGGCGGTCGACTGCGCCGCGAACGCGAGCGCCAGCGCCAGCGCCGCGACGACCGGAGCGAAGAGCCGGTTCTTCATTGCAACGCCTCGTTTCGGCGCGTCGCCCGTCATGATTGGAACGGTTTGCGAACCTTTTCGGTCGCGCGCCCTGCATTCTAGCGCCGCAATGCGGCTTTTTTGGTGGGAGGCGGCCCGGATGGACGGCGCTCCATGGGCCCCGAGGCGCCGCGCCGACAGGGATCGCGAATCCGACGACGCGCCGCAATCGAAGCGACTGCACGCGCCGGTTGACGGCCCGGAGCCGGGGGGTCGGAGCCCGCCGCCGCCAGCGGACATTATTCGGTATGTTTACGCGAAGATTCGACTATACTGCGCGGCGGGCAGATTGGGCTCTCCTACGAGGCTGTGCGACGGCGCCACACGCCGATCGCGCCTGAGGGGAGCGGCGTCTTCGGCGGACCGTTTCTTGCGGATCGCCGCGGAGCGCCGAAAGGAGCGTCCGGCGCGTCGAACGCGAGCGTCGAGAGGGCGCGGGAAAGGATGTGCGATGGCCTATGTGAAGCTGCCGGAAGAGCTGCGCTCCTGGGAGGTGCTCTTGGCGAATGGCGGAGCTTCGCGGTTCGAATTCAGCATCTTCGCCGGCGAGGCGATCGGCGTCGAGACGCGCGGCGGCGAGATGGGCGATCCGCCGGGCGCGTCGCTTCACATCCGGTCGCAGCGCGGACGGCGCCGCTTCGACTTCAGCAAGCTGCCGATCACCTTCAAGCCCGGCGAGGTCGCCGGCGTTCTCGCGATCTTGCCGGACGACGAGGATGACGGGCCGATCCTCTGCGTCGCCAATCTCGACACCGACCAGCGGGTCGACTTTCTCAGTCGCGAGCCCGAGGTGCTGCGTCTGATGACGGACGAGCCCGTGGATCTGCGCGGCGCCGCGCTCGGCGCTTCCGACATCTTGGGCGCGCTCGCGCGCGGCGTCGGCCTCGGCCTCGTCGCCGCGGTGCTGGCGGCGCTCGTTCTCACCGGTCTCGAGGTCGGCGGCGGCGCGGTCGGCGCCGATCCGGCCTCCTTCGTCGTGGCCGCCGGCGCGATGCTGCTCGGGGCCGCGGCGCCGCTCTTGGTCGGCGCCGGCGTCGGGTTCATCGGTTTCGCCTGGCTGCTCACGCGCCGGGCGCTGCGCCTCACCCGGCGCGCGCGCTTCCAGCGCGAGCTTCTCGACCATGTCTGGCGCCGCGCCGGCGACGCGCTCGGCTTCGTGCAGGACCACGCCGAGGCCTTCCGGTTCAGCGCCACCATCGTGGCGAGCGGCGGCGCGAATTCGTCCGAGACGCCGCCGACCGAGGGCGAGGAGGTCCCCGGAGACGAGGCGCTCAAGCCGAGCCGGACCTCCCGCGCAGACGTCGAGGACGCTCAGCTCCTGCCGATCGGCCGCGCGGCGGCGGCGGACGCCTCCGTCGCCGATTGCGATCCGGCCCCGCGCGCGGAGCCGCGCGTCGCGCTCGCTCCGAGACGGGCGCGGAGGCCCGGCGCCCCGCCGCGCGAAGCGGCCGAGAGGCCGGCGGAGAAAGCCGCGGAGCCGCCGAAACGCCGTCCGCCGAAGTTGCCGAGCGCATGGCGGCGCACCGAGGCCTCCTACGCGGCGGCGGAGCGGCGGCGCCAAGAGGCCGAGCGCCCGGCGCCCGAGACGCCGCGCAAAGGGGCGACGCGACCTCGCGTCGAACCGACGATGCCGGCGCGCCGCGACGAACCGCCCGGCTCCGACGACGACGACCGGGGCTCGGCGCTCGCGCGCGCGAAACCGGCGCTGCAGCGGACGCGCCCGCGCGGGGCGGACGTGCCGACCCAGCATGTCGCGGCGGCGCGCGCTCGGCTCGACATCTCCGATCCGGCGCCCGAGTCGGCGAACGAGCGTCTGGCGCGGCTCGCCGAGGGGCTGCGCGCCGCCGCGCGATCGAGCGCGACGCCGGCCGAATGGCCGTCGAACAGCGAAGGCTCCGTCGAGGACACTTACGGCGGCTAGCGCCGCGCGCGGATCAGCGCTCGGCGGACCAGGCGGCGATCCGCTCCGCGCCCTTGCGGACGGTCGCTTCGGAGCCGGCGAAGGAAAGCCGGACGCTGCGCCCGCCCCGAACGGGATCGAAGTCGCGCCCCGGCGTCGTCGCGACGCCGGCCTCGTGGAGCAGCGCTCGGCACCACTCGGCGCTGTCCGGCGCGCCTTCGGGCAGCTCGAAATAGAGATAGAACGCGCCGTCGCAGGGCGCCGCGCGTCCGACGCCGAAACTCGGCAGCGCGTCGAAAAGCAGGGCCCGGTTGGCGGCGTAGACCGCGCGGCGCGCCTCGAGTTCGGCGTCGGCCTCCGGCGACAGCGCCGCGAGCGCGGCGACCTGGCTGACGTGAGGCGGACAGATGAAGAGGTTCTGGGCGAGCCGTTCGATCGGCCGCCGGAGCGGCTCGGGAAGGACCATCCAGCCGATGCGCCAGCCGGTCATCGCGAAGTACTTCGAGAAGCTGCTCACGACGACGGCGTCGTCGTCGAGCGCGAGCGCCGAATGCGCCGGCGCGTCATAGGTCAGGCCGTGATAGATTTCGTCCGAGATAAGCCAGGCGTCGTTCGCGGCGCACCAATCGGCGAGCGCCCGGAGCTCGGCGCGCGTCGCGGTCACGCCGGTCGGGTTGGCCGGGCTGGCGATCAGGACGCCGTCGATCTTGCCGCCTGCGGCCGCGGCGGCGTCGAGCATCGCCGGCGTCGGCGTCCAGCCTTCGTCCGGGCCGACGGGCAGCGCGACCGGCTCGAGCCCGAGCGCCGCGGCGATGGCGCGATAGCTCGGATAGCCGGGCTCGGCCATCGCCAGCCGCGCGCCGACGTCGAAGGCGGCGAGGAAGGCGAGCTGAAAGCCGCCCGAGGAGCCGGTGGTGGCCACGATCCGCGCCGGGTCGATGTCGAGGCCGTAGCGGCGGCGGTAGAGATCCGCGATCCCGGCGCGGAGCGCGTCGAGACCGAGCGCGACCGTGTAGCCCAAGGGATCGACGAGCGCCGCCCGCGCCGCTTCGAGCGCCGGCTTCGGCGCCGGCTCGCCCGGCTGGCCGACCTCGAGCCGCGCGATGTCGCGACCCGCGGCGACGAGGGCGGCGGCGTCGCGCATGACCTCCATCGCCTCGAAAGGCGGGACATCAGAACGTTGTGAGGCGCCAAGCCTTGAAATCATCGTCATCCTTCTTTCCATCTTCGCAGAAGAGGCGCCGCGCCTCTGCGTCACGATCCGAGGAGCCGACCATGCGCCGCCGCCTCTCTCTCGCGCGATCCGCCTTCGTCGCCCGCCGCGGCGCGTTCGCGCGTCGCCTCGCCGGCGGCTTCCGAGCGGCGTTCGCCGGCCTCGCGGTCGCGGCGGCGTTGGTCGCGTCGCCGGCCGCCGCCCAAACCATCGTCCGCGACGCCGAAATCGAGCGCACCTTGCGAATGCTCGCGCGGCCGATCTACGAGGCCGGCGGTCTGACCGCGGAGCGCGTGCCGATCTTTATCATCGCCGACCGATCGCTCAACGCGTTCGTGACCGGCGGCAACGTGATGTTCCTGCATACCGGCATGCTGCTCGAGCTCGAGACGCCCGAGGAGCTGATGGCGGTGATCGCGCATGAATCCGGCCATGTCATCGAACGGCACGTCGTGTCGCGGATCGCGGCGCAGGAGACGGCGCGCGACACCGCGATCATCTCGACCATCATCGGCATCGGCGCCGCCGTCGCCGGCGCCGGCGAGGCGGGCGTGGGCGCCGCGTCGGCCGGCAGCTCGGTCGCTCTGCGCGATCTCTTGAGATTCACGCGGGCCCAGGAGGCCGGCGCCGACCAGACCGGCGCCCGGCTGATGACGGCCGCCGGCATCGATCCGGCGGCGATGCTGCTCGTCCTCCAACGCTTCGACAGCGCGGTCGCCGGTTTGAGCGTCGATCCCTACATCCTGACGCACCCGCTCGGCGGCGAGCGGATCCGGCTTCTCGAGGCGGCGGTCGCCAACTCCTCCGCGCGCGGCGGGCGCGCGCCGGCCGAGTTCCACTACTGGCACGGCCGCATGCGCGCCAAGCTCGACGGTTTCCTGGCGGTGCCGGGATCGACCGCCGCCGCGCGCCGCTTCGACGATCCCGAGCTCGACCTCTATCGCGAGGCGATCTATCTTCACCGGCTGCCGGATCCGCCGGGCGCCGTCGACGCGATCGACCGACTGATCGCCATGCGGCCGAACGATCCTTTCTACTGGGAGCTCAAGGGGCAGATCCTCTATGAGAGCGGCCGCGGTCCCGAGGCCGTCGAGCCCTATCGGCGCGCCGCGGAGCTCGCGCCCGAAGAGCCGCTCATCGTCGCGGGTCTCGGCAACGCGCTGCTCACCGTCGAGACGCCGGAGGCCGACGCCGAAGCGCTGCGCGTGCTCGAGCGCGCCGCCCTCGCCGACCCCTATGACGCGTCGATGCGCCGACCGCTGGCGATCGCCTACGCGCGCGCGGGCAATGACGGCATGGCGGCCGTGGTGACGGCGGAGCGCCTGGCGCTCACCGGGCGGATCGAGGAGGCGCATATTCACGCCGAGCGCGCGCGCAACATGTTGCCGGTCGGCTCGCCGGGCTGGCTGCGCGCCGAGGACGTGCTGGCGCTGAGACCTCGAGACTAGCCTACCGCGCCGCAACCAGGGCCCCGTGATAAGGACGCCCGACCCGACGCCGGCGCGCGGCTTCTCCGCGCTCCGTCCCTTCGCGCCGATCGGCGCCCGTTTAGGAGATCGATGATGGTCCTTCCCTCGCAGCTTTCGCCTCTCGGCGCCCGCGCGCGCCGCGTCGGCGTAAGCGTCGCGCTCGGCGCCGCGCTGATGGCGGGCGTCGTCGCGGCGCCCGCCGCTCAGGCGCAATCGCGATTCGAGAACCTCACCGCGGAGGAGCGCGCGGCGCTTCGCGAGGAGCTGCGCGACTATCTGCTCGAGGAGCCGGAGATCCTCGCCGAGGCGTCGCGGGTGCTCGAGCAGCGCCGCGTCGCGGCCGCGCTCGCCGAGGCGCTCAAGGACGTCGAGGCGGGCGCCGTCGTCGCCGACGTCAATCCTGAGCCGGCCGAGGTGCTGATGATCGAGTTCACCGACTATCAGTGCCGATACTGCCGGCTCGTCCGGCCGGAGGTCGACGACTTCCTGGCCGCCAATCCCGAGGTCCGATACGTCGCGCGCGCGCTGCCGCGGGTCGGCTCGGAGCTGCCGGAGCGCGCCGCGATCGCCGCGTCGCTTCAGAGCATCGAGATGGCGACCGAGCTCCATGTCGCGATGATGGTCTACAACGACGAGCTCGACCTCGAGGCGATCATCGGCCTGGCCGAGCCCATCGGTCTCGACGTCCAGCGCCTGATGCGCGACATGGCCGGCGGCGAAGTCGCCGAGCGGGTCAGCCGCGCCGACGCCGTCGCCGCCAATCTCGGGATCCGCGGAACGCCGGGCTTCGTGATCGGCGACATCGTCATCCCGGGCGCCGTGCCGTCGGAGGAGATGGAGGCGGTGCTCGCGCAATACCGGGCGTCGCAGGCGGAATAGGTCGCCCGACGCCGCCGCACAGGACGGCGTCGGCCTCCGACGGGAGCGCGCGTCGCGTTCGGGCCGAGCGCTCGAGATGCGCCCGGTTCGGCGCGTCTTTCCGAAGACAGATCGGCTCGGAGTTCGGGTCGGGCGCGCGTTCGCGCAGTTGCGCGCGCCCTTTCTCGGCGTATAAGCAGCGCGACATGGCGGCGCGCGGCGCGTCTGCGCGCCTGGCCCGTCGCGAGGCTGCGCCCGCAGCGCCGAATCGGGCGAATGGCGGGTCGATAAGCGAAGCGGCGGAGCTGTGAACAAAAGATCTGTGACGACGAAGGACCCGGCGAAATCGCGCCGGTCGACCTCGGCCAGGACGGCCGCGCAAGGAATGCGAGACGGCATGAGCAAAAGCGAAGCGGCGAAATCGGAAAACGGCGAGGCGGATCAGCGGCGCAAGGACGCAGCCGCCGCGGACGTCGCCTTCATCGAGGCGTTGGCGAAGCTCTTGCGCGAGAACGACCTTTCCGAGATCGAGGTGGAGCGCGAGTTCGGAGACGACGACGAGCTCAAGGTGCGTCTCAGCCGCGGCGCTCCGTTTGCGCCGCCGATGGCCGCCCCGGCCGGCGCTGCGGTCGCGGTCGCGCATCCGACGCCGGCGCAGCTCGCCGCCGCCCAACAGCCCGCCGCGACCGAGACCGACGATCCCGAGGACCATCCGGGCTGCGTCACCTCGCCGATGGGCGGCACCGTCTACCTCGCGGCCGAGCCCGGCGCCGTGCCCTTCGTCGCCGTCGGCGACAGCGTCGATGCCGGCCAAACCCTGCTCATCATCGAAGCGATGAAGACGATGAACCAGATCCCGAGCCCGAAGGGCGGCGTCGTCAAGCGCATCCTCGTCACCAACGAGCAGCCGATCGAATACGGCGCGCCGCTTCTGATCCTCGAATGACCGCCTCGCTCGGCCGCGGCCGCTCGCCGGAGCGGCGGGTCGGACGCGATTCCGCGAAGGGCCTCTGACGTGTTCGATAAGATTCTAATCGCCAATCGCGGCGAGATCGCGCTTCGGGTCTTGCGCGCCTGCCGCGAGATGGGCGTCAAGACCGTGGCGGTGCACTCGACCGCGGATGCGGACGCGATGCATGTCCGCCTCGCCGACGAAAGCGTCTGCATCGGGCCGGCGCCGGCCGCGCAGAGCTATCTCAACATCCCTGCGATCATCACCGCCTGCGAGCTGACCGGCGCCGAGGCGATCCATCCGGGCTACGGCTTTCTCTCGGAGAACGCCGGCTTCGCGCAGATCGTCGCCGAGCACGGGCTGACGTTCATCGGGCCGACAGCCG
>CAZPTD010000180.1:0-8895 GCA_964588915.1 uncultured Neomegalonema sp. | reverse complement strand
CGCTTGGCCGGGACGACAAGGGCGAGGTCGGCTCCATCGGAACCGATCGGACGATAGCGTCCTGGATCTGAAATTCGCTTCATCATCGCCGCCGACAGCGTTGCGAGTTTCAGATCCTCAAAGGACACTAGCAGCAATAAGTTGCTCGTATGGCTTCGGTTTCAAAATTCGCTCCGGCGCTTGCAAATAAATCCGGCGAATTTCGAAACCATTATATTAGGCCGCGACGCCTATCGGCGGCGCAATCTCATCGAACGCTTCTTCGGCCGTCGCAAGAATTGGCGACGCGTCGCAACCCGATACGATCGCCTCGCCATCAACGACCGATCCGCCGTCGCTCTCGTCGCCATCATCATCGCATGGATCTGAATGAGTGCTCGGCCGAGCGGAACCCTCGACCATCGGCGTCGTCGGCTTCTTCGCGACGCTCGGCCTGATGGCGCTGCGCGTCCCGATCGGCTTCGCGCTCATGTCGGTCGCCTCGGCCTGCGTGCTTCTGGTCTACGCCTGGCGCCCGGGCTCGGAAGGCGACCTCGCGATCGGGCTCCGTCCGGCGATGACGCTCATTCAGACGAGCGTCTTCGGGTTCATCCACGCCTACGACCTCAGCATGATGCCGATGTTCATCGCGGCCGGCCGCGTCGCCTATCGCGCGCGGATCGCCACCGACATTTACGACAGCGCGCGGGCGCTGATGGCGCGCATGCGCGGCGGTCCGGCGACGGCCTCGATCGACGCCTTCCCGGTCATCTCGCTGCTGCTGCCGAACGCCATGGGATGACGAGCGGCGCGGCGGGCCCGTTCGTCTGGTCAGCGGCCGCTTGTCATCGAATCGCCAGGCGGTCTAGGCTCGCGGGAGATCATCAGCGAGGCGCGCGGCCAGTCTCGCCCGCCGAGGCGTCCGCGCCGCCGCGACAGCGCATTGCGTAGAGGCTCGACGCTCAGATGCCGACAATCTCGACCGACCGCGACCTGCAGACCGTCATCACCACCTTCGAGGTGAATCCCGGCGCCTGCTCCGATCTCCTCGACGAACTCGTCGACGCCTATTCCAACTTCATCTCGCGCCAGCCCGGCTTCATCTCCGCCGCGCTGCATGTGAACGACGCGCAGACGCGGATCGCCAACTACTCGCAATGGGAGCGGCGCGAGCACTTCCTGGCGATGCTGCGCACCGACGAGATGCGCGCGCGCAACCGCCGGATCGGCCAGCTCTGCCGCAGCTTCGAGCCGGTGATGTACGAGGTCGCGAAGAGCTTCGACTAACCGATCGGCGGGCGCCTAAGCGCCGCGGGCGCGGTCGAGGATCGCGGCGGCGTCCTGATCGAGCGCGTCGCCGGCCCAGGCGACATAGTGATCCGGCCGCGCCAGGATCAGCCGCGCGCCGTAGGCCTCGCGCGCCGCCGCCGCGCCGGCGTCCGCGACGATGTCGAGCGGCGTCCGCGACCGCTCGGCGGCGGCGCGGAAGGCGTCGATCTCGGCCGTCGCCGCGTCGAGCGCGATCAAGGTGAAGCCCGAACCGAGACGCTCGAAGACGCTCTCGCCGGTCGGGAGCGTCTGCGGCGGCAGATGATGGCCGGCGCGCGCGGAGAAGGCGTGCGCGCCCTTGGCGCTCGAGACGCCGCCAGCCGGGCCGAAGACGAGCGGCGAGCCCTCGTAATGCGGTTCGAATTCGGAGACGGCCGCGTCGGCCTCGTCGCGGCTGAACCAGGCCGCCTCGAACGCCGCGCGGTCGCGCTCGGGACTGTAGGTCCTGAGAAACTCCCGGTCCTTCTCGATGAAGGTCTCGATGAAGTCGCGCGCGGTCGAGGCGAAGACCGGCCGGCGCTCCGCGTCATAGCTGCCCAGAAGCTTCGGGCCGCCCCAGCCCTGAAGCGCTGCGGCGAGCTTCCAGCCGAGATTGCGCGCGTCCTCGAACCCGGTGTTGATCCCGTAGCCGCCATAGGGCGGATGGCTGTGCGCCGCGTCGCCGGCGATGAACACGCGGCCCTCGCCGTACCGGTCGGCGATCGCGATGCGCAGATCCCAGAAGCCGATATAGTCGAACTCGAGCGCGAAGGGCCGCCCGACCACCTGATGGAGATAGGCGGCGAAGTCGAAGTTGTCCTTGGTCGTTCCCATCGGAACCGGCGCGTGGAAGAACCAGCTCGCGCCATGGGTGACGCGGCCGAAGAAGAGCCAATAGCCGTCCAGATCCGCGCGCAGCACGTTATAGATCGCCTTGCCCGGAAAGCGCTCCAGAAGCTGGTGGAGCTCCGTCGACTGGAAGACGAGCAGCGCCATCAGCCGGTCGTGATCCGACAGCGTTTCGGTAATGCCGGCGGCCGCGCGCACGCCGGAGCGACTGCCGTCGCAGCCGACGACGTACCGGGCCTCGATCTCGAGCGGATCGCCGTCGCCCGGGTTCGGGAACCGCTCGGCGCGCACGACGACGCCGTCGGCCCGCTCGACGAGCCCGACGAAGCTCCAACCGTAACGGATGTCGATCGCGTCGATCTCCGCCGCCCGCGCCCGCAGCGCCGCCTCGGTCTCGTATTGCGGCAGGCGTTCGTTGGCGACGTAGTAGAAGTCGTTCACGCTGCTGCGGTTGAACCAGTCGTACCAATAATCGGTGAGCAGCTGTCCGTAGCAGGTGACGCCGCCGATGCCGACATCCTTCGGCGCCGGCCGCCGCGCCCGCACCTCCGCCTCGCAGCCCCAGAAATGGAGGTTCTCCATCGTGCGCTGGGTGAGGTTCTGCCCCTTCGGGATCGGCTGCGGCGTTGCGAAGCGCTCGACGACGGCGACGCGCGCGCCGCGCTGGCCGAGCTCGATCGCGAGCCCCATGCCGACCGGCCCGCCGCCGACGACGACGACGTCGTAGATTTCCCGCGACATGTTTTCCCCTCGTTAGAGCGTCAGCCCGAGCAGCCGCGCGGCGTTGTCCTGATAGAGCTTGCGCCGGAGCGCCTCGGAGATCTCCATCGCGTCGAGAATGCGGATGGTCTCGCGAATATACATCGGTCCGCCCTCGGGATCGAACGGCGCGTCGGAGGCGAAGAGCACCCGATCCTCGCCGAAGAACGCGATCGCGTGCTCGACGGCTTTCTGCGAGCCGAAGGTGGCGGTGTCGGCGCAGAACTCCTTGAAATAGTCGAGATGCGGACGCTCGAGCGATCGGCGCACGGCGGCGAGATCGCGATCGGAGGTGCGGGCGCCCATCTGGTCCCAACCCGCCCCGACGCGGCCCTCGAAGAACGGGACCATGCCGCCGGCGTGATGGGTGAGGATCTCGAGGCCCGGATGTCGGTCGAAGAGGCCGGAGAACACCATTCGCGCCATCGCCGCCGAGGTCTCGTAAGGCCAGCCGAAGGTCCACCAGATCTCGTATTCGGACCGCGTCTCCGAGAGATAGTCGGGAAAGGTTTCGCCGCGCGCCGGATGCAGGAAGATCGGTTTGCAGGCCTCGGCCATATAGGCGAAGAACGGCTCGAACTCGGGCAGATCGAGCGGCTTGCCGCCGACATTGGTGTAGACCTGCATGCCGACCGCGCCGAGCTCCTCGATCGCGCGGCGGCTCTCCTCGACCACGGCGCCGACATGCGAGATCGGCGCCGTGCCGATGAAGCCCGGGAACCGGTCCGGATGTCTCGAGCAGAGCTCGGCCATCGCGTCGGAGCCGACGCGGCTGAGCTCGAGCGCCTTCTCCGGCCCGGCGAGCTTCTCCAAGGGCGGCGAGGCGAGCGACAGGATCTGGCGATAGTCCGGGCCGAAGAGGTCCATCACCTCGAAGCGGCGGTCGAGATCGGTCATCATCGGCACGTCGCCGGACCGCTTGGTGATGTCGGTCATCTCGCCGATATGCGCGGTCAGGGCGTCGAAGAACGGTTTCGGCCAGATATGGTTGAAGACGTCGATCTTGAGCATCGTTCAGCCTCTCTTGAGTTCCAGGGACGCCGCGACGCCGGATCGGCGGCCGGAGAGCGCGGCGCTGAGCGCCTGCGCGGCGGCGGTCACGTCGCGCACGACGTCGACGAGCCGCTCCGCCGCGGCCGCCTCCTCGGCGATGGTCACGCAGAGCGCCGCGATCGGCGACTGGCCGGAATCGAACACCGGCGCGGCGACGCCGACGACGCCGGGCGTCACCTCGCCGCGGGCGATCGCGTAGCCGTCGCGGCGCACCCGACGGAAGCTCTCGGCGATCGCCTCGACGCTGTCGCCGAGCCCGATGTCGCGCAGATCGTCGAAATTGTCGACGATGCGCTGGGCGAGCTGCCGGCGCGGCAGATGGGCGAGGATCGCGCGCGAGATCGCGCCGCGCGCGAGCGGCATCGGCCGGCCGCGCGCATAGCTCGATCGGGCCGACGCGGTCGAGCTCTTGGCCTCGACGCAGAGGAGCTTCTCGCCATACCAGCGGGCGAGCAAGGCGGTCGCCGGATAGCGCGCCGCCAACGCCTCGAGATGCGGTCGCCCCTCGCGCGTGAGCGCGTCGGACTGGCGCATCAGAAAGTCCATCTCGACGACGCGCGGACCGAGCGTGAAGCCGGCGCTCGGCAGCGAGGTCAAGAGCCCGAACTCGCTCAGGGCCTTGAGATAGCGGTAGACCGTCGGCCTGGTGTAGCCGAGCGCGTCCATGATCTCCTCGGGCGTCCATTCGAGCCGCTCCTCGCCGAAAAGATCGAGAATCGCGAGCACCCGCTCGATGCTGTTGGCGCCGGCGATCATAGGTCCGCCCCTTGCGCCGCGTGGGCGCGCCGGTTGCGGCCGACCTCGATCGCCATCAGCGCCGCGCCGCCGAGCACGCCGACGACATCGCTCACCAGCGCGCCTTCGAACGCGTCCGCCGGCACGAGCGCGGCGAGGCCGAAGAGCGCGAAGAGCGCGCGCATCAACGGCGTCAGCCGGGACGCGAAGTAGCCGGCGAGCGCCGCCGAGACCAGCCAGACGCCGACAAGGGCGGTGACGATCGCGAGCGCGATGTCGAAGGGCGCGCCGATGAGGAGCAGCGTCGGCGAGAAGACGAAGAGGACCGGGATCACATAGGCCGACCAGCCGAACTTCATCGCCGCGAAGCCGGTCGACATCGCCGGCGCCTTGGCGATCGTCGCGGCGGCGAAGGCGGCGAGCGCGATCGGCGGCGTGATCATCGACATCATGCCGAAATAGAGCACGTAGAGATGCGCCGCGATCGGCTCGATCCCGACCTCGACCAGCGCCGGCGCGACGAGAGCGGCCAGGAGCACGTAGACGCCGAGCGTCGGCAGGCCCATGCCGAGGACGATGCAGACGACCGCCGAGAGCGCGAGCAACGCGATCGCGCTGCCGCCGCCGATCTGAACCAACGAATAGGTGAGGTTGAAGCTGAGGCCGGTGACGTTGAGCACGCCGATGACGAGGCCGGAGGCGGCGGAGATCAGGATGATCTCGATGACCGAACGGCCGGTGCGCGCCAGCGCGCCGAGGAGACGCCGGAGGCCAGGGCGCTCGCCCTGATAGCCGATCAGGACCGACGTCGCGATCAGCGCCAACGTCGCCGCCACGGCCGCGCGTTCGGGCCGCCAGTTCTCCCAGAACAAGAGATAGATCAGCACCACGAAGCCGAGCGCGAAATGCGCGCCGCGACGCACCTCCCGCCCCGACGGCATTTCCGATTTCGGAACGGCGCGAACGCCGATTCGCGCCGCCTCGAGATCAGCCTGGATGAAGAGCGCGCCGAAATAGAACAGCGCCGGCACGAGCGCCGCGATGACGATGTCGGAATAGGCGACGCCGAGGAACTCGGCCATGAGAAACGCAGCGGCGCCCATCACCGGCGGCATCAACTGGCCGCCCGTCGAGGCCACCGCCTCGATCGCGCCGGCCTTGTGCGCCGGATAGCCGTCGCGCTTGATCATCGGGATGGTGACGACGCCGGTGCCGACGACATTGGCCACCGCCGCGCCGGAAATCGAGCCGAAGAGCCCCGAGGCGAGCACGGCGATCTTCATCGCGCCGCCGCGGAAGCGGCCCATCGCCAGGATCGCGGCGTCGGTGAAGAACCGCGCGCCGCCGGTGAGATTGAGCACCACGCCGAAGAGGATGAAGGCCACCACGATCGTCGCGGCGACGGAGAGCGGCAGCCCGAGCACGCCGTTCGAATCGAACGCCATGTAGCCGGACAGATTCTGCCAGTTCTGCGCCCGCGCCTGCAGACGGCCCGGGATCATGTCGCCGAAAAGCGCGTAGACGAGAAAGCAGGAGATGATGATCACCAGCGCCCAGCCGGTCGCGCGGCGCAGCGCCTCGAGCACGAGCAGGATCGCGATCAGACCGGGCAGCCAGACTTCGAGCGGGCGCGAAAAGACCTGCAACACCAGATCCGGGTAGCGGACGGCGATGAAGCCGACGGTCACGAAGGAGACGAGCGCGAGGACGACGTCCCACCAAGGCGCGGCGTCGCGCGCCCGGCCGCGCTGCGCCGGCAGCGTGAGATACGCCGCCGGCAGCGCGAACATCAGGATCGCCGCGAAGAACTGCTGCGGATAAACGCCGACGCCGATATGGCGCGGCAGCGCGAACGCCCAGGCGATCGCCGTCACCGTGATCAGCAACGCGCAGAGATCCGCGATTCCCTGTGTGAGAGTGACCGAGAGGCCGGGCGCGGCCTCTCGGTCAGCGGCGTTGCTCGGCGACGCGTCGCTCACGCTCGCGGTCTCACTCCAATCCGACTTCGTCGAAGAAGCGGATCGCGCCCGGATGGAACTCGGCGACTCCCGGATCGCCGCGCATCTCCTGCGGGTCGAACAGCCGGAACGGCGGGAAGGTCGCCGCCATCGTCTCCTGGTTTTCGTAGAGCGCCTTGGCCATCGCGTAGACGACGTCGTCCGGCACGCCCGAATGCGTGAAGACGATTTGCGGGTACGCGAAATAGACGCCGTCCTCGAGCACGCCCGGCGTCGTTCCGGCGGCGATGTCGGTGAAGAAGCCGGTCGGCCAATGCTCCCGCGCCATGGCGAGCGTCTCGTCGGAGGGATCCGTGATCGCCAGCGCGCGAAGGCCGCCGACCGCCGCGTCCGCCTCGCGCACCTTGCCGGCGCCATGGGCGAAGATGAACGCGTCGGCCTCGCCCGCCATGAACGCGTCGGCCCCGGCGACCACGGACGGCACCTGGACGGAGACGATGTCGTCGCGGGTCAGCCCGGCGGTCGACAGGAGCGCGTCGATTTGCGGAATGATCGTCGACTGCGCGGTGTAGCCGTCGGTCATGCGCCGACCGCGCAGATCGGCGATCGTCATGATGTCGCTGTCGGCGCGCACGAAAATCGCCTCGCGCAGCGGCATCAGCATCGCCACGACCCGAATTTCGGGGTTGGACACGCCGCCCCACCACGCGTCGCCGGTCACCGCGTAATTGATCTCCTGCAGGTTGGCCACGCCGAACTCGATGCCGCCGTCGTTGACGAACGGAATGTATTGATTCGGGCTCGTCGCCGGTTGGATCGTGGCGTTCAGCCCGGCCTCGTTGGAGGCGTTCGCGACGGCGCTGCCGATATTGTGGAAGAGGGAGCCGGGGTTCGACGTCGCGATCCCTACGGTTTGAGCCGAGGCCGCTCCGGCCCAGGCCAGTCCGACGGCGATCGCCGCCCCCGCTGCGAAAATGCGCATCATCTTTCTCCCAAGTGTGAGGGCCCGTTTCAGGGTCCGTAAGCCGCCCCCGGCCCGAGCTTGCAAACCTGACAAAAATCTCGGCATGTGAGATTTCGATCATTTGGAAGGCGCCTGACCAGGTTTGACAAGGAAAAAATCGAAGGGTTCGGCGTCACCAGGCGGAGAATGAAAAATCCTCGGGAGGAGCGATGACAGGGTCGCAAAAGAGGGCGCCGGAGACGGGCGCCGAGTCGGTTTTGCTGGGCCTGAAGCGGGCCGGGATAGACTATCTCTTCGCCAACGCCGGCACCGATTTTCCGCCCGTCATCGAGGCGCTCGCGCGCCTGCCGAAGGAAGAGACGCCGACGCCGCTCACCATTCCGCACGAGACCGCCGCCATCGCCATGGCGCATGGCTATTATCTCGCCACCGGCCGGCCGCAGGCGGCGATGGTGCATGTCAATGTCGGGCTGGCGAACGCGGCGATGGGCGTCATCAACGCGGCGAGCGACAATGTGCCGGTGGTGGCGATGTCCGGCCGCACGCCGATCACCGAGACGGGACGGCCGGGCGGCCGCGTCACGCCGATCCAATACGGCCAGGAGATGTACGACCAGACCTCGCTGGTGCGCGACCTGGTCAAGTTCGACTACGAGATGCGCTATCCCGAGCAGGGCGAGCCCTTGGTCTCTCGGGCGGTCGCGCTGGCGATGAGCGAACCGCGCGGGCCGGTCTATCTCAGCCTGCCGCGCGAGCCGCTGGCGGCCGCGATCGGCGAAGCGGAGCGCCAACCGGTCTCGGCGCGTCCGGCGGCGACGGCGACGGCGCCGGATCCGGACGCGATCGAGACAGTCGCGCGTTGGATCGCCGAAGCGCGCGCGCCGATCGTTCTGTGCCAGCGCGGCGACGTCGAGGGTCGGCTCGCTTCGGCGCTTTCGGCCTTCGCCGCGCGTCACGGCGTCGGCGTGGTCGAGCCCTTTCCCGTGCGCAACGTGCTCGCCTCGGACGATCCGGCGCTCCTCGGCTACGACGCCGGCGCGGCGACGCGCGCGGCGGATCTCCTCCTGGTCCTCGACAGCGGCGTGCCCTGGATCGAGCGCCTACACGCGCCGGACCCGGCGGCGCGGATCGTCCATATCGGCCCGGATCCGCATTTCCGGCGCATGCCCGCGCGCGGCTTCCGCGCCGATCTCGCCGTCGCGAGCGATCCGACGCTGGCGATCCGCGCCCTCGACGCGGCGCTCGGCGAACCGGACGCGGGCCGCGCGGCGCGGCGCGAGGCGGTGGCGA
>CAZPTD010000179.1:0-8928 GCA_964588915.1 uncultured Neomegalonema sp. | reverse complement strand
CGCCATTGGTGCGGCGGTCCCGTCTTCGCGTGCGGGCCTTGCGCGCTGACGGCGGCGAGCCCCGGCGCGGTGGGCGCGCGCTGGCCGAGGCTGCGCGCGAGCTCGTCCTCCGCCGCGTCGAAGGCGCCCGGCCAGGCGCTGAAGCTCAGATGCGCGCTCGGCGGCGCCTCTTCGAGCCGCGCGCGCCGCGGGTCGCTCGCATAGGCGCGCCGGGCGTTCGGATCGGACGCGAGGCCGCCGAGGGCCGTGCGCGCGACCCGCTCCGTCGGCGCCGGCCGCGCCTCCGGCGCCCCGTCCGGCGCCTCGGGATCCTCCTCGGGGCGTGATCGGGCGCCGGTCGGGTCGAAGGCTTCCGCGATCGCGATCCGCACCTTGACGAAGCCGCCCTCCGGGTTCTCGGCGACGATCACGCGGTCGGACCAGGCGCCGGCCCCGCCCTCGATGAAGCCGAGCGCGACGGTCGCGTCGAGCGTCTCCGACCGGGCGGCGGAGGTGATCCAGCCGAGCCGGACGCCGCGGCCGGGCGCGCGAAAGAGCGCCGCGCCGGGCGAAAGGCGCGCCGTCGGCGTCTCCGGCCAGACGCTCACGAGGCGCGGCCGATCGGGCGCCGCCTGGCCCGCGCTCGCGGCGAGCGCGCTTCCGGCGAAGGCGCGGTCCGGATCCGGCGCGTAGGCCGCGCCGAGATCCGCGAGCGTCGCGCGCCCGTCGATCTCCGCCGCGCCGAGCCGGCCGCGCTCGATCCTGAGCGTCTCGAGCGCCTCGGCGCCGCAGAAGCCGCCGCCGAGCGCCTCGACGGCTTCGAAGAGCGTCGCGAAGAGCGCTGCGGCCTCGGGCGCCGGCGCGACGATCTCGTAGCCGAGCTCGCCCGAGCGCGACAGACGACCGATGCGGCACGGCGTCGGGCCGATCGCGGCGGTCCGAACGGCGCCGGGCGGAAAGGCGTCGTCCGCGAGCGGCGCTTCCGGCGCGACGCGCGCGAGCGCCCGTCGGGCCAATGGTCCGAAGACGGCAAAGGCGGCGAAGGCGTCGTCGATGGTCGCGACGGCCGCTCTCAGCGCGCGCCAGCGCGTCTGCAACAGCGCGTCGAGACGCGCCTTGACGATCTCGGTCTCGCCCGGCGCGGTCGTGAGCCAAAAGGCGTCGGCGGCGCAGCGCCAGAGGACGGCTTCGGCGAGGACGGCGCCGTCGTCGGCGAGGAGAAGCGTCGGCCGCGCGCCGTCGTCCGGCGTCCGGCGGGCGGAGCGGACGAGCGCCCGGTCGAGCGCCTCGGCGGCGTCCGGGCCGCCGATCGAGACCTTACCGAGATCCGAGAGATCGGCGAGCGCGACGGCCTCGCGCGCCGATTTCGCCTCGCGCCGCGCCGCCGCCGCCGCCGCCTCTCCGGCGAGCCGCCGTCGCGCGGGCCGGAGCCATCCATTCTCGAGCGAGAAGTCGCAGCCGAGCCGCTCGAGCGCGGCGTGCGCAGGGCTCCGCCGCTCGGCGGCGCGGTCCCTGAAACGCGCGTCGACGGCGGCGGCGATCCGCGCGTCCGGCGCGGCGGGGCGGGCGTTCGGGTCGTAGAGCAGGTCGGCGGAGAGATCGTCGAAGACCCGGCCGCCGAGCGCGGCCGAGGCGAAGACCGGCGGTTCGAAGGGCGCCGCCGCCGGCGCGTCGATCGGCTCTTCGGGGCGGTCGAGCAGCCTCAGCGCCACGTTCCGACCCGAGCGCGCGCAGTCCGCCGGAGAGCCCGCGCCGGACGCGGCGCCGGCGCGTTCGAGGCGGACCGATCCGTCGGAGCCCGCCTCGACGCAGGCCGCCGCGAGCGGATCGGGGCGCCAGCCGCCGGCGACGGCGAGGAGGTCGGCGTCGATGCGGCGGGTCGTCGGGCGCCAGCCGCGGGCGTCGCGGGCCGCCGCCCGGATCGACCGGAGCACGTCCTTTCCCAGGGCGCGCAACGGCGCGAGACCGCCGCGATGGCCGACGCCCGGCGCGCCGGCGGCGCGGCGCGCCGTCTCGGGCGGCCGCATGTCGAGGATCGTCACGTCCGCGCCGGCGGCCGTCATCGCCTCCAAGCCGAGTTAGCCGCTCTCGTTCGCCGTCGCGATCACGATCCGGCTGCCGGACAACACCCCGAAACGCAGGAGCGCGCTCCGGAGCGCGCCCGCGGTCGCGACGCCGGGGAGATCGTTGTCGGCGAAACGGCCGCGGGACTCGACGCCGCCGGTCGCCAGGATCAACGCCTCGAAGCGGACGCGCCAAAGCCGCCGCGCCGGCGCGCCCTTCGCCTTGTCGGCAGCGCCGAGCCGTTCGCCGAGAAGCGCGCCGCCGTGGTCGAAGAGGCCGAGAAACGCGGTCCGGAGCTGGATGCGCGCGCCGGCGTGGCCGAGCGCCGAGCGTCGCGCGGCGAGCCAGTCCGCCGCCGCCGAGCCGTCGATCTCGACCGGATCGCCGAGGAGCCCGCCGCCGAGAACGAAGTCGCGATCGACGAGCAGCGCGTCCTGTCCGGCTTCGGCGAGAACCCGCGCGGCTTCGATGCCGGCCGGACCGGCGCCGACGACGAGCGCGTCGCAGAAGGCGAAGGCGATGTCCTCGTCGGGCGTCGCCGTCGAGGCGGCGCCGCCCTGCCGGCGGTCGAGCTTGGTCGGCAGCGCCGCGGAGATCCCGGGCTCGAGCTCGATGAGCGCCGGATCGGCGAGGCGCGGCGCGCCGCCCGATCGAGCGCCGCGCGCGAGGCCGCCCGAGGCCGCCGGGCCGCAGGATCCGAGGCCGCGACTGCGTCCGAACACCGGGCTCCGGCCGGTGACGGCGACGCCGTTCGCCATCAGCGCCGAGGCCAGCGTGTCGCCGGCCGCTCCGACGAGCGGTCGGCCGTTCCATTCGAAAGGGATCGCGCGTTGGAGTTCGACCCGGCCGAAGCCGGTCGCGCGCCTTGGCGTCGCCGGTCGATCCGCGCCGGGCGGATCGGCCGTCATCGCCGGCGGCTCACGACGCCAGGCGTCGCCGCGCCGTCGCCGCAGCGCGCCGGCGGGCCGGCTTCGGAAGCGCCTCGGTCGGCGCCGCGCGGCTCGAGCGCATCGCCTCGGCGAAGACCGGCGAGGCGAAGCGGGCGCTCGGCCCGGTCGCGCTCGAGAGCGCCAGCACCGCGCCGCAACCGAGCGCGTGCGTCCAGAAGGTCTCTTCGGCGGTGTGCGCGCGCGGCCCGTCCTGAAGATGAAGCGCCGCGAACCATTCGCCGGCGCCGGCCTGGAGCGACGGCGCCGCGGCCGGCGCGTCGATCCGGTCGAATTCCGAGCGCGCGCGCGGTCCGCAGAACGGACATGTCCAACGCTCCGCCGAGCCAGCCGGCCCACCCAGCACCTTACGGTTCGTCATGCGTCCATCTCCCGGGCCTTTCGCCCCGCCGGCGCGCCGAGCGCCGCCGGCCTTCCTCGCTCGATCCGAACGGACCGACGCTTCTCCCAGCGACCGTTAATATCGCTTTGCCGACGGCAGCTAAGAGCGTGCTGCGCCGCAGCGTAGGCTGCGCGGCTTTTTGCCTCCACATGCGTGGCCAAAATGCGTCATCATGTGCGATGTTAGCCATAGTTGACACATCAACGCCGTTGCGGAGCCGCGCTGGTCGAGCCGTCGTGAACGCTGATCGTTCGGTTTTGGATCACCGCTCGCGCGTCACAACTCCGAGACCGCTTGTGAGCCGTCGCCGCTCGACGCGCAACGGCGCGCTCTATGTGACAGGTCGGCCGGTCACGTAACATCTTGTCAATTATCGTCTACTGGGAGTTGAACGTCATGAACCGATTCGCGAAAGCGGCGATCGCCGCGCTCGCCTTCGTCGCCGCCGCGCCGGCGGCCAAAGCGCAGACCATCGTCGAGATCGCCGCCGGCGACGACCGCTTCGAGACCCTGGTGGCCGCGGTGAGCGCCGCCGATCTCGTCGACACGCTGAACGGTCCGGGTCCGTTCACGGTGTTCGCGCCGACCGACGACGCCTTCGCCGATCTGCCGCCGGGCACGGTCGAGACGCTGCTTGAGCCGGAGAACCGCGGACAGCTGACCGACATCCTGCTCTACCATGTCGACGACCGTCATCTGCGGTCGGTCGATCTGCCGCACGGCACGATTCCGATCCGCCCGATCCTGTCGCAGTTCATCCTCTGCGTCACCAACGACCGGAACGGCGTCACGATCGGCGACTCGACCGGCGAGCTCGCGACGGTGATCATCGCCGACATTCAGGCCGAGAACGGCGTCATCCACGTGGTCGACAAGGTCTTGATCCCGGGCCCGAACAGCTGCCGCCACTAAGGCGTCGCCGTCAGCGGACGGCCAGACGTCGCGCGCGTCGCCGCCGAACTTCGGCGGCGGCGCTCCGCGCGTTCTAACGGCGCACTAACGGCGCATCGCCGACCGCGTCATCCGAATGCGAGCGTCGCCGTCATCACCACGCGCTTCGGCGCGCTCTCCGTCTCGATCCAAAGCTCGGCGCCGTCGCCGCCATCCTCCAGTCGCGTCGCGCGGCCGCAGACCGCGAAGGCGTCGAGATGGGTGAGCAGCCCGCGCAGCCGATAGGAGAAGCGGGCGACGGCGCGGTCCGGCCCTTTCTCGCGCGCGGTCTCGAGCAACAGCAGCGCCAGGAGCGGCGTCGGCGCGAGCAGACCCGGCAGACCGGCGGCGGAGCGGCAATAGTCGAGATCGTAATGCAGGCGGTTGCTGTCGAAGAGGAGCGCCGAGAAGCGGAACAGCAGCGGCGCGTCGACGGCCCAGCGGCGGCGCCAGCGCGACTTCGGCGCCGGCGCGCCGTCGGCCTCCATCGGGATCGGCGGCGCCGCGGAGCCGCGGCCGACGCGGCGAATGAAGTCGCGCTCCTCGACCTCGGCCAGCCCGTTCGCATGCGCCACGTCGAGCCTCTGGGTCAGGATCTCGACCGGACCGTCGCCGAGCTCCGCCCGTCGCCGGCGCTCGTTCGACTCCACCAGGCTGGCTGTCCGGCCGATGAGAAGCGGCTTGCGAAACTCGAGCCGGCCGCCGATCCAGTATTTCGCGCCGCCGCCGAAGATGCCGCCGCCGTCGCCGGCGCCCGACGGGCCGATCGCGCTGCGCCGGACCGCGTCGAGAAAGTAGAACCAACGCCAGAGCGGCGGCAGCGGCTCGCCCGGGCCGGGCGGCTCGCCGGGCAGGCCGAGCGTCGCGTGAAGCGCGCACGCCGGCCAAGCGCGGATCAAATCCCGCCGTTCCGTGACCTCTTCCACCGCCGCCAAGTCGCGCATTTTTCACTCGCTGTCCGCGTATTTCTTTATCGACGACTTTGGCCTCAGCGGCGCGGCTCTGCAACTGCTGTTACGCGGCCTTTGCGCGCCATGGTTGTCGTCGGAAATAGCGCGCGACGTAGGCGACGGCGATGATCAGCGCGAAGCCGACGAGGTTCGCGCCGATCGTGACCCAGACGTCCGGCTCGATCGCGCTGCGCCGGAACGCGTTCTCGACATTGACGCGCGCCGCCGGTCCTTCGGCCGTCTCGCGCAGCCAGACGCCGAGAATCCGCGCGATGACGAGGCTGGCGACGAAGACGGCGAGCGATTGCTGACCGACGCGGCGGACGATCGTGACGATCCGGCCGCCGATCCCGCTTCTCGGCAGGTTGGCGCCGCGGTCGCCGGCGAGCGCCCAGACGAGATAGGCGAGCGCGAGAAAATGGATGTACCGAAAGAGGCCGAAATAGGTCTTCGACGACAAGGCGCCGAGCTCGGCGCGCACGTCGCGCAGGCCGTCGCGCAGGCCGACGAGCCAATGGTCGGAGCCGCTGAGGCCGCTGTCGCGAATGTAGACGCTGAGCTCGCGGCCGAAGGCGCCGTCCGGGTCGAGCGGCACGCAGACGACGAGGATCGCGGCGCATAGGATCATCAGCGAACGCTTGATCGGCGGCGCCGGGATCCAGCCGAGCGCGAAGGCGAAGCCGGTGAAGAAGATCAGCTGCCAGGCGAAGGGATTGAAGAACCAGTGGCTGTCGTTCCAGGGCCGGGCGGAGAAGTCGAGATTGACCAACTCGGCGAAGAAGGGCGAGGCGTCCCAGACGATCGAAGCGGCGAGGCCGGCGGCGACCGCGCCGACGATCGCGGCGATCCAGCCGTAGCGGCCGAGCGCGAGGCCGCGCGCGGCGACGAGGACGAGCCCGGCGACGGCGAGGGCGAAGGCGACGCTCAAGGTGAGCTGGAAGAGCGGTTGCGATCCCGAGACCAGGATCCAGGGCTGGCTGCCGGCGAGATAGAGCGCGACGATGAACGCCATCGCCGCAGCGCGGTTCTCGAGCGCGAGCGCGGCGACGATCGGCATCAGCGCCAGGATGACGAAATACATCGGCAGGATGTCGAAGAGGTTCGGCACGTAGGTCAGCGTCATCAGCGCCAACATCTGCTCGTTGCCGTAGTTCTCGAACGGCGGCAGCCCGAGCGTCGCGAGATAGAAGCCGCCGGTCTCGAGCAGATTGTCGACGCCGACCAGCGCGACCGCGACGGCGAGGAAGACGCCGATATGACACCAGTAGATCTGCCACATCCGGTAGCCGACGCGCGCCGCGCCGATCGCCCAGCCGCGATTCTCGAACACCTTCATGAAGGCGATCGCCGACGCGGCGCCGGAGCAGAAGACGAAAATCTCCGTGGCGTCGGAATAGCCGAAGCGCGCCGGGATCCATTTGGTCCAGGCGTTCAAGGGCGTGTGCGCGATCAGGATGATGAACATGCCGATGCCGCGGAAGAAGTCGAGCCGCGGATCGCGATGCGCGTCGGACGCCGTCTCTTTCGCCACCGTCAAGCCTCGCCGCCGAAAAAGCGCCGCCCGGGCGGGCGGCGCGGCCTGCGCCGGTGGTGGCACGGGCGGCGCGCGGACGACACCAACAAGAGCGCGAGAGCGGCGTGAGGCCGCAGAGGGCTACTCGGCGGCGGTCGCCGCGGCGCGGCGGAGCTCGGCGATCCGCGAGAGGCGGCGCTCGGCGTAGCCGTCGCAGGCCCCGCGGCGGCGGATGCGGGCGCGGATGGCGGCTTCGGCCTCTTCGAGGAGGCCGGCGCGGAGCGCCGCTTCGATCGTCGTGCGGTCGAAGACGTCGCGCTGCGCGTGGCTGCCGCCGACCGTGACCAGCTTCGGCTGCGCGCGCCTGAGCGCGTCGAAGGCGGCGACGTAGTCGCCATGGGCGAAGGCGTGGAGGCCTTCCGCGCAGGGCGCGCCCGCCTCGGCGGCGACACGGCTCTGGCAGCCGCGCTGCGCCGCCGCCGAGCGTTTGAGCGCGCGGATAAGGCGGACCTCGTCGCGCGCGCGGCCTCCGGCGCCGCCGAGGGCGAGCAGATAATGCAGATCGGCGAAGACGACGCAGCCGTCCTCGGTCCGGTTGGCCGAGAGCTCGGCGAGCTCGTCCCAGCGCGTCCCGACGTCGACGCCCTCGAATTCGAGCCGCATCAGAAGCGACGCGCCGTTCGAGATGTCGCGATAGTCGTCGGTCCGGTCCGCGCGCACATGCTCGTCATAGAGGCGCAGCGTCTCCTCGATCTCGCCGCGATCGAGATGGAAGAGCGCGAGATGCCACCAGACATGGTAGCCGAAATTGTTGCAATGCGCCCAGGCGTCCGAGCGGTCGCCGAGCCAGGCGACGCCGTCCGCCGCCCGCGCCGTCATGTCGAGCACATGCGCGACGGCGTGCAGGCCCCAGGCGTCGTCCGGCGCGAGCAGAACCGCTTCGCGGCCGACCGCCTCGGCGGCGGCGTAAGCGCCCGTCTCCTCGAGCGCGAAGGCGAGGCAGCCCTTGGCGTAGCCTTCATGCGGATGGCCGGCCTCGAAGGCGCCCATCGCCCGCTCGGCCGACGCGCGCATGCCGACGCCGTCGCCGAGCACGAAGCGGAGCGCGTGAACGAGCTTGAAAGCGAGCGAGTCCTCCGGCGCGCGGCGAAGCTGCCGCTCGAGCCGATCCGCCGCCGCCGTCATTCGGCCGGCGACATAGAGCTCCAGCGCCTCGACATAGGCGCGCTCGCGGGGCGTCAAACGCGGCGCTTCGGCCTGCGCCGCGCGCAAGGCGTCGGCCGCGCTCTCCTCGAGCTCGGCGCGGCCGAGCAGGAGCAGGAAGAAGCCCTTCGCCGCATGGGCGAGCGCGAAGCGCGGCGCGGCCTCGAGCGCGTCGCCGAGATGCTTCGGCGTCGCGGCGGCGTGAGCGAGGAAGCCTGTCTGCACGCCGTCCCACGCCTCGACGGCGCGCGCGCGGTCGGCGTCCGGGCCGAGGGTCAGGGGCAATCCGCATGAATCCGTTGCGTGCATCGCGTCTCTCCTGCTCGTTTCGCGCGCTGCTGCGTCCTATTTCTCTTACGTTGATCGTGAGAAAATCTCGATTCACGACCCCGCCAGGTCACGGAGGGTTGATGACTCAACAGGTTGATCCGCCGTTAGCTGCGGGTTGGACGGCGGCCCGGTCGAAGGAGGCGAGAGCATGAGCGCTGACGGAGCGGCGACGCGCGCGCAGGTCTTTCCGGTCGCCGTGGCGGCGGCGCTCTTCGCGGCGCTCCTCTGGGCGGCCAGCGGCGAAGGCGAGAAGCAGACCTACGCGGCGCTGCTCGGCCTTCTTTGCGGCGTCGCGCTCTATCACGCCAGCTTCGGCTTCACCGGCGGCTGGCGCCGGCTGATCCGCGAGCGCCGCGGCGCCGGTTTTCGCGCGCAGCTGTTGCTGCTCGCGCTGATCATCGTCGTTTCCTATCCGCTGATCGCCTACGGCGCCGAGGTCCGGCTCTTCGGCGGAAGCGTCGACCTCGCGGTGAACGCCTGGGTGTTTCCGGTCGGTCTGTCGACGGCGATCGGCGCGGCGATGTTCGGCTTCGGCATGCAGCTCGGCGGCGGCTGCGCCTCCGGCACGCTCTAAACGGTTGGCGGCGGAACGACCCGGATGACGCTCACGCTCCAGAACTTCATGCTCGG
>CAZPTD010000178.1:0-9001 GCA_964588915.1 uncultured Neomegalonema sp. | reverse complement strand
CGCGACAAGACCATCGGCAAGCGGATCGTGCCGATCGTGCCGGATGAGAGCCGCACCTTCGGCATGGAGGGCATGTTCCGTCAGTTCGGCATCTTCAGCCAGGTCGGCCAGCTCTACACCCCGCAGGACGCCGACCAGCTGATGTTCTACAAGGAGTCGACCTCGGGCCAGATGCTGCAGGAAGGCATCAACGAGGCGGGCGCGATGTCCTCCTGGATCGCGGGGGCGACCTCCTACGCGGTCTCCGACACGCCGATGATCCCGTTCTACATCTACTACTCGATGTTCGGCTTCCAGCGGGTCGGCGATCTCGCCTGGGCCGCCGGCGACCTGCGCGCGCGCGGCTTCCTCATCGGCGGCACCTCGGGGCGCACCACGCTCAACGGCGAGGGCCTGCAGCACGAGGACGGCCACAGCCATCTTATCTCGGCGACGATCCCGAACTGCGTCTCCTACGACCCGAGCTTCGCCTTCGAGGTGGCGGTGATCATCCAGGACGGCCTGCGCCGGATGGTCGAGGAGCAGGAGGACGTCTTCTACTATCTGACCACGCTCAACGAGAACTATCATCATCCGGCGATGCCCGAGGGCGCCGAGGAAGGGATCCGCAAGGGCGGCTATCTTCTTCGGCCGAGCCCGAAGGAGACGGGCCATCACCTTCAAATTCTCGGCTCCGGCGCGATGCTCAACGAGGCGCTCGCCTCGGCCGAGATCCTCGAGGAGCAGTTCGGCTGCCGCGTCGACGTCTGGAGCGCGACCAGCTTCACCGAGCTGCGTCGCGAAGCGATGGATTGCGAGCGCTGGAACATGCTGCATCCGCTCGAGGACCAGAAGACGCCCTACGTCACGCGCAAGCTCGCCGAGCGCGGCGACGGCCCGGTCATCGCGACGACCGACTACATGAAGCTCTTCGCCGATCAGATCCGGCCCTATGTGCCGGCGCGCTACCGCGTGCTCGGCGCCGACGGGTTCGGCCGCTCCGACTACCGCAGGAAGCTCCGCGCGCATTTCGAGGTGGACCGCCACTTCACGACCGTCGCGGCGCTCAAGGCGCTGGCGGACGAGAACAAGGTTCCGTCGAAGACCGTTCAGGAGGCGATAGAGGCCTTCCAGATCAATCCGGACAAGCCGAACCCGGCCCGCGCGTGACGCGGGCCGAGACGGTTCGAGGAGGAAAGACATGTCAGTGGTCGAAGTGAAGGTGCCGGATATCGGCGATTTCGACGCCGTTCCGGTCATCGAGCTTTTGGTGTCGGTCGGCGACAAGGTGTCCGCCGAAGACCCGCTCATCACGCTCGAGAGCGACAAGGCGACGATGGACGTGCCGGCGCCCGAGGGCGGCGTGGTCAAGGAGATCAAGATCGCGCTCGGCGACAAGGTGAGCGAAGGTTCGGTGATCCTGATGCTCGACACGGACGCCTCGGCCTCCGACGGCGCGCGCGCCGGCGGCAACGGCGCGGCGGCGCCGGTCGCGGCCTCCGCGTCCGCGTCTCGGGGCGGCGGAGAGACGGTCGTCGCCGTGCCCGACATCGGCGACTTCGAGGACGTTCCGGTCATCGAGGTGCTCGTCTCGGTCGGCGACGCGGTCTCGGCGGAGGATCCGCTGATCACGCTCGAGAGCGACAAGGCGACGATGGACGTGCCGTCGCCCGCGGCCGGCGTGGTCAAGGAGATCAAGGTCTCGGTCGGCGACAAGGTGAGCGAAGGCGCGCCGGTGCTGGTGCTGGCGACCGAGGGCGACGCCGGAGCGACAGCGGCGCCGGCCGCCGCGTCCTCGGCGCCGGCCGCGTCGGCGTCGAGCCCGAGCCCGAGCCCGCCGCCCGCCGCCGGCGCCGCGGCCTCGAGCGGCCTGCCGAAGCCTGATCTCGCCGATTTCGGCGGCGTGCACGCCAGCCCGTCCGTCCGGCGCCTCGCGCGCGAGCTCGACGTCGATCTCACCAAGCTCAAAGGCTCGGGCGAGAAGGGAAGGATCACCAAGGACGATCTCAAGCGCGCGCTCGCGGGCGGCGCGCCGGACGCGGGCGTCTCGGGCGGCATGGGCGTTCCGCCGATCCCGGCGGTGGACTTCACGCAGTTCGGCGAGATCGAGACGGTGCAGATGAGCCGGATCAAGAAGATCTCCGGCCCGGTTCTGCATCGGTCCTGGCTCAACGTGCCGCATGTCACGCATAACGAAGAAGCGGACATCACCGATCTCGACGCGTTCCGCAAAGAACTCGACGCGACCGCGAAAGACCAGGGCTACCGCGTGACCTTGCTCTCGTTCCTGATTCGCGGCTGCTGCAAGGCGCTGGCCGAGCATTGGGAGGTCAACAGCTCGATCGCGCCGAGCGGCGACGCGCTGATTCGCAAGCACTACTACAATATCGGCTTCGCCGCCGACACGCCGAACGGCCTGGTGGTGCCGGTGATCAAGAACGCCGATCAGAAGAGCGTCATCGACATCTCGAAGGAGCTCGGCGAGCTCTCGAAAAAGGCCCGCGACGGCAAGCTCGGACCGAAGGAGATGCAGGGCGCGAGCTTCACCATCTCCTCTCTGGGCGGCATCGGCGGCACGTCCTTCACGCCGATCGTCAACGCGCCGGAGGTGGCGATCCTCGGCGTGACGCGCTCGAAGATGGCGCCGGTCTGGGACGGCAAAGGGTTCGTTCCGCGCAACATGCTGCCGCTGTCGCTCTCCTACGACCACCGCGCGATCGACGGCGCGCTGGCGGCGCGGTTCTGCGCGACGCTGAAGACCCTGCTCGGCGACGTCCGGCGGCTCCTGCTCTGAGGCTGTCGGGGAGATCGACATGACGGACGCGAAAGCGGTCAATCTGGCCGAGAAGCTCAGCATGTTCAGCGAGCGCTGGTCGCCGAAGATCGTCGCCGGCTATAACGGCGACGACGTCATGGTCGTCAAGTTCCAGGGCGCGTTTCCGTTTCATCTGCACGAGGATACGGACGACTTCTTCCTGGTCCTGCAAGGCCGGATCCGCATCGACCTCAAGGACGCCGACGGCGCGGTCCAGAGCGTCGCGCTCGGGCCTGGCGAGCTCTTCATCGTGCCGAAGGGCGTCGTTCATCGGCCGGTCGCCGAGGAGGAGGCGCATGTTCTGCTGATCGAGCCGGCCGGCACGCCCAACACCGGCGATCCGGAGACGGCGGCCGTCAAATCAACGATCTAGACTGTCGGCGCCGCCGGCGAAGGGAGAACTGAATGGCCTTGAAGGACATTGTCGTGCCGGATATCGGCGATTTCGCCGACGTGCCGGTGATCGAGCTGCATGTGAAGGCGGGCGACGCGATCGCCGTCGACGATCCGATCGTGACGCTCGAGAGCGACAAGGCGACGATGGACGTGCCGGCGCCCGAGGCCGGCGTCGTCAAGGAGGTCAAGGTCGCCGTCGGCGACAAGGTGAGCCGGGGCGCCGTTCTCCTGTCGCTCGAGCTCGCCGGCGCGGCCGCCTCCGCCAACGGCGCGGCGCATGTGCCGGCGGAGACCTCCGCCTCGGGCGGCGCCCGCGCCGAAGGCGACATCCACGCCGACCTCGTCGTGCTCGGCGCCGGGCCGGGCGGTTATTCGGCCGCCTTCCGCGCCGCCGATCTCGGTCTGAAGGTCGTGCTCATCGAACGCTGGCCGACGCTCGGCGGCGTCTGCCTCAATGTCGGCTGCATTCCGTCGAAGGCGCTGCTCCATGCGGCGAAGGTGATCTCCGAGGCCGAGGAGATGTCGGCGCACGGGATCGCGTTCTCGAAGCCGAAGGTCGATCTCGACAAGCTTCGGAGCTGGAAGGACGGCGTGGTGGCCAAGCTCACCGGCGGCCTCGACGGCCTCGCCAAGGGCCGCAAGGTGACCGTGGTCAAGGGAACGGGCGTCTTCGCCGGCCCGAACATGATCACGGTGACGGGCGAGGACGGCGAGAAGACCGTCACCTTCGAGAAATGCGTCATCGCCGCCGGCTCCGAGGCGGTGCGCATGCCCTTCTTTCCCTGGGACGATCCCAGGGTCGTCGACAGCACCGGCGCGCTCGAGCTTAGATCGACGCCGAAACGCATGCTCGTCGTCGGCGGCGGCATCATCGGGCTCGAGATGGCGACGGTCTACGCCGCGCTCGGCACGAAGATCACGGTGGTGGAGCTCCTCTCCGGACTGATGGCCGGCGCCGATCCGGACATCGTCAAGCCCTGGCGGAAGCGCATGGAGGGCAAGTTCGAGAACATCTATCTCGAGACCAAGGTGACCGCCGCCGAGGCGCTGAAGGGCGGGATCAAGGTCAGCTTCGAGGGCGAGAACGCGCCGGCCAACGACACCTTCGATCTCGTGCTGGTCTCGGTCGGGCGCATCCCGAACGGCAAGAACATCGGGGCCGAGAAGGCGGGCGTGAAGGTCGACGAGCGCGGCTTCATTCCGGTCGACAAGCAGATGCGCACCAACGCGCCCAACATCTTCGCCATCGGCGACATCATCGGCCAGCCGATGCTCGCCCACAAGGCCGTGCATGAGGGCAAGGTCGCCGCCGAGGTCGCCGCCGGCCATAAATCCGCCTTCGACGCCAAGGTGATCCCGTCGGTCGCCTACACCGATCCCGAGGTCGCCTGGGTCGGCCTGACCGAGACCGAGGCGAAGGCGAAGGACATCAAGATCGGGAAAGGCGTCTTTCCCTGGGCGGCGTCGGGGCGGGCGCTCTCCAACGATCGCTCGGAGGGCGTCACCAAGGTGCTCTTCGATCCCGAGACGAAGCGGATCCTCGGCTGCGGCATCGTCGGGCCGAACGCCGGCGATCTCATCGCCGAGGCGGCGCTCGCCATTGAAATGGGCGCCGACGCGGAGGATATCGAGCTGACGATCCATCCGCATCCGACCTTGTCCGAGACGGTGGCGATGGCGACGGAGATGTTCACCGGCCACATCACCGACCTGATGCCGCCGAAGCGATAGCGGCGCGCGGGAGCGGCCGAAGACGCCGGATCGCAAGAGGGAGGCCGCTTCGATGAGACGGCTTTGGAGCGCGGCGGCGCTGGCCGTCGCGCTGGGTCATGCGGCGTCGGCCTGGGCTCAGCATTCGGACGAGGGCGGGCCGTTCGCCCACCACACCTTCCTCTTCTCCCATCCGGATTACGTGATCCAGATCGAGTATTTGGACGGCGAGGGCGGCGCCTATCTCTGGTATCCGGGCGAGAGCGCCGTGATTCTCGGCTCCTGGCGCGTCTCGGACGAGGAAGAAATCTGCTTCGTCTACGACGCCGCGCCGAGCGCCGCATTGGACGGCCCGCCTGCGGGCGAATGGGCGTGCCAGCCGCTCGAGGAGCACTGGCCCGAGATCCGCGAGAAGCGCGCGGGCGATCCGTTCGATCTTCAGAGCGGCGCGGTTCCGTTCGTTTTGAGATTCGACGACGACTTCAGGAGCTTCGAGGCGGTGCTCGGCGCGATGCGGTGAGCTGCGCCGGCGGCTGCGCGGCGGCGGCGGAAAATTCGCCTACGGCCTTCGCGTCGTCGGGTTTTTCCGCTTCCGAGGCGCGAGGATGAGAGGAGAGCCTCCATGACGCGAAGACTGGCCGGCGCGGCGGCGCTCGTCGCCGCCTTGTTCTCGGCGGCGGCCGCCTTGGCGCAGCATCGCGATAGCGGCGACGCCTTCGGCTTTCACACCTTCCTCTCCTGGGACGAAACGAACGGCGTTCAGATCGAGTATCTCGACGGCGCCGGCGGCGCGTATCTCTGGTATCCGGGCGTCGCCGAGACGATTGTCGGAACCTGGCGCGTCTCGGGCGGCGAGATCTGCTTCGTTTATCCGGGCTACGGGCTCGACGATCCGACGCTGCCGCGGTTCGACGAGGAGATCTGCATGACGCTCGACTACTTCTTCACCTCCACGCTCTCGAAGCGCGAGGGCGACGTCTTCGACCTCAGATCCGGCCGCCCGCCCTTCATCATGCGGCGCAGCGACTATTTCGCCGATTTCGAGGCGGTGACGGCGGGCGGGCGTTGATCAGAAGCCCTCGACGATCGTGAGCGTGCTCTCGGCCGCCGCGTGCCGGATCGCCTTGATCGGCGCGTAGTCCGGATCGTCGACGAAGCCCTGCGCCGCGGCCATCGACGGGAACTCGATGACGACGAGCCGCGTCGGCGTCCAAAGATCGCTGTCGACGACCACCATCCCGCCGCCGCGGGCGCGATAGACGCCGCCATGCTTCTCGGCCATCGGCCGGGCGAGGCTCTTGTAGCGCTCATAGGCCTCGGCGTCGGTGATCTTGGTGTCGACGATGACAAAGGCGGACATGGCGTCGTCTCCGGCGGCTGTGGAGCTTCGACGTTGCTCCTGGATCGGGCGGGCTGTCCAGCCCTTCACATCGCCGCCTCGGCGCGCCCGACGGCGCGCCGAGGCGACCGCCGCTAGAACGGCAACTCCCGCAAGGAGCGCCGACGGACCTTCTCGAAGATCCGCGGATCGTCGACCTCGTCGAGCGCGCGCTCGAGCTGGTAACGGCTGACGCCGATATCGCGCAGCTCTTTCTCGCTCATGCCGAGCATGCTCCGGATGATCGAACGGCGCTCGCTGCGGGCCCGGGCTCTGGTGAACATGGACATCTCGTCTCTCCTTCGGTTCCGCCTTTCGCCGCGGCGTCGGCGGCGTTCTCGGCGTCGGTGGGATTGACGTACTGCGGCGATCTGCTTTAGAAAATCTGAAAGATCTGAACGAAGCGTTCAGAGATTCTGAATGCCTGGAGGACGGAGAAATGGCGAGAGACGACGCGATGGACGGCGGAGGTCCGAGAGAGCGCGGCGCGGCGTCGGGCGGTCCGGCGCCGTCGGCCGTCGTCGATATCGACGCGGCGCGGGCGTTCCTGGCGGTGGTCAAGGCGGGCGGCGTCACCGCGGCGGCGCGCGAGGTCGGGCGGACGCCGGCGGCGGTGTCGATGCAGCTGAAAAAGCTCGAGGAAACGCTCGGCGTCCTGCTCTTCGAACGCGGGCCGCGCGGCATGACGCTGACGGCGGACGGCCGGCGCTTCGAGGAGCATGCGCGTCATCTGATGGCGGCGCATCGCGCGGCGCTCGACGCGTTTCGGGCGCCGGCGCTCACCGGCCATGTGCGGATCGGGCTCGTCGACGAGTTCGGCGATCTCAGATTGTCGCGCCTGCTCGCCGATTTCGCCGAGTCGCATCCCGATGTCTGCGTCAGCGTAACCTTGAGCTCAACGTTCGATCTCTGCGGGCCGATCGACGCGGGCGAGATCGATCTCGCCGTTCTCGTGCCGGGCGGCGACACGCCGTGGCGGGAAGGCGACGAGATCGTCTACTCCGAGCCGCTCGTCTGGGTCGGGCTCAGGGGCGGGTCGGCGCCGACGCGCGATCCTCTGCCGGTGGCGATGGCGCGCCATGGCTGCTCCTGGCGGCGGCTCGCCATCGACAGCCTCGAGCGGCGCGGCGTGCGCTACCGCGTCGCCTACGCGTCGAACTCCTACGCCGGACAGCTCGCGGCGGTGTCTGCGGATCTCGCGATCTCGCTGGCGCCGGCGAGCGCAATGAAGCCGGGCTTCGTCGTGCTCGGCGCGGCCGAGGGCCTGCCGCCGGTCGGCGACTGCCAGATCGCGCTGCGCTACGCCGAGGAGGCGCGGGAGCGGCCCGAGGTCGCCGCTCTCGGCGCGGCGCTGGCCTGCGCCTATAATTGCGTCTAGCGGGCGGCTCGAAGTCGACCGTCGTTGCGGCTGTTTCTTCGACTTCGCGCGATCGCTTCACTTGCGTCGTGGGCGGACGCTTGCTATCTCAACTGGCGAGCGGCGTCGTCCTCGCAGGATGACGACCGGACATCGTAGGAAGCGGGCCGCTCGAGCCCGCTTTTTTGTTTTTCGCTCAAGGGTTCGAACGGGGCGGGCGGCGCGGCGGCGGCGCGCGGCGGAACCCGGATACGGAAGAGACGCGTGGGCGACGGGACCGATCGGATTCTGCCGCAGCTCCTGGCGAAGACGCCGATGGACGAGCGCCTGGCGGCGATCGTCGAGCCGGCGGCCGAGGATATGGGCTTTCGGCTGGTGCGCATTCGGCTGATGGGCGGCAATCGGCCGACTTTGCAGGTGATGGCCGAGCGCGTCGCCGACGGGCGCATGGAGGTGGAGGATTGCGCCGAGCTCTCGCGCACGCTTTCGGCGGTGCTCGACGTCGAGGATCCGATCGACGGCGAATACGTCCTGGAGGTGTCGAGCCCGGGCATCGACCGGCCATTGACGCGGCTCGGCGATTTCGAGCGCTGGCGCGGCTACGAGGCGAAGCTGGAGCTGCGCGAAGCGGTCGACGGCCGCAAGCGCTATCGCGGCGTTCTGCAAGGCGTCGAGGAGGCGGCGGGCGAGCCCGACGTCGTGGTGGTCGAGGTTCCGGATCTCGGCCTCGCGCGCCTCGTCGCCGACGATCTCGGCGACGCCAAGCTCGTGCTGACCGACGCGCTGGTCGCGGCGAGCCTCAAGGCGGGCGGCGCGGCGCGGCTCGCCGCGGCCGCCGACGGCGCCGAGATCGATCTCGAAGAAGACATGGACGGCCTCGAGCTCGAAGAGGCCGAGACGGAAGACGACGCGGAGGCGGCGGCCGAGAAAGAGGCCGACCGCGCCGACGACAAGGGACGAAAGGAGAGCTGAATGGCGCCGGCAGTAAGCGCGAACAAGCTGGAGCTTCTTCAGATCGCCTATGCGGTGGCGGCGGAGAAGCAGATCGACCGCGACATCGTCATCGGCGCTTTGGAGGAGGCGATCCAGAAGGCGGCGCGATCGCGCTACGGCGCCGAGTACGACATCCGCGTCGAGCTCGACCGCAAGACCGGCGAGGCGCATCTCAGGCGCGTGCGCACGGTCGCCGAGGAGATCGAGAACACCTTCACCGAGATCCTGCCCGAAGACGCCAAGACGCAATACGGCTACGAGGGCGAGATCGGCGGCGAGGTGAGCGACGAGCTGCCGCCCTTGGTGTTCGGCCGCATCGCGGCGCAGACGGCTAAGCAGGTGATCCTGCTGAAGGTCCGCGAGGCCGAGCTCG
>CAZPTD010000177.1:0-9017 GCA_964588915.1 uncultured Neomegalonema sp. | reverse complement strand
GCGCGCGCGTCGCCTCGCCCGTGGCGACGTTGCCGGCGACGACCTGCACCGAGTTCGAGCTCTTCTTGATGCGCGTCACCGCCTCGGCGACCGCCTTGGAGTGCCCATGCGCGGTGTCGATGACGATGAGGTCGACGCCGGCGTCGATCAGCGCCTCCGAGCGCGCATGGCCGTCGTCGCCGACGCTCGACGCCGCGGCGACGCGAAGCTGTCCGCGCGCGTCCTTGGTCGCCTGCGGATTGAGCACCGCCTTCTCGATATCCTTGAAGGTCAAGAGCCCGACGCAACGCTCGTCGTCGTCGACGACGAGCAGCTTCTCGATGCGCCGCTGCTGCAAGAGCCGCTTGGCCGCCTCGAGATCGACGGGCGCGCGCACGGTCGCGAGATTGTCCGCGGTCATCCGGCTCGAGACCGGCTCGCTCGGATCCTCGACGAAGCGCATGTCGCGGTTGGTGAGAATGCCGACGAGCTTGCCGCGCGCGTCGACGACCGGAAAGCCGGTGATCTTGTGCTTCTCCTGCAGCGCGCGGGCGTCTTCGAGCGTCTGGTCCGGCCGCAGCGTCACCGGGTCGTAGACGACGCCGCTCTCGAAGCGCTTGACGCGCCGGACCTGCGCCGCCTGCTCCTCGAGCGCGAGGTTGCGGTGGATGCCGCCGAGGCCGCCGGCCTGCGCCATCGCGATCGCCATCTCGGCCTCGGTGACCGTGTCCATCGCCGCGGAGATCAGCGGAATGTTGAGCTCGATCTCGCGCGTGACGCGGGTCCTGGTCGAGGCTTCGCCCGGCAGGACCTCGGAGGCCGCCGGCGTCAGAAGCACGTCGTCGAAGGTGAGCGCTTCGCGGATCTCCATGCGTCTCTCCTCGAGAGGGCGGTCGTCGCCGCGAGAGGCCGCCGACCGGCGGCGGGCGTCTCCGGCGCTCGGCGCGCCGCGTTCTTCAATGCGTCCATATGCGGCTTTCGGGCGCTCAAGGAAAGGCGTTCGCGCGTCGCGGCCGGCGGCGCGCCGAGCGGGGTTATGCGGATCGCGCAAAAAATGTATGAAGTCGGTTCGTTTCGGCGCCCGCGTGAGGCGCCTCGCCGCGAAGCGGCTTGAAGGGGAGGAGTTCAGAGTGGCCGAGAAGGATTTGGCGTCGCTCCTCAGAGGCATGTCGCCGATGCTCGACGAACGGCTCTTCGTCTTCGCGAGCGTCGAGCGGATCGGGCCGGAGGTGCTCGAGGACGATCCGATCTGCCTCTTCCGCGAGGAGGAGGGCTGGACCGTGATCGTCGAGGAGAGCAAGGCCGAGCGCTACGGCGCCGAGGACTCCTTGCGCTTCGCCATGATCACCTTGGCGGTGGTCTCCGATCTCGAGGCGGTCGGGCTGACCGCGGCCGCGGCGACGGCGCTCGCCGCCTACGGCATTCCGGGCAACGTGGTCGCGGCCTACTATCACGACCACATCTTCACGCCGGCCGAATGCGCCGAGGACGCGATCGACGCGCTTTACGAGCTCTCGGAGGTGATCGACAATCTGTGAGCGGAACGAGGGGGCGCGCGGATGACGGATTTCTCGCGCGGCGCGGCGTGGATGGACGGGAAGATCGTCCCGATCGACGAGGCGACGATCTCGGTGACGGATTGGGGCCTGATCCATTCGGACGTCGCCTATGACGTCGCGCCGGTCTGGGAGGGCGCCTTCTTTCGCTTGGGCGCCTATCTCGACCGCTTCGAGGCCTCCTGCGCGGCGCTGCGCCTGGAGCACGGGCGCGCGCGTCGCGAGATGCGGGCGGCGCTCCACGCGATCGTCGCCGCGTCCGGGCTCCGCGCCTCCTACGTGGCGATGGTCGCCACGCGCGGCCGGCCGCGGGCTCCGGGCTCGCGCGATCCGCGCGACTGCGCCTGCCGCTTCTACGCCTGGTGCGTTCCTTACATCCACGTGATCAAGCCGGAGGTCGTCGCCGCGGGCGCCAGCCTCCGCGTCGCGACAAGCGTTCGGCGCATTCCCGACGAATGCCTGAACCAACAGGTCAAGAACTACCATTGGGGCGACTTCACCGCCGGGCTGATGGAGGCGAAGGACCACGGCTTCGAGACCGTGGTCTTGCGCTCGATCGACGGCGATCTCGCTGAAGGGCCGGGCTTCAACCTCTTCGTCGTCAAGGACGGCGCGATCCGCACGCCGGCGCGCCACTGCCTCCGCGGCGTGACGCGGCGCACCGTGATCGAGATCGCCGCCGAGCTCGGATATCCGGCCGAGGAAGGGCCGGTCTCCTTGGCGGCGCTCTACGAGGCGGACGAGGTCTTCATCAGCACGACCGCCGGCGGCGCGCTCTGGATCGCGCGGGTCGACGAGCGAACGTACGGAAACGGCGCCGCCGGACCGGTCGCGAGCGCGATCCAAGCGACGTATGCGCGCTGGCTCCGAGAAAGGGACGATTTGCGCGATCCGGTCGATTATGGTGGCGCGTCATAGCCGCGGCAGGCGGCGTCCTGCGGAGCCGCCGGCATGCTCGAGCTGAGCCAGATCCTGACCTTCGCGCTCGCGTCCTTCCTGATCGTGGTCGCGCCCGGGCCGGTGGTGACGATCGTCATCGCCAATTCACTGCGCCACGGCGTAGCGGCCGGGCTGGCGACCATCGGCGGCGCCCAGATCGCGATCGCGATCATGATCGGCCTTATCGCGCTCGGTCTCGACGCGGTCGCGGCCTCTTTCGGCGAGATCTTCGAATGGATCCGGATCCTCGGCGCCGCCTATCTCGTTTGGCTCGGGATCAAGCTGATCCGTTCGGGCCTGCGCGCCGAGCCGCCGGAGAACGCCGAGGTTCGATCGCGCGGCTTCTTCGCTCAAGGGTTTCTGGCGTCGATCTCGAACCCGAAGACGCTGCTCTTCTTCGGCGCGTTCCTGCCGCAATTCGTCGATCCGGCGGCGGGCGATCCGGCGGCGCAGACGGCGCTGCTCGGCGTCCTCTTCATCGCCATCGCGACGCTCTCGGACGGCGCCTACGCGCTCGCCGCGGACAGGGCCGGCGGATGGCTGAGGCGCCGCCGCCGGGCGGTCGAGCTCGGCAGCGGCGCCTTCATGGTCGCGGGCGGCCTCTGGATGGCGCTCAGAGGCCGCGTCTGAGCCGGGCTCAGTTCTGGCGGAAGAGGTCGATCAACCGCTTGGGATCGGCGTTGGCGATCGAGAGGAAGTAGAGCGAGAGCTCGCGCTGCGCCTCGGCGGCGGCGAGCTTGGCCGATTCCGCTTCGATATCGGCGTCGACGAGGCTGGAGAGGCCGGAGCTGACGACGGCCGAGAGCTCGCTCAGGAACGCTGACTGCGTCTCGATCCGCGTCTCGCTCGCGCCGAGCGCCGCGGCGGCGTTCGTCGCGCGGTCGATCAGCGTCTCGATGGTCGCGAGCGCCGAGCTGCGGCCGGACGCGGTCGTCACGTCGATCGCGGCGAGCGCCTCGAGCGCGCCGCCGGCCGCGCCGCCGGAGGCGGCCGCGTTGGTCACGTCGAGCGTGTTGGTCGCATCGAGATTGTTGATCGTCAGCTGGCCGTTCGTCGCGTCGAGGCTGACCGTCACCGACGACGACAGATCGTTGGCCTCGATATAGTCGCCGATCTCGTCATAGAGCGCGGTGGCGACGTCGGACCGGGTGTCGCCGTTGCGCGCGACGTATTCGAAACTCTGCGAGCTGCCGAAAGCGTGCGCGCCGCCGCCTTCGAGCGTGACGCGGTAGCTCGAGCCGTAGTCGACGCCGCCGCTGACGATGTCGATATCGAGCGAGCTGCTGACCGCGACGGTTCCGCCGGCGTCGCCGAAATAGTTGGTCAGCGTCACGGCGCCGCCGCCGAAGGTCGCCGTGTCGGTCTGCAGATCCTGGTAGTCGACGTTGATCGACTGAGACGAGCCGCTGTCGCTGTCGATGCTCGAGAGCACCGAATAGCTGGTCGAGCTCGACGAGAGGCGGTTCTGCAGGAGGTTGACGCCGTTGAACGAGGCGGTCGAGACGACGCTCTCGATCTGCGAGACGTAGCCGTCGATCGCGGACTGGTTGGCGTCGACCGTCGCGTCGGTCGCGGTCGAATTGATGATCTCGGTCTTAATGTCGTTCAACAAATCGACAATGGACTCGGCCCCGGCGCGGGCGACGGCCACGGTCGAGGCGCCGAGAGAAAGCCCGTCCGACAGCGCCGAATACTCGACGAGATCGCTTTGAAAATTCTGGCTGATCGCCCAGAGCGAAGCATTGTCCGAAGCGTCCACCACCTTGAGACCGGTCGAGACCGCTTTTCCCGCCTCAGCGATTTGACGGTTATTGCGCGTCAGGATCGAAAGCGCGTTCTGGGCGGTGACGTTGAAGTAAGCGCTGGTCATTTGAGTCGTTCCCTTGCCTGACCGCGTCTTCTTTCGTCGACGCGGCGCCGCGTAGAGGCGGCGTGAATTCGGGCGCTCTGCCGAGCGCCTCGTTCCTGGATCCGACCGTTCTGGAGAGAGATCAGCGATTTCTTTCGCTGAGTGCGATCGATTACTTTTGTATTCGTCGACCGTCGCCAGCAAATACTCGGCTGAAAGTATTGTCGAAAACCTAACGCCGAAATTCGGATTATGCGAAACGCAAGACGTCTTGGATTTCCGTTTACGCTGGCCGCCGATTGTAACTTCGGCGCAACCTTTCTTGACGGAAGGTTTTATTTGTAAATTTGAACGAAACCTTGCGCCGCCGCTTGGCGCTCCATCCTTTGTCAAGGTCGGAAAAACCGATCAAGAATCAATCGGTTGGAAGAACCTGCGCCACGGTAGACGGCGCGTTCGTCAACGCTTCGGCAAACTTACTTCAGAGGCTGTCAAGAAACCTTGCCGAAACGTCGCCGGCGTCGGCGAAGGTTTACGGAAAAGTTCCAAATCGACGCGTTTTCCGCCTCGCTCGGTCACGCGAACGGCGCGAGCGCGGCGACGACGGCCGCGTGGTCGCTGCTCGCCGCCGGATCGGCGCGGCGGAACCACGGGTCGTAGACGCCGAAATCGAGCACCATGCCGATCGCGTCGGGCGACCAGGGCTGAAGCGCCGACGAGACGAGGATGTAGTCGATCGCGTCGCCCTGCGCGCCGGCGCGATGGGTCGGGCGGCGGTCGTCGGATCGGAGCGAGCGCGGCGCCAGACGCTGGGCGTCGACCAGCCGATAACGCGCGGCGGCGTCGACCGGCTCCTCCTCGTCTTCGGGATCCTCGGCGCCGCCGTCTCGCTCGAACGGCCGATAGGCGGTGAGCGCGGCGAGCGCGGAGCTCTCCGGCGCGTCGTTGAGATCGCCCATGATCAGCACCGGGCGCGACGGCGCCTCGGCGATGCGCTCGGCGGCGAGATGATAGAGCGCGCTCGCCTCGAAGACGCGTTGGATCGCGGCCGCGCCATGGGCGCGCGAGAGCGCCTCCAAGGTCCAGCGCGCCGCCGCGTCCGCCTCGTCGGGCGGCGTCGAGCGCCCGGCGATCATCGCGTCGCCGACGCCGACGCCCGGGCTCTTCAGATGCGCGATGAAGGCGACGGCTTCGCCGAAGCCCGGCAGATCGATCGCCGCCTCGATCGGCGCGCGGCGGAAATCGCGATCATGCGACAGGCCGAGCGCGCCGGCGACGCCGTCCGGCGGCCGCGGCCGGATCGCCCGCAACGGCCGGCGCGCGGCGACCGCCTGCACCGGTCGGTTGTAAACGGTCGGGTCCTCGGCGCTGAAATGCGGCTCCGCGACGGTCTCGAGATAGGGATAGCCGGCCTCGCGGACGACGTCGCGGAGCGCCTCGACGCTGACGACCTCCTGAAACCCGACGATCTCGGCGTCGAGGGCGCGCAGCGTCTCGAGGAGCCAAGCGGTCTTGGCGGCCCAAACCGCCTCGTCATGGCTCGAGCCGGCGTGATACCAGCTGATCCCCGGCGCCGCCCAGTGATAGAGGTTGAGCGACGCGACCCGGACCGCCTGCTCGAGATCGGGCATTTTCGGCGCCGTCACCGGCCGGCGCCGTGCAGCCGATAGCGCGCGTCCTCGGCGAGGCTGCGCACGGCTTCGGTGAAGCCCGTCCGGCGCACGAGCTCGCGCGAGAGCGGCCGCCCGCCCGCGGCCTCGCGGACGACGACGCCGGCGAGGTCGGCGAGCGCCGCGCCGTCGCGGGCCGCGAAGACCTCGGCGATCCGCCGATAGCGCGCCGCCGCCTCGGCGCTCTTGGCGATGTCGATATTGTCGGGATCGGGATCGACGAGCTGGAAGAGCGCGAACAGGAACTGGAACCGCGCCGGATAGGCGTCCGTCCGGCCGACGCCGACGCGGTCGGCCCAGCGCTGATCGTGCCGCTCGGCCCAGCGCCGGCCCGCGACGACCAGCCAGCCGACGGCGAGATAGGACGTCGGCTCATGGGCGGGATGGAAGATGCGGCTCGGGATCTCGTCGAGCAGAAGCGACGGGTTGTCGTGCACGCGATGCGGCGCGCCGAGGACGGTGGCGGCGAAGCCTTCCATCAGCTGGCGCGGCTGGAGCACGCGATGCGGGTTGACGCGGGTCCGGAAGGGCTCGTCGCGGCGGCGCTGCAGCCAGAGCTTCTCCGGCGCGCCGGCGGGCGTCGCTTCGAAATAGTGCTGAAGCGCTCTCAGCTCCGAGCGCCGCGCCAGCATGTCGAAGCGGTCGACCGCCGACTGGGTGTTGGCGCCCAAGACGACGCCGTCCTTGATCCGCTCGTCCTCGGTGACGACGACCTTGAGCGGCACATAGGCGCCTTCGAGCTTGTTCCTGAGCGCGTAGAGCGTGAAGGCGGTCTGCGCGCCGTTCACGATCTGGAACTCCCGCAACAGCAGGTCGCCGCCGCCCTCCTCGTCCTCCTCGAACTCCGCGCCGCGGGCGACGATGGTGACGCCGTTGTGCCGGAGCACGACCTCGGCGTTCTCGCCGTCCTCGAGCGTGCGCGCGAGGCCGGCGGCGCCGGGATTGGCGCGGGCGTTCTCGCCGAGATAGTGGCGGACGTTGTCGTAGAAGAGCCGCGGGTCGGGCAGCTGGTCGGCGCCGAGGATGAGCCGCGCGATCGAGATCGCCGGCGTGTAGCCGATCCAGCCGCGGGCCGGGCCGGTCGGCGAGGAAATGCGCGGGATCGTCATCAGCTTGACGTCGCGCAATACGCCGACCGCCGCGAGCGCCACGCGCTCATAGGCGCGGATGAGCTCTTCCTGGCCCCAGATCTGGAACCGGATGTCGGCGCCCGGCAGCGCCGCGCGCAAATCCGCCAGACGCACCGCGAGCGCGGCGTCCGAGCGCGGCGAGCGCGCCCAGTCGCCGCAGAAGGCGAAGACGAGATCGATCTGCGGCTCGAAAAGCGCGTGCGCCTCGCGCGGCGCGTCGCGCATCGCCTGGAAAAGCGTCGCGATGCGGCCGAGATCGACGGTCTCGCGCATGATCGCCTCCGGACGCCCGGTGGCCAGAAGCTGGGCGTCGCGGCCGAAGGCTTCGATCTCGGAGAGCGGCGGCTCGTTCTCGAACAGCGCGCGGATGAGCAAGAGCCGTGGTCTGAGCGGCTGGCCGTTCGAGGACTCGCCGGCGAACTCGGAGGCTTCCAGAGCGGCGGCGCGGGCGGTCTCGACATCGAAGATCGGCTCGTCGCCGACCGCGATCGCGGCGCCGTCGATGGCGAGCACGCCCTTGGCGTCCTCGACGAAGGCCTCGTCATAGGAGACGGCGGGCACGTCGAGCCGATGCAGCGCCAGATTGACGGCGAGCCGCTGGAACGTCTCCTGATCCTGCGGGCGCATCTGAGGACGCTGCTCTTCGACCTCCTCGATCGAGCCGTCGGGCCCGATCGCGTAGGGCGTCGAGAAGAGCGGTATCTCCTGGCGCGCGAATTTTCGGAGCGCGTCGAGGAGGCGCGGATCCATGCGGCCGAGGATCGAGTCCGGATCCTGCCCGCCGCTTCTCATTTCGCTGATCGGTTCCATACGCCGTCAATAGTTTCCCACACCCGCCCCGGGCAAGAACGTCGTCGGCCCGCGACGCCGCGGAAGCTCGGCGCGAGTATGGCGCAGCCGGAGGCGCCTGTCTTCAGCGTTCGCGCATCTAGCGCGGCGCGGGGCGGCGTCGACCGCTGCGCCGGCCGGCGGACGCGTTCTCCTCGGGCGCGATTCGCGGCAGAGTGGCGATCTCGGCGAGCCTCGGGAAGGGCTCGACCTTGTTCGGCACCGCCATGGCGTTGACGAAATGCTCCTGGAAGCGCGGCTCCACCGCCGTCTCGACCTTCTCGATTCGCCGCACCGCCTCCTCGATCTCGCGCCTGGCGCCGCGGTCGAGCAGCGCCATCCGCGCGCCGGCGCCGGCGGCGTTGCCGACCGATTCGATCCGGTCGACGTCGCAATCCGGCGTCATGCCGAGAACGAGCGCGTGCAAGGGCGAGATATGCGCGCCGAAGGCGCCGGCGAGGCGGACGCGGTCGACGGTCTCGACGCCCATCCGGTCCATCAAGAGGCGGCAGCCGGCGTAGAGCGCCGCCTTGGCGAGCTGAATCGCGCGCACGTCCGCCTGCGTCACGGTGATCTCGGGCGAATCGCCCTTCGCCTCTCGGATCCGGAACGAGTAGGTGCGTCCGTCGGCGAAGACGCGCGGCGACTCCGCCGCGAGCGCCGCGCGGACGGCGCCGTCCTCGTCGATCACGCCCGCGAGCCGCATCTCCGCGATCGCCTCGATGATGCCGGAGCCGCAGATCCCGGTGACGCCGATATCGGCGACCGCCTCCTCGAAGCCGGGCTCGTCCGACCAAAGATCGCAGCCGATGACCTTATAGCGCGGCTCGAGCGTGCGCCGCGCGATGCGGAGCCGCTCGATGGCGCCCGGCGCCGCGCGCTGGCCGGAGCTGATCTGCGCGCCCTCGAAGGCCGGGCCGGTCGGCGACGAGCAGGCGGTCAGCCCGCCCTTGTCGCCGAGGACGATCTCGGCGTTGGTGCCGACATCGACGACGAGCGTCTTCTCGTTCGCCTGGTGAGGCTTCTCGGCGAGCACGACCGCGGCCGCGTCGGCCCCGACATGGCC
>CAZPTD010000176.1:0-9024 GCA_964588915.1 uncultured Neomegalonema sp. | reverse complement strand
GTGACCGGAACCGCGCGCCGGAAGCTCTACAAGGGCTCGGCGTCGACGGTCGGCCGGTGGTCGGAGCACTCGCTCTACTCGGAGGGCCATGTGACGTTCGAGGAGGACGACGGCGCATACGATCAGGCCGACGCGCACGGCTTCATTCGGCTCAACGCGCTGCGGCTGCGGCTGCTGGCGATGCGGAAGAAGCGGCTGGGCGGCTGAGGCTTGCGTCCGAATTAATCTTGTCGTCCCGGCTCGGGACGCGAAGGGTGGACCAAAACGAGCATTCGGGAGGTCCACCATGAAACCGGCGCCCTTGGACGTTGTTCCGCAGCCGCGCGAGTTCTCGCCCGCCGAGATCGGCGCGTTGGCGCATCTCTATCGCGGCGAGGTGTATCGCAGCACCATCTGGCGCACGCGCCTCGACACGACGACGAATTGGTCGGTCGTCACGCTCGGCGTCGCGCTTTCGATCACGTATTCTTCAAAAGACGCCTCGCCGCTGCCGCTGATCTTGGTCGGCGTCTTGATCGCCTTCTTCATGATGCTGGAGGCGCGGCGCTATCGCTACTTTAACGTGTGGCGCGCGCGAGCGCGGTGGATGGAGAACCATTTCTACGCGCCGATGCTCTATGACGGCGACCTTCATCTCGAGGAAAACTGGCAAAAAACCTTGGCGGAAGACTACAACAAGCCGAAATACCATGTCAGTTACATCATCGCGATCGGCCGGCGTCTTCGCAACACCTACGTCTGGCTGTTGATCATCCAGACTTTCGCTTATTTCGGCAAGGTGATCGTACATCCGGAGCCGATCTCCGGCATCGAGGACATCTGGATGCGCGCCGCGGTCGGGCCGGTCTCGGGCCAGGTCGTCGTCGCCTGCGGCGTCCTCTACAATCTCTTTTGGCTGTCGCTGGTCGCGTGGACCTATTATCTCGACCGCGTCCGGCGGCGCGGACGGCGCCCGGTCGTGGCCATGGGCTGAACCGGCGGCGCCCGACGACGTCTCGGCCAGCGCGCCGCGTCCTGCTTGCCGCCACAATCGCGCGCCAGCCTGCGTTCGGTCGAGACCGGGGCGTGAAGAGAGGGGGCGCCGATGACCGAAACCGTTCCGCGCGAGCCGACGCGCTTCGACGCCGCCGACTGGACGGCGCGGCTCCGCGCCCTCAATCCGTGGCTCGAGGCGAACGGCCTCGCCCTGCCGACGCCCGAGACCTGGGACGCGCGCTTCGGACACGCGGGCGGCGACGCCCTCGTCGCCGCCCGCGCCGACGCCTGCCGCTCTCGGCGACTGGCCGGCAAGGACGCCTGGAACGGCTGGGCGGAGGCGATGACCGCGCTCAAGAGCGAGCTCGCCGCCGCCGGGCTCTGGCGCGCGCGGCCGATCAAGCTCGTCGTCGACGAGCGGCACGTCTATCTCGAGAAGAGCGATCAGCCCGAAACCGCGGCCTTCATCGCCCTAGCCGTCGCCGATTTCGCGCGCGAGCGATTCTCGGAAGACGGCAGTTTCCGCGAATACCGATTTCCAGGCGCCGCGTGGTTCAGATCGGCGGATTTCGACGAGGCGACCTTCGGCGGCGCGGTCTTCACCGGCGACGCGGATTTCCGCGGCGCGCGCTTCTCGGCGTCCGCTCAGTTCTCCGGCGCGCGGTTCGAGGGGCCGGCCCGCTTCAGCGGCGCGACCTTCAAGGGAGCGGCGCTCTTCGCCAATGCGCGGATCCGCGATTCCGCGAGCTTCGGCGGCGCGACCTTCCGCGGCCAAGCGCGCTTCGGCGGCGTCGCCTTCGAGGGACTGACGACCTTCAGTTCGGCGACCTTCCGCGAGACGGCGCAGTTCGGCTCCGCGACGTTCAAGCACCGCGCGATCTTCGCCGGCGCGATGTTTCGCGGCGACGCGGAGTTCCGCAGCGCGACCTTCCGGCGCCGGGCGGTGTTCGACGCGTCGGTCTTCCGCGCGCCGGCGGATTTCGCGAACGCGACCTTCCGCAGCGTCGGCGACTTCTCCGGCGCGGTCTTCCGGTCGGAGGCGGCGTTCGAGCGGTCCGTCTTTCGCGACACCGCCCACTTCCAAGACGCCGAGATCCGCCGCCGCGTCAGCTTCGAGGACGCCGAGTTCCGCGCCTGGGCCGGCTTTCTGCGCGCGACCTTCGTCGACCGGACGGTGATGCGACGCGCGCAGTTTCGCGGCGACGCCGGTTTCGGCTCCGCGGCGTTCCGCGGCCGCACGGATTTCCGCGGCGCCGTCTTTCGCGCGCGCATGGACTGCGCGCAAGCGCAGTTCTTCGGCGTGACGACGTTCGGCGACGCGGCCTTTCACGGCTACACGAGTTTCGAGGCCGTCCAAGGCAAGGAGGGCTCGACCTTCGCGCTGGCGCGGGCGCGTTTCAGCGGCGTTCCGAACTTCAACCAGGCGCATTTTCAGGAGGCGCCGCGGCTCGACAACGTCCGGGTCGACACCGAGCGGGCGGCGTCGTTTTGGGGCGTCAACAAGGACCGGGACCTCTCGGCGCGCTGGCGCAGCCTCAAGCGCCTCGCGGTTCAGGGCCACGACCATCAGCGCGAACTCGATTTCTTCGCCGGAGAGATCAAATCCGAGCGCTATGTCGATCACTTCCCGCTGCCCGGCCGCTGGAAGCGCGGCTGGAAGCGCCCGTGGCGGCCGCTCTGGCCCGGCGGCGCGCGCTATTGGCTCGGGCTCTTCTTCGAGCTCTTCTCGAATTTCGGCCGCTCTATGTTCCGGCCGATCGTCTGGTGGCTGCTCTTCGTCCTTGTCTTCGCCGGCGTGAATCTGAACCAGCATTTCATCGAGCGGACCGAGCTCGGGCTCGACGGGCCGACCAGCGTCGTCGACTGGGCGACGGGCGGCTTCGAGGCGCAGGGCTGCGTCGCCGGCCGCGGCGAGGCGGCGTCCGAAGCGCTCTACCTCTCCGCCGCAAGAGGGCTCGTGTTCACCGGCCTCGTCGGCGGCGCGCGGACGCCGCAGACCTACGCCTGCCTCTTCGGCGTCGAGCGCGCGGAACGGACGGCGGTGGTGCTCGGCGACCAGTTCACGCCGGTGGTGCCGCCGCAGATCAGCCTCTTCACGACGCTGCAGCTCCTCTTGTCGGTGGCGCTGATCACGCTGTTCCTGCTGGCGGTCAGGAACCATTTTCGAATCCGCTGACCGGGCGGCGATGCATGGAAAGACAGTCTTCTCGCGGCGCCGACGCCGTCAGCGACTTCGAGAGGCGAGGAAAGGGATGAGCGTGGCGAACAACGAAGATCAAAAGCCGTTTGACTCGGCGGCGTGGATGCGCCGGCTCCTGACGCTCAACCCGTGGGTTGAGGCGAACAGTCTTCGCGTTCCCGGCCCGGAGGACGTCGACAAGGTGCGCGGCCACAGCACCGGCGAGCTGTTTCTCGCGGCCCGCAAGATGGCGAATTGGTCGCGCTGGCGCGCCGGCCCGGAGGAATGGAATCGCTGGGCGGACGGGATGCTGGCGTTAGGGGCTGAGCTCAAAGCGCAAGGACTGTGGCGAACCTCCTGGCGGCACCCGTTCTTCGAGTTCCCGGATCGAGAAATCTTCCACCACGGCTCGGACGACCCTGAGGCGGCCGCCTTTATCGCGCTGGCGGAGGCGGACTTCATCGGCGTCGACTTCAGCAACGACGCCAACTTCGCCGGACTTCGCTTCCCGGACTTGGCGAACTTCTTGGACGCGCGCTTCGCCGCCGCCGCTTGGTTCGACGGCGCGCTCATCGCCGAATGCGCGATGTTCGAGCGCGCGCACTTCGCAGGGTCGGCCAGCTTCGACGGCGTCGAGCTCCCGGGCGAGGCGCGTTTCATCGGCGCGCGCTTTGGCGGCGAGACGGTCTTCGCACGCGCACATGTCGGCGACCACGCGTTCTTCGAGCGGACAACGTTCGCCGAGAGGGCCGTGTTCGCGGGCGCTCGCTTCGACGGGCCGTCTTTTTTCGGCGAAGCCCAATTCGGGGGCGCAGCCGACTTCAGCGGCGCGCATTTCGGCGATCGGGCCGATCTGTTCGGGGCGCGCTTCGACGGCAGCCTCGATTTCTCCGGCGCGACCTTCTTGACCGGGCTTTCAGCGAGCCCCGAGTTGTTGGACCAGCTCAAATTGACCGTTCGGCCGACCTCGGAAGCCTAACCAGAGCCCTTATGTGCGACGCCAGCGATCAAGCCATTGGCGGCTCGCGGCGGCGTGATTGGCCGGCGCCGCGAGGCCGAACCGCCTCTCGCCTGTTGCGACGCGAAAGGCGATTCTTGCGGCTTGCGGCGCTGCAGGCGCCGCTGCCGGTGGCGCTGATCACGCTCTTTCTCCTGGCGTTGCGCAACCATCTTCGGATCCGCTAGCGCCGGGCGCAGCATCTTCACGGTCGACAAAGACCCGAGCGAGATTTATGGTTTAGTCCCATATCGTCTCCTTCTCAAAGGCCGGTCCAGATGTCGGCAATCGAGATCGCGCGATTTGCGGGCGCCTTTGTCGCCGGCGGCATGGCGTCGCTCGCCATAGCGCTCTTGTGGCGGCTCTTCGCGCCGGTCGGCAAATCGGCGATGCTGGCGATCTGCTTCGCCTGCGCGATCGGACTCGGCGTTGTCTCCAGCCACTTGATCGGCGGCGCGCGGACGTCCGCGTTTTTCGGCAATATCCTCGGCTCGCTCGTTTTGGGCGCCTGGCTCGTCAACCAAGCCTTCGTCGTCGACGTCCGCGACGCGACGCCGACGAACCGCGGTCTCTTCAATCTCGTCGTCAGCCTGCAGCCTGCGATCTTGTTGAGCGGCTTCGCCCGCGCGCTTCTGTTCGGGGCGCGCCAACCCGCCAGCCGGTTCAGCGATCCCGACTACACCGAGATCGGCGTCTCCAGCGGAGTCGCGCTCGCGCTGGCGCTCATCGTCGTTGTCGCCGTTGGCCGCTATCGACGGCGGATCCGGCTCGAGAAGGTCGAAGCGTCCTAGCGCCTCGCGGCGGCGTGATTGGCCGGCGCCGCGAGGCCGAACCACATCTCGCCTGTTGCGACGCGAAAGGAGGGGCGATGCGAAAAGCGATTCTTGCGGTTTTCAGCGCGGCCGGGCTCGCGCTCTCGGCGAGCGGCGCCGCGGCCTGCGGTCTCGACAGCGACTGCGTCGTCAATGTGGAAGGACAGGGCGAGCGCAGCTACCGGATCTACCTGCCCGAGGGCGTCGAGGAGCCGATGGGCGCGATCGTCTACGCCCATGGCTATCGCGGCTCGTCCTCGGGCGCGATGCGCAATGGCGGCTTCATGGCGATGGCCGACCGCCTCGGCGTCGCCTTCATCGCGGTGAATGCGGACGACAATCCTGATTGGATCCTGCCCGGAACGCCGAGCGACCCCGGCTATCGCGGCCGGCGCGAGCTCGACTATATGCGCGCCGTCCTCGACGACGCCGAGGCGCGTTTCGGGCTCGACCGCGATCGGATGCTGATGACCGGCTTCTCGGCTGGCGGCATGCTCACCTGGAACCTGATCTGCGACGAAGGCGCCCTCTTCGCCGCCTATGCGCCCGTCTCCGGCACGTTCTGGGACCCGATCCCCGAGAATTGCTCCGCGCCGGTGGCCGACGTCATCCATGTCCACGGGACTGCCGACCGCGTCGTGCCGATCGGCGGCCGGCCGATCCGCGCGACGAGCCAGGGCGACGTGCGCGAGGCCTTCGCGCTCTATGCGGCGCATGGCGGCTTCGGCGCGCCGGAGGCGGCGGATTGGGAAGGGCTCGACTGCGCCCGGCGGACGAATGCGGACGGCCGCGTGCTGGAGCTCTGCCTCCATGACGGCGGCCACGATTTCCGGACCGCCTATATCGAGCGGGCGTGGCGCCGGTTCGAGGCGCTCGGCGTTCTCTGACGCGAGAGAGAGCGCGTCGCCGCCCCTGGCTCGGCCGAAGCCTCCAACGCCGCCGCGATGTCTCGCATCGAGGGCCGAGCGGCGGCGCCGCGCTGGAGAGGGTTCCGAGGCCCTGGCCGAGTGCAGGGGCGGCGCAGCTGCAGACGCGTCAGTCGGATTTCAACACGCGATCGCGTCCCGGCTCAGGATGGCGGGCAGAACGCCTGGCGGTCGACCGCGTAGTCCCAATTCGTCGTCCGCCAGCGACCAGCGGTCATGTCGGAGACCTTGTACTCGATCCGCTGCCCGGTCCGAGGCCCGTTCTGGTAGTAGATGCCGACGACCGGCCCGTCGCGACCGTTCTCGACGCGCCAGCTGCCGGCGTTGACATTGGCGCTGGCGGTCGTCGGCAAGCTGATCGTCGCCTCCGTGCTCTCGTAGAAGAAGCCGCCCGGGCAGAAATGCACGTAGCCCGAGCTTCCGCTGCGCCCGAGCGGGCTGCGCTGGAGGTAGAAGACGCGCATGCCGACGATGGCCTGATCCGCGCTGGTCGGACCCGTCGGCGCGCCGCTCGGCGCTCCGGCGGGCGGAGCGCCGAAATCCGGCGGCACGCCGATCGACTGTCGGAGCCCGGCCATGAAGCCCTCGTAGTTCCCTTGCAGAATTTGATCCGAGGCGGCGGCGATCATCCGCTGCTTCAAATCCGGCCGCATCGGACCGAACTCCGCCTCGAAGGCGCGGACGAAATAGGCGAAGTCCGCCATCTGCCGCTCCTGCTCGGCCGTCACCGTCTGCGCCGCGACGTCATGCGCCGGCGCCGCGGCGAAAAGCGCCAAGACGCAAAACACGACCGCGAGAAATCGATTGGACATCGTCGCCCCCTTTTCCGTTGCGAGCCGCCGTTCGAGATAGCCCGCCCACGACGCGAAGTCAGACATTGACACGCGATTCCAGGGCCGTTTTCGGCGCTTCTCGGCAAGGATTTACGGCTTTGCGCGCCCGAGATCGCCGCCGAGACGCTCGGCCAGCGCCGCGACCACCTGCGCGCGCGGCGCGGCGACGGCGATCCGCTTGATCCGCGCGCTCGCGCCCGAGGCGACGCGGACGGAAGAGCGCGGCAGCCCGAGCGCCTTGGCCAGCAGCTTCTCGATCGCGGCGTTGGCGGCGCCGTCGCTCGGCGCCGCCGTCACCTTGACCCGGAGATGCGCGCGGCCGTCCGCGTCGGCGACGACGCCCTCCACGCCGTCGCGCGCCGATCTCGGCTGCGCGCGGACGGAGATGACGACGCGATCCTCGCCGTCGGCGGCGACGGCGTCCTCGAGCGACGGCGAGCGCGGCGCGGGCGTCACACCATGTTGTTCCGGATGATCACCTGAATGGCGTAGATGCCGAGCAGGAGCACCATCGGCGAGAAATCGAGCCCGCCCGTCGGCGGCAGGATCCGTCGGATCGGGTTCAAGAGCGGATCGAGCAGCCGCCCGATGCCGAGATAGATGCTTCTGACCAGCGGATGGCGCGGATTGGCGACGTCGAACTGGATCAAGAGACCGAGAATGAGCTGAATGAGCACAAGCATGAAAACCGCCTGCGCAATAATGTCGAGTATCTGAAGAACCGATTGCATATGCCGTATCTCCCGTCGTTTCGCGCCGGATGTACGATCCCGGGCCGCGGTCGGCAACCTCGGGCGCCGGGCCGCTCCGCGCGCCGCCGCCCAGCTTGACGCCGCCGCCGCGGCGCGCTACCTCCAGCGCCTGCCCGCGGCGACACGGGGCCATAGCTCAGCTGGGAGAGCGCTACGTTCGCAACGTAGAGGTCAGGGGTTCGATCCCCCTTGGCTCCACCATATTTTTCGCCAGAGAATCATCAGCATACATCGCCATTGATCTCGACGCTCGGGACCTGCGCCCCCGTTCGGGCCCCGGCTTCCGGGCGAGCGCGTTTCGGCAGACCCGCCGCCCATCGCGTCCGCCAAGCTTGCGCCCATATCGTTTGCTAACCATTACTGCCGAGACGGGGGCGCCCGAGTGCGGCGCGTGACACGAAGGGATTTGCGATGCGGCGTCCGAGCTGGATGACGATGGATCGATTGACGTCGGCCTGGAGCGCGACGGCGCGCCTGGCGACGGCCGCTCTCGGCGGGGCGGCGTTGAGCCTCGGCCTTTTCGCCGGCGCTCCGGCGCACGCCCAGCAATCGGCGCCCCGCCCGGTCATCGGCTCGGTCGACTGGGAGGCCGCCGACGCCGACGCGCGCGCGCTCGGCATCGAGGGCGCGCGTCCGGCGCAGAGCCCGACCGTCACCGCCGCCGTCGGCGGACGGGCCAACGCCTCCGGACTGCGCGTGCCGCTCTTGCTGCCGACGTCGCTGATCGAGGCCGGACGGCTCGGCCAGCTCGACGAGCCGCTGCGGCTCGTCGCTGAGACCTTCAGCTACACCGCCGAGGCCAAGGCCGCGCCGCGCAGCTATCTCGTTCAGGGCACGCGCTACATCTTCGAGGTCGACGAGGTCGAATTCGACGCGACGGCGCCCGTGGGCGAGGTGTATGTCGAGCGGCTCGAATACGGGATCGAGGCGAGCTTCGAACGCTACGGCGTGCTCTACAGCGTCACGATCTTCTGCGCCGATCCGGTCGGCGACGAGGAATGCGCCGAAGAGGACACGGTCCGGCGTCTCGCTTCCGAGATGGCTCTGGTTCCGTAAGAGCGCGATCACGCCGCCGCTCGGCGACCGGGCGCGTCGCTTGCGCCCGCCGTCAACCTTGGCGGATGCGCTCTGGCGCAGACGGGGCTTTTATGGACGGATGAGACGCGCCGGCGATTCGGCCGGTCGCGCAGAACAACCGGGGGATCGATGTCGGAGGAAGACTCGCAAACGGACGGCGGACGGAAATTTCGCTGGGGCAAGGTCGTTGTTGGCGTGTTGGGCTTCGGGATCGTCGCCGCCGTCGCCTTCGCCTTGACGAACCCGGAGACGGTCCGCGGCATACTCTCGTCGGACGAAACGGAGGTCGTCGACGGAACCGACGGCACGGACGTCACTGATGGGACCGACGTCACCGACGGGACCGACGTCGCCGACGGAACCGACGTCACCGACGGAACCGACGTGACGGACGGAACCGACGCCACTGATGGAACCGATGTCACGGACGGGACCGACGGCACCGACGTCACGGACGGAACCGACGGAACGGA
>CAZPTD010000175.1:0-9057 GCA_964588915.1 uncultured Neomegalonema sp. | reverse complement strand
TCACCGCACCAACGCCCTCGTCGGCGACGGCTGCCTGATGGAGGGAATCAGCCACGAGGCGATCGATCTCGCCGGGCATCTGAGGCTCGCGCGGCTGATCCTGCTCTGGGACGACAACGAGATCTCGATCGACGGCGCCACCGCGCTCGCGACCTCGACCGACCAGCTCGCGCGCTTCGCCGCCGCCGGCTGGCAGTCCTTCCGCATCGACGGCCACGATCCGGAGGCGATCGAGGCGGCGATCCTGGAGGCGCAGGCCGATCCCAGGCCGTCGCTGATCGCCTGCAAGACCGAGATCGGCTACGGCGCGCCGACCAAGGCCGGCACCGAGAAGGCGCATGGCGCGCCGCTCGGCGACCGCGAGATCGCCGCCGCGCGGCTCGCGCTCGACTGGCCGTATCCGCCCTTCGAGATCCCGGAGCGCATTCTCTGTCATTGGCGGAGCGCCGCCGAGAAGGCGAAGGTCGCGCGGCGGGCCTGGGACGCGCGTCTGGCCGCGTCGCCCGAGCGCGAGGCGTTTCTCGCCGCGCTTTCCGGCGCGACGCCCGCCGCGCTCTCGGCCGAGATCGCGGCGCTCAAGGCGCGCCATGTCGCGGAGCGGCCGACGCTGGCGACGCGGGTCGCGAGCCAGAAGGCGCTCGAGGCCGTCGCCCGCGCCGTGCCCAACCTGCTCGGCGGCTCGGCCGATCTCACCGGCTCGAACAACACGCGGACCGACGGCATGCGGGCGCTCAGCGCCGCGGATTACGGCGGCGACTACGTCCATTACGGCGTCCGCGAGCACGCGATGGCGGCGGTGATGAACGGCGTCGCGCTCCATGGCGGGCTGATCCCCTATGGCGGCACGTTCCTCGTCTTCTCCGACTATGCGCGGCCGGCGATGCGGCTCTCGGCGCTGATGGGCCGGCGCGTCGTCTATGTGATGACGCACGACTCGATCGGCCTCGGCGAGGATGGGCCGACGCATCAGCCGGTGGAGCATCTCGCGGCTCTGCGCGCGATCCCGAATCTCGCGGTCTTCCGCCCGGCCGACGCGGTCGAGACGGCCGAGGCCTGGGAGGCGGCGCTCGCGCTCACGGAGACGCCGTCGGTGCTGGCGCTGACGCGGCAAGGCCTGCCGACCGTTCGCCTCGAGGAGACGCTGGAGAACCGTGTCGCCAAGGGCGCCTATGTTCTGCGCGAGCCGGATGGCGGGCGCGCGGTCACGATCCTGGCCACCGGCTCCGAGGTCGCGCTCGCGCTCGCGGCGGCCGAGGCGCTGGCGCGGGGCGGCGTTGCGGCCGCGGTGGTCTCGATGCCCTGCTGGCTCCTTTTCGAGCGCCAGCCGCCCGACTACCGCGCCGCCGTGCTCGGCTCGGCGCCGCGGATCGCGGTCGAGGCGGCGGTCAAGCTCGGCTGGGAGCGCTGGATCGGCGCGGCGGGCGGCTTTGTCGGCATGACCGGCTTCGGCGCCTCGGCGCCGGGCGGCGCGCTCTTTCAGCATTTCGGGATCACCGCCGAAGCGGTCGCCGACGCCGCGCGGGCCGCCGTCGGCGGCGCGGCGTAGGCGGAGAAGGTCACGGCGCGCGACGCGCCGGACGGGTTGGCGGTGTTGGCGGCGGACTGCGCGTCGTCTCCGCCGTTCCGTATGGCGCAGGAGAGGTCCGCTGTTGGGTCGGGAACGGGCCATCGCTTCGAAGCGGGGTTGTGCAGGAGCGGGGCAGATGCGGAAGTTATACACTTTGCGCCGGACCACTTTGCCAATTTCGCCTTGCAGGCAAGCGAAATTCTCTATTTCTTCGGTGTGACGAGGGTGTTTAAGCAAAAAGGCCAAATACAGCGCCAATTGCTTTTGCACCTTTTACTTCTTTTGTTGAAGATCCTTCTCTAACGAAAATTCTGTCGTTCACGTTAGCACATTCTTTGAATTCAGGTATCCAAATACAAATGACGGAATGTCCACGGTATGAAACGCAATCAAGTCGCGACAATATAGTCGACTTATGTGGTTCGCTTAGGCCTGACTGTGAAATGCGTTGTACGATCCGCGATTTATAGCCGTCGAGAGTTTCTCCAAGGCATTTTGCTTCACGGTCAACACCCACAACGAAGCGGGAACCGATGTGGGCTGCGTGGACACCATCGAGTTCACTCACTCGCCGCATATCGCTTTCGGTATCGGCGACACCAATGAAAATCGCGCCTTCCCTTCCTGGCCCGATATTCACGATCGCACATATCGTCTGAATAATTCGGTCAAGCAGTCCTTCATCAAGGTCCCTAGTCGGTCCTAGACGCAGCAGACCCTGCTTGCATTCATACGCCGACGTTTCCACGCGTGAACGCCTTATCGTGTTTTCAAGTGGGATTGCTGAACCAATGCCGTGCTCGAGAACCGGCGGCTCTCGGTCAGAAAAGTGCCTTTGGATCAACCCGAGCGTCACGTCGACGTTTTGCTTCCGAGCATCGCTACGAATTTGTCCGGCAGCCACATTGAGGCGTGACTGAAGATTTTGAAGAGCCTGCATAATATCAGAGCTGTTATTTGGACTTTTTCTCTGTTTTACACACAACTCAAAAAAAGCGTTGAAAACCGCAAAGAAAGCAGTCTTTATCGGGTTACTTCCTGCGCTTGGGTGGGCAATTTTTCGCAGCGCATTTGTGCTGGGATCGTAACTTTCAATGGTTTCTCGAAGTATGGACAAAACACCAATAATATCGGTTTTAAGCTTGGATACGCCGTATGAAACGATTTTTTCATCAATTTCACGGTAGTTGTCCGATCCTGGGTTGTAGTATTCGTCTAAGTTTGATCCGCTAAACCCAAATGGCGCCCCCTCTATGATGGAAATAACGAGATCTGCAACCATCTGCTCATCTTCTGAGTCCCGAAGTTGTGACCTTCGAAGTATGCCTTGTTTGCACCAAAATGTTTCATCAGCTTTTATGCCGTATTCCGGCGACTCCCCAGATACGTCGATACTTATGGTTGGCATTTCTGCTAGATCAAGAGTCTCTTGAGAAACATCTCCGCGTATCTCCGTCGCGATTTCACTCACGCATTGTGAAAACAAAGAAACCACACCCGCCTGCCTCTTTTCTTGATCACTTAAACGGCGACCAAACGAGTTTATTCGACCAAATACTTCATTTACGGCATCTTCGTCTGTGGATGGAAACTCAGTAACCGCTAGTGTGTACTCAAGAATGCTCGCACATTCGCCTGGCGACAATAACCTCGATGGGTCTGAAATCCGTTGTATTTTCCCTGCCTCGGCAAGTTGTTTCGCTCTAGATAACTGCTCGACATCAAAATATAGATTATTTAGGTCAAAATCATTCTCTACAAATGTGAATATTGCATTCAGTCGCTGCATTCCATCTAGTATTTCATAAGATTTGGTTCCATCTGGTCTTGATTCATATGCTAGAAGGATCAGCGGGATCGGATATCCATGCAAGATACTATCGACCAGCGCTCTTTTTTCGTCTTTGGTCCAAACGAGCTTGCGCTGGTATCGTCTATTTACTCGAAAGTTTTGGTTTCTGTATTCTTTATATGCTTCTTGGATCGCCATGCCGCGAGGGGTAACACTCATGGAATCTCGCTCCGCCGAACTTCGTTGCTCTGATTAAATCTGCACGCCGAGCTCGGAACAAGCCAGTTCTGGCGCGAGAGCCTCTCGACGCAATCAGACAGGAACGGGATGTGGCGCTTCCGCGAGTTCTGACTTCCAAGTGAAGCGGACGTTTTTGAACGGTCGATCATGATGCGGGAAAGGTCCGCTCGGGGTCACCAACAGCACAGCGTCCGAAAGCGCAGCGCGCCGGCTCGCAGGTCATAACCAGACTTCGCGACGACGGTGGCGTCGACGGGCCCGTCATCCGTTCGCCGAGCCACGTCGGGGCGCCGGACGACAGACCTTGCGCCGAAGGCCGTCTCTCGCCCTACTGTCGCCAGGAGGGCGAACGCCAGGCGTGCGTCCGCGCGGGGGCCGCGCCGCGCTGTCCGGGAAGCGACCATGCGCTCGCAAAAGATCGTCCACATCGTCGGCTGCCATTGCGAGGGCGAGGTCGGCGACGTCGTCGTCGGCGGCGTCGCGCCGCCGCCGGGCGAGACGCTCTGGGCGCAGTCGCGCTTCATCGCCGAGGACGACCGGCTCCGGCGCTTCGTCCTCAACGAGCCGAGGGGCGGCGTCTTTCGCCATGTCAACCTGCTCGTTCCGCCGAAGCGGCCGGAGGCGGATATCGGCTGGATCGTCATGGAGCCCGAAGACACGCCGCCGATGTCCGGCTCCAACAGCATCTGCGTCGCGACCGTGCTCCTCGAGACCGGGATCCTGCCGATGACCGAGCCCGAGACGGTCCTTGCGCTCGAGGCGCCGGGCGGGCTGATCGAGGCGCGCGCGATCTGTCGCGACGGCGTGGTCGAGCGGGTCGAGATCCGCAACCATCCGTCCTTCGCCCAGCGCCTCGACGCGCCGCTGGAGGTGGCGGGGCTCGGGACGCTGACGGTCGACACCGCCTATGGCGGCGACAGTTTCGTCGTCGTCGACGCCCGCGCGCTCGGCTTCTCGCTTTCGCCGGACGAGGCGCGGGATCTTGCGGAGATCGGCGTCAGGATCACGGCCGCCGCCAACGCGCAGATCGGGTTCACGCATCCCGACAATCCCGACTGGACGCATCTCTCCTTCTGCCAGCTGGCGGCCCCGGTCGCGACCATGGACGGCGTCAAGACCGGCAAGAGCGCCGTCGTCGTCCGTCCCGGCAAGATCGACCGCAGCCCGACCGGCACCGGCTGCTCCGCCCGCATGGCGCTGATGCGCGCGCGCGACGAGCTGAAAGTCGGCGAGCCCTATCGCGGCCTCTCGATCCTCGGTTCCGTCTTCGGCTGCCGCATCGAGGCGGAGACGACCGTCGGCGGGCTGCCTGCGATCATCCCGTCGATCTCCGGCCGCGCCTGGATCACCGAGACCAAGCAGCTGATGCTGGATCCGACCGACCCGTGGCCCGAGGGTTATCGCTTGAGCGACACCTGGCCGAGCCTGTAATCGGCGTCGCGTCCGGATAGACGCGCTCGCTGCTCCGCCGCTCCGGGCTCGACCCGAGGCCTCGGCGCGACGTCGCCGTCCCGGGCGCGGACCGTCAATCAGAGCCGTCGCGGCGAGGCGGCGACGGGCGCGCGGCCAGCCGCGCCGATCGGAGGCCGTTCAGCGCGCAGTCGGCCTGGCGGGCTCGATGTGAAAGGAGACGCTTCATGGACCAGTTCACCGGCGGCTGCCTTTGCGGCGCTGTTCGCATCGCCGCCTCGGGACCGCCCTACCGGGTCGGCCTCTGCCACTGCCTCGACTGCCGCAAGCATCACGGGACTCTGTTTCACGCGTCCGCGGTGTTCCCGGAGGAGGCGGTGACCATCGAGGGCGAGACGCGCGACTATGAAGGGCGGTTCTTCTGCCCGCGCTGCGGCTCGTCGGTCTTCGGACGCAGCGCGGACGAGATCGAGGTGAATCTCGGGGTCCTCGACGCGCCCGATCAGCTGAGGCCGACCTACGAGCTCTGGACCGTCCGTCGGGAGTCCTGGTTGCCGCCCTTTCCGCTTAAAAGGCGCTACGAGCGCGATCGCGGCGAGACGGGCCGCACCGAGGAATAGGCCGCGCGAGCGACCGCTTCAGATCCAGCCGACCAGCGGCTGCAAGGTCAGATAGAGCCCGATCCCGGCCGCGCCGGCGCCGACGCGCGTCCGGATCGAGGCGCCGGCCTTCGACAGACCGCAGAGCTCGGCCAGAACCATGCCGCCGAGAAAAAAGACGGCGAGCGCCGTGAAGAAGCCGCCGAGGACGGAGAGCTCGTCGAGACGGACGCCGATGGCGCGGCCGGCGCGGAAGCCGGCCGCCGCGCCGCCGAGCGCCGCCGCGCCGAGGAGCATCCATTTCTCGGGCTTCGGCGCGTAGGCGACGGCGAGGCCGATCGCGAGCAGCACCGGCCCGTCCGCCTCGCGCAGCTCCGGCAGCTGCGTCTGACGCGTCGCGAGAAACGCGAAAAGCGCGCCGACGCCGAGCATGATCAGCGAAACGGTAAGGCGCGCGCCGCCGCCGGCATGCGCCGCGAGAAAGCCGAGCAGTCCGATGGTGAACCAGAAGAAGAAGCCGTTGGCGTCGAGCGCCCAGTCATAGCCGGCGGCGAAGGCCGGATCGCGCCCGTCGTAATACTGCGCGAAAAAGACCAGGCCGGCCAAGACGGCCGCCAGCGCGATCAGTCGTCCCATGCGAAAGCTCCCTTCACCCGACGCCTCGGGCCGGGTAGCACAGAGCGATCGCGCGTGAAACGGCGCGGCGCCAGACTGTTTCCAGGTCCGTGATTTATCGCCCGCGGGCAGATCTTATTATCCGAACCTGTCAACAAAGCCGCGCGCGAGCGCGGCGGCGAAGAGGAATGCGACATGAGCTGGAACCCCGCGCTTGATCCGCACTGTCCGACCGGCGACGAAGTCGACGCGATCGAAACCCTGATCGTGCCGCGCGCCCGCGATCTCGGCGGCTTCGAGGTGCGCCGCGCCCTGCCCTCGGCGAAGCGGCAGATGGTCGGCCCGTTCATCTTCTTCGATCAGATGGGCCCGGCCGAGTTCCTGACCGATCAGGGCGTCGACGTGCGGCCGCATCCGCATATCGGCCTCGCGACGGTGACCTATCTCTTCGAAGGCTCGATCCATCACCGCGACAGCCTCGGCAACTCGGCCGAGATCCATCCGAACGCGGTCAACTGGATGGTCGCGGGCCGAGGCGTCACCCATTCCGAGCGCACCGCCGACGCCGTCCGCAAGCAGGACCGCTCGCCGCTCTTCGGCATCCAGACCTGGGTCGCGCTGCCCGAGAGCGAGGAGGAGCGCGCGCCGGGCTTCGAGCATCACGGCGCGGAGGCGCTGCCCGAGATCGAGGCCGAGGGCGTGCGCGCCAAGCTGATCCTCGGAACCGCCTTCGGCGCGCGGGCGCCGGCGAACGTCTTCTCCGAGATGATGTACGCCGCCGTCGATCTCGAGGCCGGCGCGACGATGCCGCTCGACGCCGAGCAAGAGGACCGGGCGATCTACGTGCTCGCGGGCGCGGTCGAGATCGGCGGCCGGCGGCACGAAGCGGGCCGGATGATGGTTTTCCGCCCGGGCGACCGGCTCGCCGTCCGCGCGGTCGAGAAGACGCGGCTGATGCTGCTCGGCGGCGAGACGCTCGGCGGCCCGCGCTACATCTGGTGGAACTTCGTCGCCTCCTCGCAGGAGAAGATCGACGCGGCGAAGGAGGCCTGGCGCGCCGGCGACTGGGAGCATGGCCGCTTCCATCTGCCGCCGGACGACAAGGACGAGTTCATTCCGCTGCCGGAGAAGTAGCCGGTCGCTTCCGGGCGCGGGCGGACGCGCCGCGCCCTCGGGCCGCGCGCCCTTGCCTCGCTCGGCCGGGCGCCGCAAAGAAGACGCGAGAAGGGAGCGCGTCCGGCCGGCGGCGCGCGGCCGGCCGGCGGAAGGGGCGAGGCATGTTTCCGATACGAGATCACAACCCGTCGCGGCGGATCGCATTCGTCTCCTACGCGCTGATCGCGATCAACGTCATCATCTTCCTCGGCTATTTCTCGAAGCCGCCGCAGGAGCTCAACATCCTCTTCTGCGACTACGGCCTGGTGCCGATCGAGGTCGCGAACTTCCTCGGCCTCCTCGGCGAACGCGGCGCGTTCGAGGCGATCGCCGCGCAGGATTTTCCGATCTGCGGCGGCCTCCAGGAGGGCGCCGACGCCTATGACGGGCTCCTCTACACCATGTTCCTGCATGGCGGCTGGATGCACCTCATCGGCAACATGCTCTTCCTCTACATCTTCGGGAACAACCTCGAGGACTTTTTCGGCCATCTCGGCTTTCTGCTCTTCTACCTCGTCGGCGGCCTGGCCGCCTCGGCGCTGCATATCGCCGTCGACCCGACCTCGACCGTGCCGACGGTCGGCGCGTCGGGCGCGATCGCCGCGGTGATGGGCGGCTATCTCCTGCTGTTTCCGAAAGCGAAGGTCGACGTGGTCGTCATTCTCGGCTGGTTCATCAACATCGTCACCTTGCCGGCCTGGCTGATGCTCGGCGTCTGGCTGGCGCTGCAGATCGGCGGCGGCCTCACCAGCCTGACCGAGACCGGCGGCGGCGTCGCCTATTGGGCGCATGCCGGCGGCTTCGCGGCCGGGCTCGTCATCGTCGGGATCGGCATGCTCATGGGGCGCCGGCCGGAGGTCGAGGACGGGCATCCGGCGCATCCCGTCGTGCAGTATCGGATGCGCAAAGGGCCCTGGGGATGAGCGCGGCCGCGCCTCGGCCGGTGCGGATCCTGGTCACCGGCGGCACGCTCGACAAGGCGCACGACCCGCTGACCGAGACCTTCGGCTTCGAGGCGGCGGCGGCCAGCCATCTGCCGCAAATCCTGGCCGAGGCGCGGACCGAGGCGGCGGTTGAGACCTTGTTCCTCAAGGACAGCGCCGAGTTCGAGGACGCCGACCGCGAGGCGATCGCCGAGGCGGCTTTGAGCGCCGAGGAGACGGCGTTGGTGATCACGCACGGCACCAGCACGATGGGCGAGACGGCGCGGTTCCTGGCGTCGCGGATCGCCGAGGCGGCGCGCGAGAAGACGGTCGTGCTGACCGGAGCGATGCGGCCCTTCTCCTTCGGCGCCTCGGACGCGTCCTTCAACCTCGGCGGCGCCGTGATCGCGGCGCAGATCCTCGGCCCGGGCGTCTTCGCGGTGATGAACGGGCGCGTGTTTCCGGCGGATGAGCTGCGCAAGAACGAGGCGCTCGGGCGGTTCGACCGGTAGGGTGTCGCCGTCAGCAAGTGCATATCGGGCGATACGCGGCCGCCGCGTCGGCGACGCCGCGCCTCGCGGCGGTCCCGAGGCCCTTGGTCAAGCCCGGGGCGGCGAACCGCCGACCCGGGCGCCGCGGCCGCCGCTCAGCTCCAGCCAGAGCGCATTCGAACCATTCGGAGCCGCCTTTCTCCAGCTTGATCGTCGGCTCGAGCTGCAGTCCTGCCGGCCTCCGGCCGGCTGGCGACCGACCCGC
>CAZPTD010000174.1:0-9085 GCA_964588915.1 uncultured Neomegalonema sp. | reverse complement strand
CCGGATAGAGGATCTCCTCCACCGCCGGGTTCAGCCGGTGGATCTCGTCGATGAAGAGCACGTCGCGCGGCTCAAGATTGGTGAGCACGGCGGCGAGGTCGGAGGCCTTCGCGATCACCGGACCCGACGTCATCTTGAAGCCGACGCCGAGCTCGCGCGCGACGATCTGAGCGAGCGTGGTCTTGCCGAGGCCGGGCGGCCCGTAGAAGAGCGTGTGGTCCATCGCCTGGCCGCGGGCCCGCGCCGCCTCGATGAAAACGGCGAGATTGGCCTTGGCGGCGGACTGCCCGACGAACTCCGCGAGCCGCTGCGGCCGAAGCGCGGCGTCCTCCTCCGCCGGCGCCGCGGCGTCGAGGAGCCGGCCCTCGGCGTCGGCGGCGGCGCGCTCGGCGTCGCCCGGATCGTCGATCGGCGCCATCCGCTCCCTCTCCGCGCCTCTCGGCCCCATTTCCGCGACGCCGCTTCGCTGCATCCGGCGCGCTCCTTTCGCCCGTGTTGTCATCTCGGCGCCGAGCCCGAAGTCGGCCATTTTCTGACCGAAGATCTCGGTGCTCGCGATACGATACGCCCCATATATCGCGTCCGCATAGATTGCGCCAGCGGCTTTGCCGCCGCCCGGCGCCGCGCGTGGCCGCGGCCACTATTAACCGGCGCTCCGCTTCGCTATAAGCGCCGTCGGATCGGGTTCGGCCGCGCGCCTGACCGCTCACGCCGCTGGCCGCATAAGGGGATTGCCGCCATGGGTCGCTTCTTCAAGCGTTTCTTTTTCATCGTCCTTCTGCTCATCGTGATCGTCGTCGGCGGCGCGATATCGCTCTTCTATCTCGCGCCGAGCTCCTGGATCGCCAACGCCGCCGCCGACAGCGTGCGCGAGCAGACGGGCCGCGAGTTGACGATCGAGGGCGAGGTCGAGCGCAATCTCTTTCCGCTCTTCAGCGTCCGCGTCACCGGCGTGCGGCTCTCCAACGCCGACTGGGCCGGCGACGAGCCGATGATCGAGGCCGAGGCGGCGGCGATCAGCGTGCGCACGATGCCGCTCCTCGGCGGCAGCGTCGAGGTCGAAGAGATCTTGCTCGAGAACCCGACCATCCGCGTGGCCATCGACGAAAGCGGCCGGTCGAACTTCGATTTCCCGGGCGACGGCGGCGCCCCGCGCGAGAGAGGCGCGGGCCGCCGGGACGGCGACGCGGATTTCATCCTCGTCGAAGGCGTGCTCAAGAACGGCCGCGTCCTCATCGACGACCGCTCCTCGGGCGAGCAATTCGAGATCGGCGACATCAACATCGTCGCCAACCGGCCGACGCCCGACGCCGCGCTCGCGGTCACCGGCGGCGCGTCGATCCTGGCGGCGGCGACCGGCGACGCGCCGCGCCCGATCCGTTTCGAGACGCGGATGGGCGGCGGCGAAGGCGAGGGCCCGGGCTTCGTGCGGCTCGAGACGGCCGGTCTGACGATCGCCTTCGATCCGCAGCCGGCCGGCGGCGGCGCGGCGCTCGCCGGCGAGCTGACGCTCGACTATGACGGAACGGCCGACGCGACGCAGTGGATCCGCAGCCTCGCCCCGCCCGAATTCGCCGATGTCGGCCGCGTCAGCGTCGGCGGCCCGGTGACGGTCGCCGACGACGCGATGAGCGCGGCGCTCACGGGCGTCGCCGTCTACAAGAACGAAGAGACGGCGCTCGAGCTTTCGGCGGAGTGCCGGGCCGAGGGCGCGGGCGGCGCCTGCGACTTGGCGCTGTCGGCCTCGAACAACCTGCTCCTCGCGAGCTTCGACGGCGCGGTCGCCGGCTCGGAAGCCGGCGCGCCGAGCGTCACCGGCGCCGTGGTCTTCCGCACGGAGCGGCTGCGCGATCTCGCCGACTGGGCCGGCGCCGGCCCGATCGACGCGCCGGAAGGCACGTTCCGAGCCCTGTCGCTCACCGTCGACCTGACCCAGGACGGCGACGCCACGGCGCTCGAGAACCTCGTCGTCGCGCTCGACGACGCCAACGTCGCCGGCTCGGTGCGCGTCGAGCCGGCGCAGGGCGCCGACGCCCCGCCGCGGATCACCGCGTCGCTCGTCAGCGACGCGCCGATCGATCTGAGACCGTTCCTGCCCGAGACGCCTGCGACGGCCGAGCCTGCGCCCGAGAGCGACGCCGCAGCCCCGCGCGGCGCCGCGGGCTGGAGCGACGAGCCGTTCAATTTCGGCTATCTCGATCTCGTCAACGCCGACATCCGCATCGAGACCGCCGGCCTGACCCTGCCGCGGCTGCGCTTCACCGACGCGGTCTTCACCGCCACGATCGAGGACAGCCGGCTCGAGCTCGCCGTCGAGCGGATGGCGCTCTATTCCGGCTCGGCGACGGGCCGGATCACGCTCGACGCCGACGGCGCCGTTCCGGCTTTGGCCGTCGTCGTCGACATCGGCGCCGTGCAGCTTCGACCGTTCATGAACGACACGTCGGACATCGATTGGCTCGAGGGCGCGGGCGCGCTCAACATCAACGTCGCCGGCGAAGGCGGCTCGATGCGCGCGCTGATGGCGTCGCTCGACGGAACCGCGTCGATCCTGTTCACCGACGGCGCGATCATCGGCTACAACCTCGCGGCGATCGTGCGCAACATCACCTCGCTCGGCTTCGGAGAAGAGCAGGAGCGCAAGACCGATTTCGCCGAGATCTCGGCGAGCTTCGTGCTGCAGGACGGCGTGGCGGCGAACGACGATCTGACGATGAGCGGGCCGCTGCTTCGGATGACGGGCTCGGGGACCATCGACATCGGCAACCGAAGCGTGAACTACCGCGCCGAGCCGAAGGCGGTGGCCACGCTCGAAGGCCAGGGCGGCGCGGCCGATATGAGCGGCCTGGTGTTTCCGCTGCTCGTCACCGGTCCCTGGGAGGACGTCAGCGTCGAGCCCGACCTCCTCGGCGATCCGCTCGGCAGCGTCGAGAGCTTCCTGGCGAGCCCGGACGATTTCGGCGGCGCTCTGTCGGACGCGATCATGGAGAGCCCGGAGTTTCTCGAGGGCGGCGTCGGCGGCCTCCTCGAAGGCGGCGCCGAGGGCGCGCTGCCGGGCGGGCTCGGCGACGCGCTGCCCGGCGGTCTCGGCGGCGGCTCGGACGGCGGCGGCTCGGACGGCGGCGGCTCGAGCGGCGGCGGGCTGCCGGGCGGCCTCGGCGACAGCCTGCCGGGCGGTCTCGGCGACGCGCTCGGCGGCTCGGGCGGCGGGTCAGGCGTCGAAGCGGACGGCGGCGCGGCGACGCCGGAGGCGGCGGTCGAAGACGCGCCCGACGCGGACGCGGCGCCGGTCGAGCCCGCGAGCGACGAGAGCCCGGCCGAGGACGAGAGCGGCGGCCTCGGCGGCGCGCTCGAAGACGCGCTCGGCGGCGAACAGAACGGCGGCGGCGGCCTTCAGCTGCCGGGCGGTCTCCTGGGCGGCGATTAAGCGCAGCGCCGCCGCCCCAACCTGCGTCCGGCGCATGGACAGCGCCGGGCGCGCTCCTTAGATTGCCCGAACTTGGCGAGCCGGTGTAGCTCAGCTGGCAGAGCGTCTGATTTGTAATCACTCCGGCCCAATTGGAGAACGTAGAAAAGCCGATACAATACGATAAGATGAGGGGAATGTCGCGGCGCTGAACCAGGGCTTCCACGCACATTCCACACACGGACGCCGGAGTAGCTCAACTGGCAGAGCACTCGATTTGTAATCGAGGGGTTGCGGGTTCGATTCCTGTCTCCGGCACCATTTTCGCGACAACTCGGGAACAGCGGAAGTAGAACATCGTCGCGCGGAAATGTTTGAAAAAAGCAATAAACAAAATCCTTTAATTGCTGCCACGAGCCTGTTTATCGCACTAATGGGCCTCGCTGGAATCGCCGACGGCATTGTCGAATGGCGCGACTTTTTCGAGCACGGGATTTTTCAGCACTATAAGCATGTCCGAGGCGTAATTGCATCTCTATTCCCTTTCCACGTTCCTGATATTGCAGTTGACTACTGCCTAGTCGGCGGCGTCGTCGCTTACGCGACTCTAGTGGCATTTCCGATTCCGCCAAGAATTGGCAGCAGTTTTTGGGAGACTGCGGCCGTTACAATTTTGGTTCGCATCGCTATAGCTGCAACATGGCCGGCTTTGGTGTTGTCCATGCCTAGCATTTATTTCTACTACAGCATCCGGCGATATTTTCGATTTGAGGATAGAGTTAAGATTGAGCCTTACCGTTCCTTCTGTGTCGCGCTGATCTCCGTTACCGTCGCGTTCGTGGCTGTGCTATTCGTCTTCGCCGACCACAGCGCGCTAGGCAAATGAGGCGACCGATGTTTGGTTTATTTGGCAAGAAAAAGAAAAGAACAGATTTTCCACCTGAAGTGGCGCGCGCCTTTGAAAATATCATTCGGAGAGTCCGAAGCGAAGAAGAGCAGAATTCGATGCTGCCGCCTTTCCTTGCAGAACGAATCAGAGCCAACCCGAAAGTCAATCGCGTCCCTGGGAGCACTGGGGAGTTTGGCCTAGAAGTATCAAATCCGATCCCGGTGAATGGCTTCTTTGGTGAAGTCGTTTATCTTTCCGCGCTCGCCGTAGAAGGGGCTAATCATGTATACGCGCACCGCCTAGGAAGCATTGGAGAAGTCGACGTTTTTGAAGTTGTAGGATCGAATGGCGAAGGATGGTCAATTTTGTATTTCAACTACTACTTTCCCAGCAAGAGCAATGAGCTGCCGCGAGGCTTCCAGGCGAGCCGCGACTTCGAACAAATGCCGTTCTTTTACGCAACCCTAATGCAGGTAGAAAACTTTCCGAAAGACTTGCCAGAAGCGATTGCTGAGACCGCAATTGGTCTTTGCGGCGGTCCTTTGCGGCCTCCCAGAATGCACGAGACGATCGGCAAGGTTCAGTTTGTTCGACCGCATTATCACCGGCAGCGCTTGGACGAAGTTAAGAGGGCGCTCACAGGCCACGCCACAAAATTCGGCTGACCGATCACATCGTCGGAGAGAGGATAAGGTCGACGTCACGCAACGCGAGTTGCGCAGCAGCACCGTAGACCTTTTTGACTTCTAGCTTCTTGCCCGGCGGAAGGTCTGAAAGCATCGCGTCAACTTCATCGTTGGCAATACTATCAATTAGCTCCTCCGCATCTTCGGGACGGTCTTTAAAAGTGCCTATAATTTCAGTTGAGACGTCGTCGAAAGCAGTTCGCCACTCCAAGTCTTCGATTGCGTCCGAAATGAAATTCGCCAATGCAAAAGTGAGAGCTTTTGGGTTTCGCTTAAGATAAGCTGCCCAAATAACGCATGCCGCCAACCTCACGTGCGCTATGTCCTTGTAATCTTCAAGGAATCCTTCGACATCGCGTCTATCTCGATCTGCATATTTCGCAGCGATGGCCATCTGGATAGTCGAATGGGTCATTTTTAGGGCGCGGATAAAGAGTTCCCGAAGATGGGTTTCCGCTTCTTTCTCTCGATCAGCCTTTGCCTGCGCGCGGCTGCGCCAAATTGAAAACATCTCACTGCTCGACAAAAATAGAGGTCGCTTTCCCGCCGCGACGTTAACCTCTTCACGCCACCGCGAGCAATCGACCAGGACGGCGGCGGAAGCCGTGGAGCGCCGGATCAACAGCGCCGATCGGTTTCATGGCGGCGACATAGCGCACGCCGTCGACCTCGACGCCCGGCCCGCGCTCCAAATGCGCCCGCGCCAGCGGCCACGCCGTCATCAGCACAACACGCGCTACCTGTTGCGTAACGTCTCTGTGGCATTATCTATTACGTAACGATGCCCCTCTTGTTACCCACGAGGTAAGAAAGGGCTGCGCAGATGAAGATCCATTTCGCCTCGAACGGGCTGGAGAAGAGTGTGTCTACCGACAAGGCTCTCAAGAAGGTGGAGTTGGAGTTCCCCCGGTTCGGTGGACACTCATAGGCTTACGGGTGTAAGGGCTTCACGGGCGATCCTCTCGAACTCGATGGGCGACTTGTAGCCGAGGGCGGAATGCCGCCGGCTCGGATTGTGCCAGCCTTCGATGAAGGTGAAGACGGCCATGCGGGCCTCTGCCTTGGTCTCGAACTTTCTCCGCTGCAACAGCTCGCATTCGAGCGTGGCCTTGGCGACGCCACGGGCCGGTAGGCTGTGCGGAAAGCTGGGTTCACATCGGTTCAAAGAGCCGCATGCGCTCGAGCCCCGGGGCTGAATGTCCCTGCCTTGAACTTCGAAGCCCGTGTCGCCTGCTCCTCGTCGATCGCTCGCCCTGGCCTTGCGGCCATGCCGCGCCCTTGCCCGATCCGGCTCAGGTCGCGCCATTCGGTCGAATATCACCGCCCCATCCGACCGGACGGCGCAGACTTGGAAGCTCCCTTTCGCCAGATCGATCGCCAACATTCCGATCCCGGTCAGCCAGATTCTTGGGTGACGCATTGGGCGATCTCTCGCGACGCCTCATGTGGGATCCTTCACGATGCGGAAGCCGATATGCGCAGTGCTGAAATCGACCTCGAGGCTTTCCCGCGCGGCGACGCGGTATTTCTGGCAGTAATTCTCGCTGCACAGGTAGGACCCGCCCTTGATCGTGAAGCGCGGCGCGGCGGGCGCAAACGGGCTGTCGGTCCATTCCCAGACATTCCCGATCATGTCGTAAGCGCCCGTCAGCCCCGGCTCGAAGCATCCGACCGGAGCGGTTCCGGCAAAGCCGTCGCGCCGGGAATTGAACACCGGAAACAGGCCCGTCCAGATATTGGCGCGGGCGCCGCCATCGGGCGCGCGGATACCGGATTCCGGGTCCGTCGGATCGAACAGACCCATGCTCGCCGCGTACTCCCATTCGACCTCGGTCGGGATGCGCCCGCCCGCCCAGGCCGCATAGGCCCGCGCGTCGTTCAGGGTCACATGCACGACGGGGTGCAGGTCGCGGCCCGTAAGGTCGGAGCCCGCGCCATCCGGCGTGCGCCAGGTCGCGCCGGCGTCGAGAGACCACCAGGACAGGAAGACCTCCGGCGTATCGCTTTCGCTGAACTGCGCCGAGCCGCCATTGCGCTCGGCCTCCGTGACATAGCCCGTCTCCGCGACGAAGGCGGCGAACTGGCTGTTGGTCACTTCATGGGCCTGCAGGCGGAACGGCGAGACGAGAACCCGCTGCGGCGGGCCTTCCTCGGGGTAGAGCGGATCGACGCCCATCACGAAGCCGCCGCCGGGAATGTCGACGAAGCCGCCGAGATCAGCCTCGTTCAGGGAGCAAGCCAGTTCTGTCGCTGTTGACGAAACCACATGCGGCCACAGCGCCAGGGCGGCCACTGCGGCAATCGCCGACGCCACGGCGCCGCCGCCGAGCAACATCTTCGTTCTATTGGTCAATGGGACGCTCCGAAAGGAGTTCGAGAATGCGGTGTGCGGTCTCGTAGCCGCTGTTCTGGTTCTGGCCGGTCACCAGATTGCCGTCCACGACCGTGTGCGTGGCGAAGAAGTCGCGCCAGCGGGTTTCGGCCTCAAAGACCGCGTTCGTGGCGCGCAACTCGGTTTCCGGGTGCATGGGCGTGATCTCGATGCCAAGCTCGGCGACCTGCTTGTCGGTGACGCCCGTCACATGGCGGCCTTCGATGAGCGGCGACCCGTCGACGTCCGTCGCGTTCACGAGCCCGAGCGCGCCGTGGCAAACCGAGCCGAGGATCGCGCCATTGGCGTTGGCGCTGGTGATCACCTCGGCCAGCTCCGCGCTTTGGGCGAGGTCGTAGGAGGCGCCCCAGCCGCCGGCGATGAAGATCACGTCATAGGCGTCCGGATCGACCTCGGAGATGGGTAGGGAGTTCAACAACATCTCCATCGCCGCCGGATCGTCTCGGAAACGCCGGTCTTCGGGCGTTGCGAGCGGCCAGCTCATCGACCACGGCTCGACAGGGATCTCGCCCCCCTCGATCGAGGCGATGTCGACCTCCAGCCCGGCGTCTAGAAAGACGTAATAGGGAACGGTCATTTCCGATCCGAAAACCCCGGTCGCCCGGCCGGTCTCGCCCAGCGTGTCATGACTTGTCGTGACGATCAGGGCCCGATGGCCCGCAAGATCAAACGCCGGGATTTCGTAGTGCTGGTGAAAGCCCATCGCCCTGAGAGTGGGCGGAAGGCCGAAATAGATGACGACGGCCAACAGGGCGATTGTCGCAAGAGTATATCGAAGCCAGGACAACTTTATGATCCTCCGAGTGAACGATCCGTCGGCAGTCGACCATAGAAAAGATCCGCCCGATTTGATCTCCGTCACCTTCGATGGCTGTCAGAGCAGCCCGCTAATGAATAACGTACTTCAGGATCGCGAGCCCAAATCCGACGCTCCCCGCGAAGAGCGCCCCGCCGATGGGCAGCCACCAGCTATGGTTGATAACCCAACCGACCCGCGCGCCGAGCACGACGAGGATCACCACGCAGAACGCCTGCGACAGCGTCGTCGCCGCGGCCATGGTCAGCCACCCCAGCCCTGTAGCGAGGAAAAGCACCGTCGGCACGTTCGCGACCGTCAGCGTCGGGTGGCTGTGCGCCCAGGCGGTCTGAAAGGCCGTGCGGGTCAGGATGCGCTCTCCGGTCTCCATCGCGTGGGACAGAAGCTCGGCGAAGATCTTGGCGAGCGTCACCGCCAGCACCGAGCCGAACAGGACGAGGGCCGCTTCGAACGCGCCGTCGCGGACCTCGTCCATGGCCATCAACAGGCTCAGGACGAGAATCGCGCCATAGATCAGCCCGAAGGAGGCCCGGTGCACCGGCCCCCAGGCAAGGCGGGTGTGGGGTCTATGGCGCAGCAGCGCTATAGACCCCTGCGCCTGCCGGTCAGGCTCAGACATTGCGCTGAGTCGCCATTTTTTCGAGGATGCGGTGCGCTGTCTCGTACCCGCTGTTCTGGTTCTGGCCGGTGATCAGGTTGCCGTCGATCGTCGTGTGCGTCGCGAAGGGATCGCGAAACGCGTGCTGGCATTCGTAGATCGCGCCGAGCCTGCGCAATTCGTCCTCGGGATGCTTGGGGGTGATCGCGATGCCGAAAGTGTTGATCTGGCCGTTGGTCACACCGGTCACACGGCGGCCCTTGACCAGCGGTTCGCCGTCCAACCCCTTGGCGCTGC
>CAZPTD010000173.1:0-9106 GCA_964588915.1 uncultured Neomegalonema sp. | reverse complement strand
GGCCGCGCCATGCCGAAATTGCGGAAGAGCCGGCTCTCGGTGTCGTTGCCCTTCTCCTGGCCGATCACCACGATCGGCTCGCCGCGGAAGCGCGCCAGCCCGCCGATCACGGCGTGGTCCTCGGCGAAGCCGCGATCGCCGGCGAGCGGCGAGAACTCGTCGAGCAGAATGTCGAAATAGTCGCGCGCATGCGGCCGTTCCGGATGCCGCGCGATCTGGCAACGCTGCCAGGGCGTGAGCTTGCCGTAGATCTCGACCAAGAGCGCCTGCGCCTTCTCCTCGACGCGGGCGACGTCCTCGGAATGGTCGACGGTCGGGTCGGCGCGCTCGAGCGCCCGCCACTCCTCGGCCTTGCCCTCCAATTCGGCCACGCCTTTTTCGAAATCGAGATACTGCATGTCGTTCGCCATCCTCGCCGCTCTTCGGCGCGTCGTTGCGTGTCAAAGGTCTGCGCCTGTGGACAGATAGAGGCGAAGCCGCGCATGGCGCAACGTGTTCGGTTGCGAGCCGGCGGCGGGCGAGGCGGCGACGCGGCGCGCCGCCGTCTCTTGACGCCGACGTCAGGACGCCGATTCCGCCGCCGTTTCACGCGGTTCCGCGGAAGCCGGGCGTCGACCTGCGAACGCCGATCGGATGCGCGTCCAGCCGGCGCGGGCCTCCGCCGCGATGGAGCGCGCCGTGAAGAGCGCGCCGCCGCCGGCCCAGGCCAGCGCGCCGAAGGCCGCGACGAAGGCGACCTCGCGCTTGACGCTGTTCGCGTAGCCGAGCAGCCCGCTCGCGCCCGAGATCTTGCCGATCATGTACCAGGCGACGACGCCGAGCGCGGCGAGCGCCAGCGCCCGCGTGTAGACGCCGGCGATGAGGCCGAGGCCGATGATCGCCAGCAGCTCCGCCGAGGCGCCGAACGTCGGCACCTTGTGGAAGCCGTTGAAGAATCCGCCGACCGCGAACAACAGGCCGAGCGACAGCCGCATGACGAGGCCGAGCGGATCCCAACTGCGGCCGAGCGCGGTCGGCCGTCCCAGTCGGGTCGCGTCGACGCTGCGCGCGCCGGCGCCGAGAAGATAGAGCACGACGAAGAGCGCGGAGAGCGCGACGTCGCGGATCTGCACGAAGAGCGCCGGCGAGGTGTAGGTCTGCGCCTCCGGCGTCACGCCGGGCGTGGTGACGACCGGCAGCGACACGACGAAGCTCCAGAGCAGCGCCGCCCAGACGACCGACAGCGCCCGCACGAACAGACCGGCGATCAACATGAAGCCGGCGACCAGTTCGAACGCCGACAGGGCGGTCAAGAACAGCCACGGGCTCAAGACGTCGCCGAGCGGCCCTGCGAACAGCCACTCCTGGAAGGTCTCGTTGATGTAGCCGAGCGGGCCCATGTATTCGGCGACGATGCCGTCCGCCTGCGCCGGCGACAGGAGGCGCGAGAGCTTCGCCCATCCGCCGATCACGAACACGGCGCCGAGCCCGACGCGGAGCATCAGCGCCAGCTGCGCCTGCGTGTCGATCGTCTCGGGCCCTTGCCGCGCCGCCGGCGCGTCGGATGGGTTCACCGCCGCCTCGCCTCGGAGGACGGCGAACGCGTCTTTCAGACGTTGAAGGAGAATCATGCCTTGAAGTTCCTCTAGCACGGGAGTCGAAGCCGTCCGCCGCGCCGCGGCGTGGAGCCCGGCGCGCCGCGAACGACGCTGTCGATGATCTTCGGCTAGAGTTTCGGCGGCGGCGGATCCGGCCGGATCGGGCGCGCGCGCGGCGGCGCGATCGGCCCGATGCGCCACGCGGCGCGCTCGAAGCGGAGCAGGCTCGGCGCCGGGCTCGGCGCGACGATCACGGCCGTGAAGCAGGCGCTCGGGCAGGGCGCGGCGTCGAGACGGTCCGAGCCGCCCTCCAGACATTCCTCGCAGGCGACGGCGGACGCGGACTCCACCGACGCCGAGACGATACCGCCGGCGGCGGTCAGACAGAGAAGCACCAGCAAAATGCGCGCTGCGATCGCCATCGGCGTTCCCGATTCGAGGCGGCCCGACCGCCGAAGCGCCTAGATGGCGGGGCCGACGCGCATTTGAAAGACACAGATTTTTGAGCGGCTTTGCGCTCCGATGACCGGAAGATGCGCCGCCCGGTTTGCCGTAAGGGCCGACGTCGTCCAGGCTGAGCCGGAACCGAAAGGAGACGCATCATGACCGACAAGAAAGTCTGCGCCGTCGTCGGCGTCGGCCCGGGCAACGGCGCGGCCTATGCGCGGCGCTTTTCGCGCGACGGCTACGCGGTCGCGCTGTTGGCGCGGAGCACGGGCTACAGCGAGAGCCTCGTTCCCGAGCTTGCCGGCGAGGCGCGCGCCTTCGCCTGCGACGCGAGCGACCCGGACGCCGTCGCCGCCGCCTTCGCCGCGATCGAGCGCGAGATGGGCGCGGTCGACGTCCTCCTCTACAACGCCGGCTCCGGCGGCAAATGGGCGAATATCGAGGACACCGAGCTCGACTTCTTCGAGCAGGCCTGGCGCGTGAACGCGCTCGGCCTCGTCGCCGCGACCAAAAGCGTCGTGCCGGCGATGAAGGCGAAGGGCAAGGGCGCGATCGTGATCACCGGCGCCACGGCCTCGCGCCGCGGCGGCGCCAACACCGCCTCCTTCGCGCAAGGCAAGGCGGCGCAGCGGAGCCTCGCCGAATCGATGGCGCGGCATCTCTGGCCGCAAGGGATCCATGTCTCGCTGATCATCCTCGACGGCGTCGTCGATCTCGAGCGCTCGCGCCAGGCGATGCCGGACAAGCCGGACACGTTCTTCGTCAAGGCCGAGGACGTCGCCGAAACCGCCTGGACGCTCGCCCATCAGGCGCCGTCGGCTTGGTCCTTCGAGGTCGAGGCGCGGCCCTTCGCCGAGAAATGGTGACGGCGCCGCCGCTGGGCGCGTCTCGCGGCGGCCGCCTCCGGATCACGCGCGGCGCGGTTCGACGGGACGCAGAAAGACGCCGGTCACGGCGCCGTCCTCTTCGACGACGCGATCGACGAGGCGGAATCCGGCGCGATCGAGCAGCGTGATCGAGGCGACGTTGCGCAGATCGGCCGTGGCGCGCAGTTCGGGGCCGACAAGCGGCGCCGCCCAGTCGACCAAGGCGCCCAGCAGCTCTCGGCCGAGGCCTCTTCCCCAATAGGCCTTGGCGAAGCCGTAGATGATCTCCGGCGGCTGGCCCTTCGGCCGCGCGACGCCCGCCCAGCCGATCAGAGCGCCGCTCGCTCTTTCGACGACGGCGCCGGTTCCCGAGCCGTGACGCGCCACATTCGCCCGCGACCGCTCGATCCAGAGCGCCGTCGTCGCCCGGTCGATCGGCTTGCCGTCGCCGACAAAGCGCAACACCTCGGGATCGGCGTTGATCGCGGCGAGCGCGTCGAGATCCGCCGCCTCGAACGGCCGGAAGACGAGACGCTCCGTTTCGAAGAACCGCGTCGGCGGCGCATCCATCTCTCGACCTCGCGTCGCGCGGCGACCGATCGCGTCAGCTTTGATCGACGATCTCGACGATGAGACCGTCTCGGATCCGAAAGAGCGACGCGCCGCGAAAGGCGAGCCTCTGCCCGGCCTTCCACCCGTTCGGAAGGTCCGTCGCCACGACCGCGGCGTAGTCGATCTCGGCCAAAGTCGTGTCCGCGACCGTGATCGCGTTGACGACCGTCTGTCGCCGCTCTGAGAACGCCGTCGCGCCGAACCTGGCCATCTCGGCGAACGCCGCCTTGTCGGGCGCCTCGGCCGTCACGTCGCCGGACGAGATGTTGCGAAAGCGGATCTCGTCGCCGAGACAGGCGAGCATGCCGTCGACGTCCTTGGCGTTGTAGGCGTCGATATAGGCGCGGATCGGCGCAGGAATGTCGGTCACTTCGAGCGCTCCTTCAGAATCGCGCCGGCGCGTCAGTTTGCCGGTCGATTGATTTCACCGTCAGTTAGCGCGACCTTTAGCCCGAAGATATCGGAGCGCGCGGCGCGGAGAAGACCCTCATGGCGGGACTCGACTACACGGGCAAGCGGATGACCGCCGAGGCGTTCCTCGACTGGATGGACGCCCAGCCCGAGGGCGCGCGCTACGAGCTCCATGGCGGCGAGATCGTCGGCATGGTCAATGAGCGCTCGATCCACGCGCGCGGGAAGACCATCATCGCGAGTCAACTTCACGCTCAATTGCGCGGCAAAGGGCCGCGCCGCGCCTACGCCGAGGGCCTCGCCGTGCGCTTCGCCGACGAGGCCGTCGTCTATCCGGACGTGATGGTCGATTGCTCCGAGCCCGAGCCCGACGCCCGTTTCGTCACGAAACCGGTTCTCGTCGTGGAGATCCTCTCGCCCTCGACGCGCGGCGCCGATATCGGCCTCAAAGCGCCGCGCTATATCGGCGTTCCCGGTCTCGTCGCCCTGGTGATGATCGATCTCGACGGCAAGCAGGCGATCATTCTCCGCCCGTCCGCGCCCAACGTCCCGGAGATCGCCGGCCGCGACGCGACGCCGCGCTTCGAGCTGCCCGGCGGCGCCGTGACGCTCGATCTCGCGGAAGTCTTCGCCGACTGATCAGCCCGCAGCGCCCTCGATCAACTCGATCTGCCGCACGATCACCTGCGCCTGGCGCGCGCTGGCGATGTCGATGAGCTTGCCGTCGAGCACCGCGGCGCCTTGACCGGCCGCCTCGGCCTCCGCCATCGCCTTCAGGATCGCCCGCGCCCGCGCCACGATCTCCGGCGACGGCGTGAACACTTCATTGGCGATCTCGATCTGCTTCGGATGGATCGCCCATTTGCCGACGCAGCCCATCACCGCCGAGCGCTCGGCCTGGGCGCGGTAGCCGTCCGGGTCCGAGAAGTCGCCGAAGGGTCCGTCGACCGGCAGCACGCCATGGGTCCGGCAGGCGGCGACCATGCGCGCGATCGGGTAGTGCCAGGGATCGGCCGGATGCCGCGCCCGCGCCGCATCGGCGGACGCGTCGTCAAGCATCGCATAGGGCGCCTGCGTGCCGCCGATGCCGGTCACCGCCATGCCCATCGAGGCGGCGTAATCGGCGACGCCGAAGCTCAAGCTCTGAAGGCGCGGCGTCGCGGCGGCGATCTCGTCGATATGCTGGACGCCGGCCGCCGTCTCGATGATCGCCTCGAAGCCGATCTTCTTGGTCCGTCCCATCGCGCGCTCGACCGCGGTGACCAGCGCGTCGACCGCGTAGAGATCCGCCGCGCGGCCGACTTTCGGGATCATGATGAGATCGAGCCGCTCGTCGGCGCGCTCGAGGAGATCGACGACGTCCCGATGCCAATAGGGCGTGTCGAGCCCGTTGATGCGCACGCTCAAGGACTTGCCGCCCCAATCGACCGCGGCGACCGCCTCGATGATCGCCTCGCGGGCCTTCGCCTTGTCGGCCGGCGCCACCGAATCCTCGAGATCGAGATTGACGACGTCGGCCTCGCTCGCCGCCATCTTCTCGAAGAGCTCCGGCCGCGAGCCCGGCCCGAAGAGCTGACAGCGGTTCGGCCGAGCGACCGGCGCCGGCTGGACGACAAAGCTCATAATCGAAACCCTCGCTCGGTGGAATCTTTTCACAAATTGCGCCGCCGCGCTTTGCGGCGCAGCATTATCGGCCGAAATCGCGAAAAGCAAACCCCGCCGCCAGGCGCTTGACCGCCGCGCCGGCGCCGCTTAGCTCAAGCGCATGAGTCGCCGCCCCATTCTCATCCATCCCGACCCGCGCCTGCGCAAGACCGCGGCGCCCGTCGAGGCCGTCGACGACGCGACGCGCGCCCTCATCGACGAGATGCTGATCACCATGTACGCCGCGCCCGGCATCGGCCTCGCGGCGCCGCAGATCGGCGTCTTGAAGCGCGTTTTCGTCATGGATTGCGCGTCGCGCGAGGCGGACGAGGATGGTCCGGAGCCCGAGCCCGATCCGATCGCGCTCGTCAATCCGGAGATCCTTTGGTTCTCCGAGGAGACGGCGACCGAGCGCGAGGGCTGCCTCTCGATACCGGAGATGTTCGAGGACGTGACGCGGCCGGCGAAGATCCGCATCCGTTTCTTCGACCGCGACGGCAGGGAGCAGGAGCACGAGTGGGAAGGCATCCGCGCCGTCTGCGCTCAGCACGAGCTCGACCATCTCAACGGCAAGCTCTTCATCGACTATCTCGGCAGCGCCAAGCGCTCGATGATCACCAACAAGATGAAGAAGCTGAAGCGCGAGCGCGCGAAGGAGAAGGCGAAATAGGCCTCGAGCGCGAATCGCCGTCGACCGACAGTTGACCTCAGGAGCCGCCATGCGCCTCGTCTTCATGGGCACGCCGGAATTCGCGGCCGTGGCGCTCCGGGCGCTCATCGCCTCGGAGCACGAGATCGCCGCCGTCTACGCCCAACCGCCGCGACCGGCGGGCCGCGGCAAGAAGCTCCGTCCGTCGCCCGTCCAGGAGACCGCCGAAGCCGCCGGCCTGGCCGTGCGGACGCCGGCGCGGCTGCGCGATCCGGACGCGCTCGCCGCGTTCGCCGCGCTCGAGGCGGATCTCGCCGTCGTCGTCGCCTACGGCATGCTCCTGCCCAAAGCGGCTCTCGACGCGCCGCGGCTCGGCTGCATGAACCTCCACGCCTCGCTTCTGCCGCGCTGGCGCGGCGCGGCCCCGATCCAGCGCGCGATCATGCAAGGCGACGCCGAGACCGGCGTCTGCGCGATGCGGATGACCGAAGGGCTCGACGAAGGGCCGGTCTACGCGCGCGTCGCGACGCCGATCGCCGCCGACGAGACGGCTGGCGCGCTCCATGACCGCCTCGCCGCCCTCGGCGCCGAGCTGATGCTCTCGACCATCGAGGCGCTCGCCGCCGGCCGCGCCGAGGCGAGGCCGCAAGCCGAAGACGGCGTCCTCTACGCCCGGAAAATCTCGAAATCGGAGGCGGCGATCGACTGGACGCGTCCCGCGGAGGAGATCGACCGCCAAGTGCGCGGCCTCAGCCCGTTTCCCGGCGCCTGGTTCCTGCGCGACGGCGAGCGGACGAAGCTCCTCCTCGCCCGGCCGGAGCGGATCGGCCAGACGCTCGGCCCGCCGGGCGACGCGCTCGACGACGCCGGTCTCATCGCCTGCGGGACGGGCGCGCTCCGGCTCGGACGCGTGCAGCGCGCCGGCCGTTCTGCGGTCGACGCGGCGGAATATTTGCGCGGCGCGCCGCTCACGCGCGGCGACATGGTCGAGAGCGCGCCGCGGTCGGATTGACGCGGCGCGGCTGACAGGGCGCGCCGTCGGCCCTATCTCCGCCATAGCGCGGCCGCGGCGGCCGAGCGTGCTCGGGGAGGGTCGCCGATGCTGTTCTACGTTCTCGGTGTCGCGATCGTCGGCGCCGCCGTCGGCTACCTCGCCTGGCGCTATCTGCCGCTGCGGATCGACCGCAGGACCGCGATCGCCGCGGGCATGCTCGGCGGCGTGATCATGGGCTTCGGCCTGCGTTTCGTCATCGGCGCTTTCGGCGCGATCATCGGCGCGGCGATCGTGATCTGGGTGATGCACGCTCTGCAACCGCGGAAGCGGTGACGGCGCGGCGTCCGAAGGGCGGCGGGAGCGCCGGCGAACGCTGTTCGCGCGCCGGCGCCCTCCGCGCCCGCGTTTGATCCGCCGCGCCGGCGGATCAAGCGGCGCCCGCAGGCCCTGTCTCCGCTCAGCGGTTCGTGCAGTCGATCGGCCAGACGCTCAGCACTTCATCGACGCCGCAGCGGGGGCCGCCTTCGACGCGGAACCGCACGGTCGCGACCTGTGCCGGCAGACCCGGTCTCGCGCGGCAAAAGGCGCGGTCCATCGTCGCGGCGAGCGGCTCGCTGGTGAAGGGATAGTCGTGGACGCCGTAGGCGCGCGTGCACTCTGACGGAATCGAGGGCTGCGCGCGGAGGTCGTGATGGACGCGCATGCAGCGCAGCGCCCGCTGACGCGCCTCGCGCCGCGCCATGTTCGGCCGGGCTTCGCGTCCGGTCGCCGTGAACTGGCCGATCACGTCGATGCCGCCGTCCTTGTGAACGATCTCGAGAACGCCCCTACAGCTCCGCTCGGCCGCGTAGGCCGGCGCTGCGGCGACGCTCAAGGTCGCTGCGATCACCGGCGCCGCGACCAAATGGCGAGCGCATTTGCGAAAGTCGATCATGACTACCTCCATTGCAGTACACCTGCGGAAAAACGGCGTCGATCTCGAAGTTACGAGCACGAATCCGCTTACTTTCAGCATCGCTTTTCATAGTAAATTCGCGACACCCTTATGATCTCGCACATCGTTAACTTGAAAAAAATCGCCCGCGTGGGGCGCCTCGGATGGGCTAGCCCGTCCGGGGGACGCCTTTCCCCCGAACTGGGGAGCGAAAAAGACCGTCAGATGTGATCTACTCGCGCCATGAGCGAGCGTCGACTTTCCGTCCTCATCCTGGACGATCATCGGATCTTCTCCGAGAGCCTGCGCATCCTGATCGAGTCGGAGCCGGGCTTCGAAGTCGCGGCGACGTTCAGATCGGGGCGAGAGGCCCTCGACTATCTGAGAGCGGCGCAGGCTCCGATCGACGTCATCATCGCCGATCTCTACATTCCGGGCGAGGAGCTCGGCCAAACCTTGGCCGCCATGCGTCGGCTGGCGCCGAAGGCGAGGTTGATCTGCGTGACCGCGTCGACGGGATTGAGCGACGCGCGCCTCGCGACCCAATCCGGCGCGGACGAGGTCGTCCTCAAACACGCCACGCCCGAGACGCTCCTCGCCGCCTGCCGCGGCGCCGAGGTTGAGCGGGACGCCGCGTCCGACCCTTCGGCCAAGCTCAGGATCTCGCCGCGGCAAATGGACGTGCTGCGGGGCCTGTCGCGCGGTCTGTCGAACAAACAGATCGCCAACCAACTCGGCGTGTCGCCTGAAACGGTGAAGAGCCACGTCTCCGACCTGCTGCGCCAATCCGGCGCCTCGGGCCGCGGCGCGCTCGTGTATTGGGCCAGCCGCAACGGCGTGCTGCTCGACGACTAGGAGGGCGTTGCGAGTCTCGAATCCTGATCGTCTGATCGGTTCTGATGGAGCCAACCTCGCCGTTGTCGTCCCGGCCAAGCGCGAAGCGCGCAGAGCCGGGATCCAGGGCCAAGGGGC
>CAZPTD010000172.1:0-9133 GCA_964588915.1 uncultured Neomegalonema sp. | reverse complement strand
GCGCCGTGCCGGCGGCGGTGGCGGGCTTGAAGACGTCGCCGCAGCGATCCACGCCCGGTCCCTTGCCGTACCAGAAGCCGACGACGCCCTGCTTGCGCGCGCCCGGGCTGAGGTGAAGCTGCTGCGCGCCCCAGATCGCGGTCGCGGCGAGATCCTCGTTGACGCCCGGCTTGAAGACGACGCCATGCGCCTCGAGATGCTTCTTCGCCGCCATCAGCTGCTGGTCGTAGCCGCGGAGCGGCGAGCCGGGATAGCCCGTGATGAAGGCGCCGGTGTCGAGCCCCGCGGCCTTGTCGCGGCGCATCTGCGTCATCGGCAGGCGAACGAGCGCCTGGACGCCGGTCATGAACACCGCGCCCTCGGTCGCGGCGTACTTGTCCTCGAGCGCGACCTTCCTCAGACCTTGCGTCGCAAAATCGTGGCTCAGCGCGTTCATCCGCCGTTCTCCTCTTCGACGCCCCGAACCCCGTCGCGCCGCGAAGGGCGCCCTCCGCCACGGCTCGTTCCCGCAGCACCTTACAGACAATAGGCTAATCTTGATGGAATTTTAGGTCAATAGTTGTGACCAAAAACCGACATCCGGAGGCATGCCGAGACGGCGTGGAGACGGACGTCGCGGATGTCGGGGGGCCGGCGACGTCCAGCCAAAAGCAAAGCGCGCCCGACCGCGACACGGCGGGCGCGCAAGCGAACGGAACGCGTCGGACGACGCTCCGTCCGGTTCTAGAACTGAACGCCGAGGCGAACGTCGACCGACCAAATATCGTCGATTTCAATCACATCGCCCACATTGCCGTCGTTCACGACGCCGTCGAGGCTGTGCGATTCGTCGACGAAGAAGTAGAGAAACTTCGCGCCGACATAGACGTCTTCGGTCAACATCAGATCGACGCCGCCGCCGATGACGGGCGCGACGACCGTCTCGTCGAAGGTCACGGTTTGGATCGGGCTCGGCGGAACGCCGTCGACGTCGTCGTCATCCACGATCGCTTCGTAGCCGACGAGGCCGACGCCGAGCGTCGCATAGGGCAGCACGCCGTCGAAATCGTAGCCCAGGCGGCCGCGCAAAGACGCGGTGTAGTCGATCGACACGTCGACGGTCTCGAACTCGCCGTCGTCTTCGCCCGGCTGCCTGACCGAGTCGTCGGCGCCCCAAAGCGAGCCCTCGATTTCTCCGCCGAGAACCAGGCCGCTCTTGAACTCATAGAGATAGCCGGCGTGAAGCCCGCCGAGAACGCCCGCAGGCGAGATCGGGTCGAGGTCGAGCGAGTTGCCCGGCGTGAAAACCTCGCCAGGGCTGAGATCGTGGACGCCGTCGACATCGCCCTCGCCATAGCCGATATGCGCGCCGATGTAGAAGCCGGTCCAGCTGTCCTCTTCGATCATCGGCGCCGGCTCGGCCTCGATCACCGTCTCCGGCTCGGTCGGGCACTCCGAATAGGTCAGATCGCCCTTGTCGAAGCACTCCTCGTCGGTCTGCGCCGTCGCCGCGGACGCCGCGCCAATCGCAACGACGCCCGCAAGCGCCGCCACCCTAGTCGTTCTCATCGCAACCCCTTTCGATCAGGCGAGTCGATCGACGCCCTTCGCGCCCTCGGCGTCCTTTCGACATCACCCCTCAAAAGGTGTCCATTCGCACCCTTCGTGGTTTATAAAAATACCTCGCACTGGTGCAGTTTCGTCGCAAGAGATGTGATTTTTCAAAGTCTTGAAATGTCCGAGCGGGCCCGGCCCGCACAACCGCACGCCTTGGATGCGCGTGCTGCGCGAGCGCGCCTTTCTCGGATAGGATCGCCGCGCGGGGCCGATCGAATCGAAGGAGACGACGAATGCAGCGCAAAACCGCGAAGGATTTCGATCCGCGCCTGTTGGAGCTCTATGACGGCTATGCGCACGGCAAGGTCTCGAAGCGCGAGTTTCTGACCCAGTCGACGAAATACGTCGCCGCCGGCGTCACCGCCGCCGCCGTGCTCGAGAGCCTGCAGCCGAACTACGCGCTCGCCAACCAGGTCCCGCCGGACGATCCGACGATCACATGGGACCGGATTCGCTACCCGTCGCCGCGCGGCCATGGCGAGATCGAGGGCCTGCTCGTGCGGCCGCTGACGCGCGCGCCGAAGCTGCCGGCGGTGCTCGTCGTCCACGAGAATCGCGGCCTCAACCCGTATATCGAGGACGTCGCCCGCCGCGTCGCCAAAGCCGGCTTCCTGGCGCTCGCGCCCGACGGGCTCTCGCCCCTCGGCGGCTATCCCGGCACGGACGACGAGGGCCGGGCGATGCAGTCGGAGATGGACCGCGAGAAGCTGATGGAGGATTTCTTCGCCGGCTTCGAGCATCTCGTCGATCATCCGGAGAGCACCGGCGAGGTCGGCTGCGTCGGCTTCTGCTACGGCGGCGGCGTCTGCAACGCGCTCGCGGTCGCCTATCCCAATCTCCGCGCGTCGGTTCCCTATTACGGGCGCCAGGCGTCGGCCGAGGACGCGCCGGCGATCGAGGCGCCGCTCATGCTGCACTACGCCGGCCTCGACGAGCGCATCAACGCGGGCTGGCCTGAATACGAGGCGGCGCTGGTCGCGAATCAAAAGGAGTTCTCGGTTCACTTCTATCCGGACGTGAACCACGGCTTCCACAACGACACGACGCCGCGCTACGACCTCGAAGCCGCCGAGCTTTCCTGGCGGCGGACGATCGCCTTCTTCAACACCCATCTGCGGGCTTGACGCATCGCTCGGCGGCCGTTCGCGCATGGACGGCCGCCATTCGCCGACGCCGATGATCGCGCGCCCCGAAAGAGCGCTCCGCCGCGCGCGCCCAGTTCGCCCAGTTTCGGTCCAGCTTTCGCCACGCGGTCTCGTTCGACTGAACGCCCGCGCCACATCGACGTGCCGACCCGTTCGGCCTGTGCTACGTTCGTCGCTTCCGGCCGAGCGCGAACGAGCGGCGCGCGGCGGCCAGCGTGAAGGGGCGAGAAAGAGCGGCGCATGAATAAAGAGTTCGACGTCTTCATCAGTCACGCGTCCGAGGACAAATACATCGCGCGGCTGCTCCGCGGCTACTTCCGCGCGCACAACATCCATTCTTGGCTGGATCAGGACCAGTTCACCGCCAGTCAGGCGATGGACAAGGAGAGCCTGCGCAACCGCATCATTCCGGCCATCCGGGCGTCGCGATACTTCGTCACGCTGCTGTCCGAACACTCGATCAACAAGGAATGGCCGCGCGAGGAATGCCTGGCGGCGCGGGCGATGCGCGACGAGGGCGCGGACATCGCGATCGTCGCGATCACGCTCGACGAGGAGGGCGCGACGGCTCAGCCGGATTGGGCGGACGGGCTGCGGCGGATCCATCTGCGGCGCGAGGACGGCGAGCACGATCCGCTCGAGCGCTTCCGCGACGAGATCGGCGAGAATATGGCGACCTATATCGGCAAGGTGAAGCCGAACTTCCTGAAGCAGCTGCCGATGAAGGAGGTCGACGATCATCTCGTCATCAGCATGGACGCGTCGCTCAAGATGTACTTCGTCGACGGCGGCAGCTCTCTGCAGCAGTTCATCTTTCCGGCGATCGAGAGCGCGCTCTCGAGCGACAAGCTCGAACGACTGCATTGCGAGCTCTTGCTGATGGACTCGAAGCTCCTGCAGGATCCGGGCTTCTTGAGCGGCGACAGCGGATTTCAGAAGAGGTTCGACGCGCTGATGAACGAATCCGAGATCCGCGCCCGGCGCGGCGCTCAGGACGAGCTCGTCCGCGAGGCGGCGGAGCTCTTCGCCGAACGCGCGGCGCGGTTCGAGAACCTCTCCTACGAGATCCGGTTGACCGAGCGCATCGCCTCCGGCCGCTACATCTTCACCGGCGAAGTCGGCTTCTTCGCGCCGTTCGTCGGCGCGCCGAACAACAACTCGCCGGTGTTCATCTTCGATCGCATCTCGCCTTTCTACGAGACCGCCCGCAAGAATTTCGACCACGTCTACGGCCGAGCCCGGATCTTCGTCGCGAGCGAGTGAGGCGCCGGGCTGGACAGACGCCGCGAATTCGCGTCCTTTGCCGCTTTCGGATCGAGGGCGCGGGAGAAAGATGACCGTCGACATTCTCTGCATCGGCGAGCCGATGGTCGAGTTCAACGAGACCGATTCCGGCGGCTACCTGGCCGGCTTCGGCGGCGACGTGTCGAACTGCGCGGTGGCGGCGGCGCGCTCGGGCGCCTCGGTCGGCATGGCGACGCGGCTCGGCGCGGATCCCTTCGGCGAGAAGCTGACCGCGCTCTGGCGCGCCGAAGGCGTCGACGCGAGCGCGGTCGAGCTCAGCGCCACGGCGCCGACGGGCGTTTACTTCGTCAGCCACGGGCCGGAAGGACACCAGTTCAGCTATTACCGCGCGGGATCGGCCGCGAGCCGGATGGGGCCGGGCGACATTCCGCGCGCCGCGATCGAGGGCGCCAAGATCGTGCATCTCTCGGGCATCAGCCAGGCGATCTCCGAGAGCGCCGCCGACGCCTGCTTCCAGGCGATCACCGTCGCGAAGGCGGCGGGCGTCCGCGTTTCCTACGACACCAATCTGCGCCTCAAGCTCTGGCCCTTGCCGCGCGCCCGCGCGATCATCAACGCCGCCGCGGCCGAGGCCGACATCCTCTTGCCGGGCCATGACGACGCGGCGGCGCTCACCGGCCTCTCGGATCCCGAAGCGATCGTCGAGCATTATCTCGCGCTCGGCCCCTCGATCGTCGCGCTCACCCTCGGCAAGGAGGGCGCGCTGATCGGCGTCCGCTCGGCCGCGGGGATCGAGCGGCGAACGATCGCCGCCTGGCCGGTCGAGGCCGTCGACGCCACCGCCGCCGGCGACACCTTCGACGGCGCGTTTCTCGCCGAGATCGTCGCCGGGCGCGACCCGTTCGAGGCGGCGTCCTACGCCAACGCGGCCGCGGCGCTCTCGACGCTCGGCTACGGCGCCGTCGCGCCGATGCCGCGACGAGCCGACGTCGAGGCGTTCATCGCCGCGCGCAAGGCGGCGCGCTAGGCGCGCCCGCGGCGCCGGCGCGGCGGATTTGGGGGAAGGAGTTGGACGGCTATTCAACCGGCTCGCTGATCGGGCTCGCGATCGGCCTGTTGGCGACGGGCGCGATCTCCGGCGTTCTCGCCGGGCTGCTCGGCGTCGGCGGCGGCATCGTCATCGTGCCGGTGCTGGTGATCGTCTGCGAGATCTTCGCGGTGCCGCAGGCGGTGGCGCAGCCGCTCATCGTCGGCACGTCGCTCGCGACGATCATCCCGACCTCGATCTCCTCGGCGCGCGCGCATCGCCGCAAGGGCGCGATCGACGTCGAAATCCTGAAGGGCTGGGCGCCGGCGGTCTTCCTCGGCGCGCTGCTCGGCGGCGTCGCGGCCGAGACCTTCGGCGCGCAAGGGCTCACCCTCGTCTTCGGCGCGGTCGCCCTCCTCGTCTCGATCAATCTCGCGATCCCGCATGATCTGACGCTGGCCGACGCGCCGCCGAAGGGCCTCGCCTCGCGCGGCGCCGTCGCCCTGCCGATCGGATTCGTCTCGGCGCTGATGGGCATCGGCGGCGGCACGCTCGCGGTGCCGGTCATGACCATGCTGAGGACGCCGATCCGGACCGCCGTCGCCACCGCCTCCGTCTTCGGCTTGCTGATCGCCCTGCCGGCGACGGTCGGCTTCATCGTCGCCGGGCTCGACGTCGCGGGCCGCCCGCCGGGCTCGCTCGGCTACGTGCATCTGCCCGCGGCGGCGCTGCTCTTCTCGGTCAGCGTGTTCACGGCGCCCTATGGCGCGACGCTCGCCCACAGCATCGCGCCGCAGCGGCTGCGCCTCGCCTTCGCGATCTTCCTCGGCGTCAGCGCGATCAGGATGCTCTGGAAGGCGCTCGGCTGACGCGCTCGACCTCGGACGCGGTCACGCCGCGACGACGACCGCGTCGAGAAACGGTCGGGCCTTGCTCTTCGGCGCAATCTTCTTCAAGTTTCGTTCACGGCTCGAAGGCCGCGGAGTCGAGCTGAGCCGGAAACCGACGCGCGCCCTTGGCGCAGGGAGCAAGGGATGCAGGATTTCGAAGCCGCCTTCGCGGCGGCGTTCGAGCTCATCGCGTCGGGCGACGCCGACCTTTTCGAGATCATTCTGCTGTCGCTGCGCGTCACCGGGACGGCGACGCTGCTCGCCTGCGTCATCGGCCTGCCGCTCGGCGCGGCGTTGGCGGCGACCCGCTTTCCCGGCCGCGCCGGCGCCGTCGTCGTCCTCAACGCGCTCATGGGCATGCCGCCCGTCGTCATCGGCCTCGTCGTCTACTTGCTCCTGTCGGCCTCGGGACCGCTCGGGACGCTCGGCCTCCTCTACACGCCGACGGCGATGATCATCGCGCAGACGCTGCTCGCCACGCCGATCGTCGCGGCGATCTCGCGTCAGACGATCGCGGATCTCCAGGGCGAGTATGACGAGCTGCTGAGGTCGATGGGCGCGCGGCGCGCGTCGCGTCTCCGCGTCCTGCTTTGGGATTCGCGGTTGTCGCTGATGACCTCCGCCTTGGCCGGTTTCGGCCGCAGTCTCGCCGAAGTCGGCGCCGTGATGATCGTCGGCGGCAACATCGATCACGTCACGCGCGTGATGACGACGGCGATCGCCCTCGAGACGTCGCGCGGCGAGCTTGCCCTCGCGCTCGGCCTCGGGATAATCCTGATCGGCCTCTCCGTCGCGGTGACCGCGGCGATGGCGGGGCTAAGGGCGTATATGGAGCGCGCCGCGCATGTCTGAGCCGAATAACGAGACGCGCTCGCGATCGGTCGTCGACCTTGCCGCCTGGCGCGCCGCGCATGGGCGCAACCCGCCGCGGCGCGAGGCGCCGGAGCCGCCGCCGAGCGGGCCGCCCACCGCGCTGCTCGACGGCGTCTGCTGGGTCCGGAGCGGCAAGAGGCTGCTCGATCACGTCACGCTCGCCATCGGCGGGCCCGGCGTCAGCGCGGTGATCGGGCCGAACGGCGCCGGCAAGAGCGTGATGCTCCGTCTGATCGCCCGGCTCCTGACGCCGACCGAAGGCGTGGTGGCGGCGCCCCAGCCCGGCAAGGGCGGCTCGGCCATCGTCTTCCAGAAGCCGGTTCTCCTGCGGCGGACCTTGCGCGGCAATCTCGCCCATGCGCTCCGGCTCGCCGGCGTGCCGCGGCGCGAGCGCCCGACGGTTCTCGAGGCCCTCCTCGCCGCGGGCGGCCTCAACGCGCTCGCGGATCGGCCGGCGCGCGCGCTCTCCGGCGGCGAGCAGCAGCGCGTCGCGATGATGCGCGCCCTGGCCTTCCGGCCGCGCCTGCTTCTTCTCGACGAGCCGAGCGCCAATCTCGACCCGCACGCCACCGCGGCGATCGAGGCGCTCATCCGCGGCGCGTCGGACGCCGGCGTCAAGGTGCTGCTCGTCACCCATGATCTCGGCCAGGCGCGGCGTCTCGCCTCGGAGATCATCGTCCTCGACCGCGGCCGCGTCGCGGAGCAGACGCCGACATCCGCCTTCTTCGAGCGGCCGGCCTCCGAGGCCGGCCTCGCCTATCGCGAAGGACGGCTTCATTTCTGACCGGCGCGCAGAGGCGGCGTTCGCCGCGCGCCATGCGGATGGCGACGCGGTCCGAGACAGGAGGATCTCATGTTCAAAGCGCTGATCGTGGACAAGAGCGCCGACGGCGCCGTGTCGGCGTCCATCGAAAGCGTCGACGAGGCGCGGCTGCCGGCCGAGGGCGACGTCACGGTCGCGGTCGAGCACACGACGCTCAACTACAAGGACGGGCTTTGCCTCACCGGCCAGGGCGGGCTCGTGCGCAATTATCCGCATGTGCCGGGCGTCGATTTCGCCGGGACGGTCGAGGTCTCGAGCGATCCGCGCTTCAAGCCGGGCGACAAGGTCCTGCTCACCGGCTGGCGCGTCGGCGAGGCCTGGTGGGGCGGCTACGCCGAGAAGGCGCGGGTCAAGGCCGACTGGCTGACGCCGCTGCCGGAGGGGCTGTCGGGCCGCGACGCGATGGCGGTCGGCACGGCGGGTCTCACCGCGATGCTCGCCATCCTCGCATTGGAGGATCATGGGCTCGATCCGGATCAGGGCGAGGTGCTCGTGACCGGCGCGGCGGGCGGGGTCGGCTCGGTCGCGCTCGCGCTCCTGGCCGCGCGCGGTCACCAGATCGCCGCCGTGACCGGCCGGCCGGAGACCGCCGACTATCTCAAGGGTCTCGGCGCGACCGCGATCCTGCCGCGCGAGGAGCTCGCCGAGGCGTCGAAGCGGCCGCTCGAGAGCGAGCGTTGGGCCGGCATGATCGACGCCGTCGCCGGGCCGATGCTGGCGCGGGCGCTGAAGCAGATGCGCTACGGCGCCTCCGTCGCCGCGGTCGGGCTCGCCGGCGGGCCGTTCTTCGAGGGCTCGATCATTCCGTTCCTGCTGCGCGGCGTGAATCTGCTCGGGATCGACAGCGTGATGCAGCCGCAGGAGGCGCGAATCCGCGCCTGGGCGCGCATCGCCGCCGAGCTGCCGCGCGACAAGCTTTCCGCGATGATCCGTCCGGCGACGCTCGACGAGCTGCCGACGCTCGGCGCCGACATCCTGAAGGGCGGCGTCAAGGGCCGGGTCGTCGTCGACCTCTGACGCGCCGGCGCGATCGGCGCTTTGACTCTCGGGCGCGCGGGCGTAACGCTGCGCGCCTGCAGCATCGAGCGCAATCGGACGGCCGGTGACGGATCGAATTGAACAACGCGCGGCGTCGACCGCCGGGCTCTTCATTCTCGGCGCGACGCCGCCGCCGGACGCGGAGACGCGCCTCGGCGCGAAAGGCTCGGCCCTGGCGGCGCTCGCGGCCGACCGCGCGCCGACGCCGCCCGGGCTCATCGTCGCCGCCGACGCCTTCGCGCTCATCGGCTCCGGCGGCGCCGAGGAGGACGCGCTCTGGCGGCGGGTCGCGGCGGCGCTCGCCGCCGATCCGGCGCTCGCCGGCCGGCCGCTGACCTTGCGCCTCAGCCCGGAGACCATCATTCCCGACCTCGCGCCGGCGCTGATCGGCGTCGGGCCGAGCGACGGCGCCGAGGCCGACGCCGCCTGGACGCGCAGCGCCGCGCGCTACGGGCCGCCGGCGCGCGATCTGCCCTCGGCGGCGCGGGCGCTGGTC
>CAZPTD010000171.1:0-9159 GCA_964588915.1 uncultured Neomegalonema sp. | reverse complement strand
GACCCGCCCCCCCGGGGCGGTCGCCTTGCGACCACCCCGCGGGTCGGCCGCCGCTAAGCTCCGACGTCGCACGGCGATCTGCGGCGGAGCCGACCTGTCGCTCTGGGCGCCGCCCACGCTCCCGAGGCTCAACATTTCCGCCAAGGGATCCGGCGGCGCGGCGAGCAGGATCAGCCCTTCGCGATGCTCCTCGAGATCGCGCTTGAAGAGGACGCAGCTTCCCTTCTGCGCCCGGCGCTTGCCGATGGTCAGCAGCCGGCAGAGCCGTCCATAGGCGGCGCGGTCCGTCGGCAGGGCGATCCAATCGCAGGCGGAATCCTCCAAACGCAGGCGGCTCGCGACGACGAACCGGCCCGCCCAGCCCGGCGCGTCGTCGATCCTGGGCGCCGCGCCGGTGACGGCGACCCGGCCCGACGGATCGATCTTGTCGCGGTTCGGGGAGGGCGGCTCGATATCATCAGCACGTCCGAGCCCTGGCGCCGCTCCCTCTCCCTCGGTTTCTCTTCCAAGGGGAGAGGGAGGCGACATCGACGCCGCAGTCGCGTCAGACACGCCTTCCGAGGGGTGAGAGGCGGCGGCTCCGCCCCGCGCCGCGGCTCGGGCGACAACGTCCGAATGGCCGATATTGGTCTTCTCGCGCAGCTTGGCCTGTCCGAGCTTCTGCGCGCGCTTATTGAGGTCCCGCGCCGCGACATGGCCGCGGACGACGCCGGCGAGCGTGTTCAGATCCGCGATCGCCACCGCCTCCAGGCCGAGCTCGGCCGCGCGCGCGACCATCTCCTCGGCGTGGCTGGCGCCGGTGAGGAAGGTGAAGTTCGACCAGGCCGCCAGCTCCGCGAAAGGCGGCGCGCCCGAAAAATTTTGCGAAGGATTTTCAACGCCTTTCACCATCAGCCCGATCGTTCTCCGTTTAGACTCGACTCCCGTTATGTTCTCATTAAGTTCTTTAATATTCTCTTGGCGCGGCATAGAACATAGACCGAACAACCAGGAGCGGCAATGAACGGTTTGGCGATGCACGGTTTGGCGATGAACGGTTTGGCGATGAACGGTTCGGCGATCGAGAGAACGGCGGCGCCCGCGACGGGCGCGATCGAGGCCGGGCCGCCCGCCCTCGCGGAGGCGCGGGCGCATGAGGTCGCCGGCGACGCCGCGGCGGCCTTCGCGGCGCTCATGGCCGGGGCGCGGAGCGGGCCGGTGGTCTGGATCGAGGCGCCGCGGCGCGAGGGGCGGCTCGATCCTTACGGCCTCTCGGCGTTTCTCGATCCGGATCGGCTGATCCTGATCGACGCGCCCTCCGGCAAAGACGTCTTCTGGGCGATGGAGGAGGTCTTGCGCTCCGGCGCGGCGCCGAGCGTGATCGGGGCGGCGGGCCAGGCGGCGGATCTGACGCAAAGCCGGCGGCTCCAGCTCGCGGCCGAGGCCGGCGCGGCGGCGGCGGAGAAGGGGCCGGCGCCGCTGGCGATCCTGATCGCGCCCGAGGGCGTCCGGAGCCCGGCGGCGGAGACGCGTTGGCGCGCCCGGTCGGCGCCGAGCTGGGCCGAGGGGCGGGCGCGGCCGCGCTGGATCTGGGATCTTCTGAAGAACAAGCGCGGGCCGCTCGGGGCGTGGCTGGTGGAGGCGGCGACCGTCTCGCCCGCCCTGCGCGACGCCGATGGCGCGCCGTCTTGGTTCGCCGAACCGGCGCCCCAAACCGCCATGGTCTGATGCTCGAAGAGGCGACCGGTCCTTACGCTCCGCGCGCGGAAAACCCGAAGGGCCGCCGCGCGCTCAGCCTGTGGCTGCCGGAGGCGGCCGCCGACCTCGCCCTGCGCCGCTCGGGCGGCTTCGGCGGCGCGCCGCTCGTGATCCTCGCCGATCACAAGAACGCCCGCCTCGTCGTCGGGCTCTCCGAGGCGGCGGCGCGGGCCGGCCTCGCCCATGGGCTGACCGCCGCCGACGCCCGCGCCCGCGAGCCCGGCCTGGTCTCGCGGCCTTACGACGCGCGCGCGCTCCGGCGCCTCGGCGACGGTCTGCGCCGCTGGGCGGAGCGCTACAGCCCGTGGGTCGGCCCGGCGGAGCATGCCGAGGGCGGCCGCTCCGATCTCGGCCTCACGCTCGACGTCACCGGCTGCGCGCATCTGTTCAATGGCGAGACCGCCCTTCTCGACGACATGCTCGCCCGGATCGAGCGGCTCGGCTTCCGCGCCCGCGCCGCGATCGCCGGCACGAAGGGCGCGGCCTGGGCGCTGGCGCGCTACGGCGCCGCGGACGGCCCGCGCGTCGCGCCGCCCGGGCGTTTGCGCTCGGCGCTCGGCGATCTGCCGCCGGCGGCGCTCCGGATCGAGACCGCCGCCGTCGACGCGCTCGCAAGGCTCGGGATCCGCCGCGTCGAGGACGTCGCCGCCATCCCGCGCGCGGCGCTCGCCCGGCGCTTCGGCGCGCCGCTCTGCCGCCGGCTCGACCAGGCCTTCGGCGTCGAGCCCGAGCCGATCGCGCCGCCGCCGACGCCCTTCCGCGCCGCGATCCGCCTCTCCTTTCCCGAGCCGATCGGGCTTCTCGACGATCTCAGAGCCGGACTCGATCGGCTTCTGGAGCGGCTCGTCGAGCGGCTTTCGGCGCATGGGCTCGGCGCGCGCCGGCTCCTGCTCGAGCTCCGCCGCGTCGACCGCTCGGATCAGCGGCTCGAGATCGGGCTCGTCGGCGCGAGCCGGGACAAGGATCAGATGCTCCGCCTCTTCGAGCGCGCTCTGGAGGGCGTCGAGGCCGGCTTCGGGATCGACGCGATGCGGCTCGTCGCGCTCGAGACCGAGCGGCGCTCCGAGATCCAAGGCGCCGCGCTTCCGAACGATGGCGGGCGCGCCGCGCTCAAGCGCTTCGGCGCCGCGGACGATCCGTCGCTCGCCGAGCTCCTCAGCCGCATCGGCGGCCGCTTCGGCTTCGATCGGCTGCTGACCTCGGCGCCGGCCGAGAGCCACCTGCCGGAGAAGGCGTTCACGCTCCGCTCGGCGCTCGAGGCGCGCTTCGAGGGCGCGGATTGGCGCCGCGCCGCCGGAAGCCGGCCGCCGCGCCCCTTGATCGGCTTCGCGCCCGAGCCGATCGAGATCCTGGAGCTCGGCGCCGAGCGCCGCCCGCCCGCCCTCTTCCGCTGGCGCGGCGCCAATCACCGCGCCGCCGCCGCCTTCGGCCCGGAGCGGATCGCACCCGAATGGTGGCTCGACGACCCGGCCTGGCGCTCCGGTCCGCGCGACTATTGGCGCGTCGAGACGGCGTCGGGCCTCCGGCTCTGGCTCTTCCGGCTGGCGCAGGAGGAGGCGGAGCGCTGGTTCGCGACCGGGCGCTTCGCCTGAGACAGGCCCGACCGGCGGCGGCTTCGGGCTTCCGTTTCTCGGCGTCCCGCTCTAGCTCCGCGCCATGACCATCGCCTTCCGAGACGCCGGCCCGGCCGACGCGCCGGCCGTCGCCGCGCTTCATATCGCCTCCTGGCGCGCCGCCTATCGCGGAATCCTGCCGGACGCCTATCTCGCGGACGCGCTCGCCGAGGAGAAGACGGCGCTCTGGCGGGCGAAGCTCGGCGCGCTCGAGCCGGAAGATCTCGTGATCCTCGCCGAAGAGGCCGGCGCGCTCGTCGGCTTCATCGCCGTCTGGCCGGATCCCGCGCTCGCCGCCGGCGCCTTCATCGACAACCTCCACGCCGCGCCCGAGCGCCGCCGCCGAGGGATCGGCGAGGCGCTGATGCGCCGGGCCGCCGCCCGCCTTCTCGCCGCCGGACGCCGCCAAGCCTGGCTCACGGTCTTTCCCGAGAATCTCGCCGCCGTCCGGTTCTACGAGAGCATGGGCGGGCGCCGCGGCCTCGACATGGCGGCCGAGATCGGCGGGCGGACCTATCGGGCGGTCGCCTATTACTGGACGGATCTCGCCGAGCTCGGCGCGCCAGCGGCCTGAGGCGCCGGCTCTCAGAGCCGCGCCAAGGCGGCGTCCCGCGCCTCTTCGAGCGCTTCGCGCGAAACCCCGGCCCGCGCCATTGCGCGCAGGCCCAGATAGGCCGCGAGCAGCCAACGCGCCGCCGCGTCCCGCTCCGAGCCGAGCTCGGCCAGCGCCCGATCGAGCGCCGCGGCCATATGGTCGAAGCCGCGCCGCACCAGCCGCGCCGCCTCCTCGTCGACCGGCGCCTGATCGGTCGCGGCGTTGCAGAGAAAGCAGCCGCGACGGTCGCCCGCGCGCCGCGCCGCCTCGATCGGCGCCGAGAGAAAGGCGCGGAGGCGCGCCCTCGGATCGCCCGACCCGCCCAACGACGCCTCGATGTCGGCCCGCGTGAGCGCCTCGTAGCGCGCCAGCGCCTTCGAATACATCGCGCGCTTGTCGCCGAAGGCGGCGTAGAGGCTGCCCTTCTTGAGCCCCGTCGCCTCGACGATGTCCGCCAGCGACGTCGCGTCGTAGCCTCGCCGCCAGAACAGCTCCATGATCGTCCGCAGCGCCGCGTCGGCGTCGAACCCGCGCGGCCGACCGATCGCTCGCTCCTCACGCATCGGTGAAATCCTCAGTTCTTGACCGATCGGTCATTAATTCTCATCTCAGCCGCGTCGATGACGGCGCCGCGGATGTCAGCCTAATTTATGACCGACCGGTCAAGATCAAGGTCCGTCCGCCGCCCAATTGCCAAAGGAGGCCGCCATGGCCGAGATCGAGGTCTATTCCAAATTCTACTGCCCGTTCTGCAAACGGGCGAAGGCGCTCCTGGCGTCGAAAGGCGCGGCCTTCGCCGAGATCGAGGTCTCGGACGATCCCGAGCGCTTCGCGGAGATGGTCGCCCGCTCCGGCCGGCGCACCGTGCCGCAAATCTTCATCGGCGGTCGCCATATCGGCGGATCCGACGACCTCGCCGCCCTCGACGCGGCGGGCGAGCTCGACCCGCTCTTGGCCGGCGCCGTCGCGAAAGCCGCCTGACATCCGTCCGCCGGCCGCGCGACGCGGTCGGCCGGCGCGCCTTCGATCCCGCGCCTCGGCGCAACGACAAAGGAGCCAAGAACCATGGCCGAAGCAGCCGTCCTCACCGAAGACCGCCTCGGCGGCGCGCCCGCCGCGGCCGACGGCGCGGTCAGCCGACGAACCGACGACAGCCCCGCGGCGCCGGCGGCGTCGACGGAGATCGTCAGGGCGGCGCCGCCCGCCCGGCGCGCATGGGACGTCGAGGCAGACCGCGCCTTCTTCACGGCGCGGCGCAACGGCCTTCTCGCTCTCGGCGCCAGCCTCTGGCTCGCCATCGGCGCGACCATCGCCGCGGCCGGCGCCTTCGGCATGGCCGAGGCCGATCCCTTCGCCCTTCTCGGCGCGTCGGTCGCCGTCGGCGTCGGGCTCTACGCCTTCCTGACGGTCGTGCTCGTCCTGCTGCTCGATCACGGGCTCGAGCGCAAGGTGACGGAGATCCGCCGCGTCGCCCGCCTCGGCTGCGAGCGGCTGCGCATCGACGACGGCGACGTGATGCGGCCGGCGATCCGCGACGTGCTGACCGAATGGATGCACATCAACTTCTTCGTCCGGCGGCTCCGCGAGTCGAGCGCCGTCGCGCGCTGGTCCTTCGTCGCCCAAGGCGCGGCGACGATCGCGCTCGCGCTCCTCGCCGCGCCCTTCGCGCCCGACCACTGGGCCTGGGCCGCTTCGGTGATCGGCGCGCCGATCGCGCTCTCGGCGGCGCATGTGGCGCTCCATCTCCGCCTCCTGCGCAAGCGCGCCCACGCCGCGACGCCGAAGGGCTTCGACCCGACGGAAGTGCTCGCCGATCGGATGGCGGCGCTCCTGGCCGAGGTGAAGGAGCTGAGAAAGCCGGCGCGCCGCGGCTGAGCGGGCGCCGCGCACGTTCCGGGTCGACGAGCGAGCCCGGATCCGCCAAGGCCTCCTCGGCGCGAGCGCGGCGAGGAGGCGATCATGCAGACCGCGAAATCGATGGACGCCCAGGATTGGGCGCTGCTCTTGTTCCTGTCCGTCCTCTGGGGCGGCTCGTTCTTCTTCGTCGGCGTCGCGGTCAAGGAGCTGCCGCCGCTCACGCTCGTCTTCGCGCGCGTCCTTCTCGCCGCGCTCTGCCTGCTGCCGCTCTTCTTCGGTCTCGGCCACCGCCTGCCGCGGCGGCGGCGCGACTGGGCGCCCTTCTTCGTGATGGGCGTCCTCAACAACGCCCTGCCCTTCACCTTCATCTTCGCCGGACAGACCTTCATCACCGTCGGCGTCGCCTCGATCGTGAACGCGACGACGCCGCTCTTCACCGTGCTCATTCTCTGGGCGTTCCACGCCGAGCGGCTGACCGCGCTGCGGCTCGTCGGCGTCGCGCTCGGGCTCGTCGGCGTCGCGATCCTGCGCGGGATCGACGAACCGCTGGACGGCGCGCAGAGCGTCGGGATCGGCCTCTGCCTCGCCGGCGCGCTCAGCTACGGCTTCTCGGCGCTCTGGAGCCGCCGGCGCCTCGCCGGCGTCGCGCCGCTGCGCTCGGCGACGCTGCAGCTCACCTGCTCCGCGGCGATGATGGCCGTCGTCTCGGCCGCGATCGACCGGCCCTGGACGCTCGATCCGCCGAGCCTCGAAGCGCTCCTCGCCGTCTTCGCCCTCGCGATCCTCAGCACCGCGCTCGCCTATCTCGTCTTCTTCAAGATCCTGGTGCGCGCCGGCGCCGGCAATGTCATGCTGGTGACGCTCCTCATTCCGGCGACGGCGGTGTTTCTCGGCGCGGCCTTTCTCGGCGAGGAGATCGGAGCGAAGGAGATGGTCGGCGCGCTCGTCATCGGCGTCTCGCTCCTCTTCATCGACGGCCGCGCAGTCCTTTGGGCCGCCCGCCTCTACAGCGCCAGGAGACGCGCATGACGTCCTCGCAGAAGCTCTCGCCGAAGATCAGCATGATCACGCTCGGCGTCGCCGACGTCGCCAAGGCCGCCGCCTTCTACCGCGACGGGCTCGGCTTTCCGCAGCACGCCTTCGACAGCGACAGCGTCGCGTTCTTCGCGCTCGAGGGCAGCTGGCTCGGCCTCTATGGCTGGGACGCGCTCGCCGAGGACGCCGGCGTCGCGCGCGCCGGAAGCGGCTTCCGCGGCGTCGCGCTGGCGCATAATGTCGGCTCCGAAGCGGCGGGCGACGCCGTCCTCGCGACGGCCGTCGCCGCCGGCGGCAAGCTGGTCAAGCCCGGCCAAAAAGTCTTCTGGGGCGGCTACTCCGGCTATTTCGCCGATCTCGACGGCCATCTTTGGGAAGTCGCGCATAATCCGTTCATGGAGATCGGCCCGCCCGACGCCTGAGCGCAAGCCTTTCAGAGCGCGCGGCAGAGCCAGACGCTCGGCAGGCTCGGCCCGAAGCCGGCCTTCTCATAGGCGCGCCGCGCCGGCGCGTGGCTCGGGTCGCCGCCCGTCGCGACCGTCGCGACGCGCATGCCCGCCGCGCGCATCCGCTCGAGGAGATGCGCATAGAGCGCCGTTCCGATCCCACGGCCGGCATGGTCGGGATGGACGGCGTTGAGCCCGATCTCGCCGACGCCGCTCGCGCCGCCGAGCGACAGCGCCGCGAAGCCGACGACCTCGCCCGCGGCGACGGCGACGACCATCTCCTCCGAAGATTCCGGATCGCAGAGCCGCGCGAGGAGCGCCGCCTGCTCCGCTTCCGCCGACGCGAGCGCGACATCGGCGATCGCCGGCCCCAGGATCCGCCGAAACGACGCGAAGATCGGCGCGAAGGCCGCTTCTCGGATTTCTTCGAGCCGGTCGAGATCGCCCGGTTCGAAGGCGCGAATGGCGGCGGCGGCGGCGTCCATGTCAGCCGAAAGCCTTTGAGACGCGACCGCAGGCGGCGCTATCGTCGCATTCGCAAGGCAAGGCGACGCGTCTATTCACAAAAACCCGATAAGGAGCGAGCCGCATGGTTAATCCGTTTCCAGAATTCGATCCGTCGGTCCTCTATCTGACCGAGGGCGGTCAAGAAACCGAGATCATGTACAAATTCGAGCACGAGCTGCCCGAGTTCGCGATGTTTCCGCTCCTCGACAAGCCGGACGCCGTCGCGGCGCTCGAGGGCATGTACGAGCGCTATCTCGCGACCACAGCCCAGCACGGCTTCGCGGCGCTGATGGCCGGGCTCGACTACCGCGCCAGCCCGGATTGGGCGGCCAAGCTCGGCTACTCGCGCGAAGGGCTCGCCGAGATGCAGCATCGCGCCATCGATTTTCTGCGCGCGGTCGCCAAGCCCTTCGAAGGCCAGCTGCCCGCGATCCTGATCGCCGGCGCCGTCGGCCCGCGCGGAGACGCCTACGGGCTCAACGCGACGATCACCGCCGAGGAGGCGGAGGATTACCACAGCGTCCAGCTGACGACGCTGAAAGAAGCCGAGGTCGACGCCGTGTGGGCCGCGACCTTCAACAACATTCCCGAGGCGGTCGGCGTCGCCCGCGCCGCGGCCAAGCTCGGCCTGCCGCTCACCATCTCCTTCACGCTCACCGGCGACAGCCGGCTGCGCTCCGGCCCGTCTCTGCGCGAGGCGATCGAGGCCGTCGACGCCGAGGCGGGCGAGGCGAAGCCCGCGTTCTACGGGATCAACTGCTCGCATCCGGTGGAGTTCGAGCCCGCGCTCGAGCCGGGCGACTGGTTCCAGCGCGTGCGCTCGCTTCGGCCGAACGCCGCGATGATGGACAAGATCGCTCTCTGCAAGCTCGGCCATCTCGAGGAGGGCGATCCGGTCGATCTCGGCCGGCGGATGGGCGATCTCGCCCGGCGCTATCCGCAGATCGACGTCTGGGGCGGCTGCTGCGGCAGCTGGGAGACGCATCTCGACGAGATCGCGCGCAATGTCCGGGCGGTCCGGCGCAGCGGCGACGCGACGGGCGGCGCCGACTAGTTTCCTGGATCTGAAATTCGCACCATCGTCGCGGCCGAGGGCGCTGCGACTCTCAGGTCCTCAAAGGACGATAAAATCAATAAGTTGCAAGCGCAGCTTCGGTTTCGAAATGCGCTCCGGCGCTTGCGGACAAACGCGGCGAATCTCGAAACCGCCGCACGAGAGCAGGATCTGTCGAGGCGGATGCAACGCTGATGACGCCGTCATCCCCGGATGACGCCGTCATCCCGGGATGACGCCGACATCCCGGGATGACGCCGACATCCCGGAAAGCCGCAGGCTTATCCGGGATCCAGGGCCGGTTCGCCGCACGCT
>CAZPTD010000170.1:0-9196 GCA_964588915.1 uncultured Neomegalonema sp. | reverse complement strand
GGCCGGCAATCTCTGCCGCTGCGCCACCTATCAGCGCATCCGCCTGGCGATCCATGACGCCGCCGACAAGCTGGAGGGCTGAGCCGTGACGACAACAGTGGATCGCCGCAAGTTTCTCGCCGGCGGCGCGAGCCTCGTCATCGGCGTCGCCCTCGCCGGGCCGGCGCGCGCGCAGTCCGGCGCCGCCGCCGTCCTCAGCGACGGCGAGATCGCCGAGGGCGTCTTCGCGCCCAACGCCTTCGTCAAGATCGGCCCGGACGGGCTGGTGACGCTGATCTCGAAGCATATCGAGTTCGGCCAAGGGCCCTACACCGGCCTCGCCACCCTGGTCGCCGAGGAGCTCGACGCCTCCTGGGATCAGATGCGCGCCGAGGGCGCGCCGGCGAATAACGAGCTCTACGCCAATCTCTTCTTCGGCGGCTTCCAGCTCACCGGCGGCTCGACCTCGATCGCCAACTCCTTCATGCAGATGCGCAAGGCCGGCGCGGCCGCGCGCGCCATGCTCGTCGCCGCCGCGGCCGAGGAATGGGGCGTTCCGACGTCCGAGATCACGGTCGCCGACGGCGTCGTCGGCCATGCCGGATCGGGCCGGACGAGCGGCTTCGGCGAGCTCGCCGACGCCGCCTCGCGCCAGACGCCGCCCGAGGATCCGCCGGTCAAGGACCCGAGCGACTTCAAGCTCATCGGCCAGAGCCTGCCGAAGCTCGACACCGCCGCGAAGCTCGTCGGCGCCGCCGAGTACACGCTCGACGTCTATCGCGAGGGCATGAAAACCGCGGTCATCGCGCGGCCGGCGATCATGGGCGCGACCGTGGCCGGCTTCTCGGACGCGGCGGCGCGCGCCGTCCCGGGCGTGCTCGCCGTTCACCAAGTGCCGGCCGGCGTCGCCGTCGTCGCCGAGAGCACCTACGCCGCGCTCAAGGGCCGCGCCGCGCTCGAGATCGAGTGGGACCTCTCGAACGCCGAGACGCGCTCGAGCGAGGAGATCTTCGAGGTCTTCTCCGCCGCCGCCGACGGAAGCGGCGCGGTGGTCGAGGAGCATGGCGACATCGACGCCGCGCTCACCGGCGCCGAGACGACGCACGAGGTCGAGTTCCGCTTCCCGTTCCTCGCTCACGCGCCGCTGGAGCCGCTCGACGCCGTTCTCGAGGTGAAGGACGGCAAGGCCGAGGTTTGGATGGGCGCGCAGGCGCCCGGCCTCGACGCCTACGCGGTCTCGCAAGTGTTGGGACTGCCGCCGCAGGACGTCCGCCTGAACGTGCTCTTCGCGGGCGGCAGCTTCGGCCGGCGGGCGCAGACCGTGCCCCAAATCGGGCTCGAGATCGCGTCGATCGCCGCGGCCGAGGGCGGCGAAGGCTGCTGGAAGCTGGTCTGGACGCGGGAAGACGATCTGACCGGCGGCTACTACCGCCCGATCACCGTTCACAAGCTCCGGGGCGGCCTCGACGCCGACGGCGAGATCGTCGGTTGGAAGAATTCGATCGTCAATCAGTCGATCGTGCTCGGCACGCCGCTCGGCGAATTCTTCGAGGGCGACATCGATCCGACGAGCTTCGAGGGCGCGACGGAGATGCCCTACGACCTGCCGGCGCTCCGGGTCGACTGGTCGCGCCAGGAGCTGCCGGTGACGGTGCTCTGGTGGCGCTCGGTCGGGCACACGCACACCGCCTACGCCACCGAAGTGTTCCTCGACGAGCTCCTGGAGAAGGGCGGCAAAGATCCGGTCGAAGGACGGCTCGCGCTCTTGAAGCCGGAAGCGACGCGCGACCGCGGCGTGCTCGAGAAGGTCGCCGAGATGGCCGGCTGGGACGGACGCCGCGTCAAGGACGGCCGCGGCTACGGCGTCGCGCTCCATGAGAGCTTCAACTCCTATGTCGCGATGATCGTCGAGGTGTCGGACGAGAACGGCGCGCCGCGGACGCACAAGGCCTGGGTCGCCGTCGATTGCGGCGTCTGCGTCAACCCGAACGTCGTGACCGCGCAGATGGAGGGCGGGCTCGGCTTCGGTCTCGGCACGTTCCTGCACAGCGAGCTGACGCTCGGGCCGGGCGGCGTCGTCCGCGAGCGCAATTTCGACCAGTACGGGATTCTGCGGATCAACGAGATGCCTGAGGTCGAGGTCGCGATCATCGCGAGCGCCGAGGCGCCGACCGGCGTCGGCGAGCCCGGCACGCCGCCGATCGCGCCCGCGGTCGCCAACGCCTGGCGCGCGCTCACCGGCGAGACCATCCGTCGACTGCCCGTCAATCGTCTCGGCGGAGTCTGACGTCGATGCGAAAACTCCTGATCGCGGCGGCGCTTCTCGCGTCGTCGCCGGCGCTCGCCCAGACGACGGACGGCCTGCGCCCCGCGTCGGACTTTGCGACCATCGAGGACGAGGCGGCGCGGTCCGCCGCGCTCTTCATGGAGATGATGGTCGTCATCGAGCACCCGCGCTGCGCCAACTGCCATCCGGTCGGCAATGCGCCGCTCCAGGGCGACGACATGCGGCCCCACGCGCCGCCGGTCGCGCGCGGCGTCGCCGACTTCGGCGCGCCGGGCATGTATTGCCTCACCTGCCACGGGTCCGAGAACGTCGCCTATCTCACCGGCGAAGGCTCCATGCCGGGCCATGCGCCCTGGCTGCTTGCGCCCGAGAGCATGGGCTGGGTCGGCCAGAGCGCGGCCGAGATTTGCGCCCAGCTCAAGGATCCGGCGCGCAATGGCGGCCGCTCGCTCGCGGACATCCACGAGCACATGGCCGAGGACGGTCTCGTCGGCTGGGCGTGGGAGCCGGGCGCGGGCCGCGCGCCGGCGCCGGGCTCGCAGGAGATCTTCGGCGAGCTCACGCGCGCCTGGATCGAGACGGGCGCCCATTGCCCGGCGAGCTGAGATCGAGCGATCGGCCTGACATGGTCGATCCTCGCGCAGATGTCGAATGACCTCCGCGGCTCGACCTCTATAGTCCGATCGGCTTTGATGGAGCCAACCTCGCCCTTGTCATTCCGGCCAAGCGCGAAGCGCGCAGAGCCGGGATCCAGAGCCAAGGGGCTGAGCGTGCGGCGAACCGGCCCTGGATCCCGGATAAGCCTGCGGCTTTCCGGGATGACGGCGTCATCCCGGGATGACGCCGTCATCCCGGGATGACGGCGTTATCAGCGTTGCATCCACCTCAACAGATCCTGCTTTAAGGTCAGCCGACCCGAAAGATCAGCCGCGGAGCGTCGTCATGGCCGAGCCCTTCGAAGGATATCTTCAATCCCATCCGGGCGCGGCGTTGCCGGCGCCCTTCGATCCGAACCTCGACATCTATGTCGCGCGCGATTTCGAGACGGCGCTCGCCTTCGCCGAGACGCTGGCGGCCGAGCACGGCTTCGACATGTTCCGCGGCCAGCGCCGCGGCTGGCGTCTCGACCCGTCGCTCTTCCGCGACGGCGTCGACCGCCAAGACGCGATCGCGAAGATCAGCCACCTCGCGAACTGGATCGGCGCGACGCCGGAGCTCGCCTCGATGCATGGCGACGCCGACGCGACGACCGCGATCGCGCAGCATTACGGCGCGCCGACCTGGTTCATCGACTTCTCGCGCAGCCCGCGCATCGCCGGCGAGTTCGCGACGACCGGGCCGTCCGGCGGCGAGATCGGCGAGCGGCTGAACGACGACTACAGCGTGCTCGTCTGCGGCCGGCGCGCCTTTATCGAGGAGGCCTGGGCCGAGGACAACGCCGCGCAAATCGAGACGGACGGCCTGCCGATGGTGCGCGTCGTCGAGATCGACGTGCGCAATCTCTGGCGGCTGCAGGCGCAGCAGGGCCTCTTCCTGATGAGCCGCGTCGACAGCAGCGAGCACGCGCGCCAGACCGGTCTCGTGCGGATCTTCTTCCCGCGCATCGAGCCGCCGCGCGCGCCGAGCGTCGCCGTCTATCCCGAGGAGAAGAGCCATCTCGAGCTCCTGCTCGACCAGTTCATGGCGCATGAATGGGGCTGGCGCGTCGGCCGCGAGCTCTTCCGCGCCGGCCTCGCGGACGCGGAGGCGACGCCGATCGGCGCCGGGCGCACGCTCTATACGAGCCCGGGCGGCGGCGCGTTCATCGGTTCGGAGGAGACGCTCGGCGCCGTCGGCTACGCCGGCGTCGCGCCCGCGGCGGACGAGAACGTTCCGGAGCCGCATCCGAGCTGGGCGCCCGATCGGCTCGCGCCCTGGCTCGCCGAGCCCGACGAGCGCCTCGCCGACGCGGTCCGGAACCTGACGCTGACGCTCCGTGTCGACTGTCTCGGCGATCCCGCCGAGGCGGCGTCGACGCTCCGCTCCGAGCTCGTCATTTGGATGGCCGGCAACCCGGCCGCCCGCGCGACGGCGCTCCGGATCGAGGCCGAGCCGAAAGAGCCGGTCGACCTCTCCGGCGACAGCGATCTCCAGCGCGGCGCCTACGCCGATCGCGCCGAGACCGCGCGCTATCTCTGGGACGGGCTCCGGCGGACGCCGTTCTCCGACCGAGAGGTGGCGGCGGCGATCGCCAACTATCTCGTCATCGTCATGAGCCGCGCCGAGGGCGATCTCTACGCAACCGTCTTGGCGCTCTATGGCGGCCATGTGCTCGGCGTCGAAGGATCGAGCGCCGGCGGGCGGATGCGCGGCTTCGCGCCGCCCGATCTGGTCGAGGCCGCGCTGCGCGAGGAGCTCCAAGGCTCGGACGCGCGCGCCGCCCTCGCCGCGTGCCGCTACCCGAATCGGCTCTTCCGCTTCGACGCCTTCGCCGACCTCTACGCGCGCGCCTTCCTGCCGACGGCGGCGTATCTGAAGACCGCCGGGCCGGAGCTCCTCTTCAATCCGGCGCGGCTCGACGTCTTCGGCCTCTCCTAGCGGCTCGAAACCCTCTGTTGCGCGCCCGAGCGCCGTTCACGACGCGTCGCCGCCGCTCGACCGACACGCCGGCGAAGCGCCGAAGCGCTCATTCGAGGCGCTCCGGCAGGCCGCGCCCGTTGTTCCACCATCTATTGGGATTGTCGCTCTTCGGATCGTAAGCCGCCCGGCTGGCCCAGTCTTCGCGCACGAAGATCACCGGCTCTTCGTAGTGATGCGCGAAGATGATCGCATCCATCACTTTCTCCAGCGCGCCCAGGTCTCGTTCGATCGATATTTTCAGCTCGACCATCGGATACGTCTCCGTGGCGCCGGCTTCGAACCCGCTGACGTGAGTCGTGGTGGTCGACCCCGGCTCGGGCTGCGCCGTCTCCTTTCCGACGGCCGAGACGCTCGCATTGCGCTGGTAGCGGCCGAAGCTCAAGGGATGAACCTTCATGACTTCGTCCAGAATCCGATCCGTATCTTCAGGAAGGGTCTGAATCTCGATTGTCCAGACGGGCGCGAGCGCGCCGGACCGCGCTTTGTAGTGGCCTAGATCGTCCATCGCGTCATCCTCCCTGCGCGAGCACGTTCACATAATGTTCCGGCAGGCGGCGACTGTCAAGCGACCAGCGCGGCCGCGCAGAAACGGATGCGCGGGCCCGGATCGGGGCGGCGTCCCGGCGGCCTCGTCGCGGCTCGGCGCTCGACCGAAGCGGACACGGTTTCGCGAGCGCCTGATCCGCCCGAGGCTCAGATGCGTTTTTCAAACTATCGGAAGGGAGATCGATCATGTTCATTCGACGCCGCGCCCGCCGCGCCGCTCTCGCCGCCGGCCTTGTCGCCGCCCTCGCCGCGACCGCCGAGGCGGAGCCGCGCTTTCCCGAGACGACGACCAGCGATCTCAACGGCCGCGAGCTGACCTTCCCGCAGGAGCTGCCGGCCGAGCGCACGCTGCTCTTCGTCGCGTTCAAGCGCGAACAGCAGGCGGTCGTCGACGAGTGGATCGCCGAGCTCGACCTCGAGGCGCCGGACGCGCCGGCCTGGCTCGAGCTGCCGGTGATCGAGGATCTCGGCGCGCTCTGGCGCGGCTTCATCGACAACGGCATGCGCTCGGGCGTTACGTCGACGGAGACGCGGGCCCGCGTCTTCACCATCTACGGCGACACGGACGCGTTCCGCGAGGCGCTCGGGCTCGGCTCGGAGGACCTCGTTTATCTCCTCGTCGTCGACCGCGAGGGACGCGTGCTCGCCCGCGACTACGGCGGCTACCGGCCGGAGAAGGCGCCGCCGCTGCTGGAGGCGCTCGGCGAATAGCGCCGCGCGATAGGCGCCGCCAGGGCGCCCGGCGATCGGGCGCCTTAGTCGCGGCTCGGCCGGACGCGGATCACCGCCCGCCACCGCCGAGAGAATGCGCGACCGCGGAGCGCGCGGCGCCAACGCCGAGCGGCGGTCGCTTGATTGTTTGGTAGTCGAAGAACGGTCTGAACGCCCGCCTGCGCCGGCGATGCCGCAGAAACGTTTCGAACGACTGTTGAACGAGTTCAACGACCGCGCCGGCGCCCTCAGGCGGCAGCTCGTTCGGCAACCGAACATCTAACAAGAACGCCGGCGGCGCTTCGCGCTCATCGCCATAGGTCGCTTTTCTGTTTACGAGCGCGCAAGCCGCCACGTGAACATGATTGGACGCGTCCTGCAGATGCTTGAGATGCGGCAGCGCTTCGAAAAAGTCCTGACCATGAAAATCAGCAGAAACGCCGTCCACGAGGGTCGTCGCGACGGAGATGCTGTCAATTTCGACATCGGAATCGCCGCCGCCGCGGCGAGAGTTCTCGCTTAGCTGATATCGCTCCCACGAAGTCGCCAAGATCGAACCGCGCGATCGAAACACCGCGTAGGGCTCAAGATCGCCGATCTCATATCCGCTGCAGATGCTCAGCTTCGAAAAGTGAGGCGCGTCCGACGTCAGGGTTATGCGCTCGACAAGCGACGCACGAACTTCCGTGCGCGGGTGGCCGAGTCGCGCAAGACAGCGCCGGACGAAACGACGCAGCAGCTGCGTCTCGAAAACTCGCTTCAATTCGATCTCGATCGCTCTTTTCGCGTAGTTGTGCGAGTCCTCGTAGGCCGCGTTCATACGAGAGAGATCGGCGACGTCGAGCACGCCGATATTCGGCCTGCTGGACATAACGATAAGCCGATCGTGCCCCCAAAGATCAGCGTTGCGCGCCCCGAAAGCTACCGTCTTCAGAAGGTCGGAAATGAACCACTGGCGCGCCTCTCGATCCGTCGCCCGATGCTCGATGGCCGAGATGATCGTAGCCGAATCGCGATTCGAGTGCTGCTCCGGCCTGAAGATCCATCCCGGAAGATTCGCAACCAGTCCGCCATCAAGGTAGGGCGTCGCGTCGACATAATGCGGCCGGAACAGCAGCGGGATCGCCATCGACGCGACGACTGCTTCGGCGACGGGCGCGTCCGGCGTCGAGCCCGTGCTGAAGATCGCCAACTTGCGTCCTTGGATATCGGAGACGACGATCTTCAACTGGCGCGGCAATTGGCGGAAAAGGACCCGCCGGCTCGGATCGCTCCGGAGCTGCTTCGCCAAAGCCTCGTTGATAGAGTCGCTTAGTCTTTGAGCGGAAAACACGCCTCGAAACCCACAGATCCCAAGATAGACGACATACAGCAACGCAAGCCAAAACAAAAATCGAACAACCGTCGCGCTTGTCGCGAAGATCACGCCTTCTCGGCCGGCGCGATCAAAAAACGACACTTCGACCAAGTTGTATAAAACAAAATCGGCAACTGAAATCAGCAGCACGACAGCCAACAGCGCCCAAAGACCAAATTGCTTTAGATTAACCCGATCGTGGCTCGAAAACAGTCTACGGAAGATCAGTCGGTTAATTCCAAAATAGAAATGAAGCTGGCGACGCTTGGCGTCACCCAGCATATCGAGAACGCTCATCTGTCGACGAGTCGCGTCGCTGTCGCGCGCTGGAAATTCAAGAATGTCATTCGACTTGTAGCCGGCGGCGCAGAGCGCCGCGACGAAAGCGCCGGCCGACGTGCCTGCTAATCCCTTGATATCATATTCGGGACGTTCTTCGATCGCTTTCACAACTCCCAGATGAGCAATGCCCTTCGCTCCGCCCCCTTCGAGAATGATCCGCGCTTCGACGGTCGCGACAAGTGGTCTGTTGCGCGGCATCGCCCCTCCCTCACACCGCAAACGTGCCTCAATCTACGCGCATACGCCAGCTGGAACCAAAGTCTAAATATTGTGGGTATTTTTGTGGAAATCTGCTATAGGTGTTGTGGTCATCTATATGTACGAGGTGGACACCGATGGCGTCTCCAGGTGAGCTTGAAGAGATTCTGCACAATCGTGATCAGTCCGGCCTGCGCCAACTGTTGCATGAGGGCTTGGATCCGAACTTGAAAATCAACGGCGTCCCAGTGCTGATGCTTGCGATCGAGCTGAAGTCTCTACCTCTTGTCGAGGCACTGCTCGAGCACGGTGCGGATCCTCATGGGACCTGGCGCGGAATCGACGCTTTCGACTTGGTCGGCGTCGATGGCTGGCCGCGGACCCGCGAGCTCTTAGCGATGCATGGCGGAGAGGGAGTCTGATGCGCAGTTGCTTGAAAGGGACGCAGGACGACATTTGTCCCGTCAAGTACTACGTCGGAAAAAAAGAAAGAGCGGCAAAGTACATTCCGGCAGACCCGAAGAAATTGGCGAATTTCTTCTTAACATCGAAGACCCCCCACCAATTCGATCCACAGTACGCGACGGTTGAATATTGGGAAGAGGTTTGTGATGGCGAGTGTCGCAGATACGACCATGCGTTGATCGTCAAGGCGCAAGCCGAGGGGCGGAACAAGCACAGCAACGAGCAGATTCTGCGGATCGAAGCGGTCACCAACATGCGCGCCATCTGCGTGTGCGGCTGCCGTGACAAGAAGAAAGTCTGCGCGGCTCGCACGGGCGCGGACGGGAATTTAGAGTGTCGTAGCGAAAATCGGTGATCGGCGACCAAACGCCGAGCTTCGGCGAGGCGGCCGCGTCTGAGAGATTGTGGGGCGTCGGACGGTCTGTAAGCCGGGTTCTGTTCACGCGGCTTCGCCCTTGCTCGGACGTCGCCGCGATCGACGACCATTCATCTGGAGCGCCGGTCGCCCGACGCTTCCTGCAGTCCACCCGAACGGCGGGGCGGAGACTCCCCTTCCGAGCCGGAGCCCGGACGCCGTTCCTATTCGACCTTGCACCCGGCGGGGCTTGCCGTGCCGCCTCTGTCGCCAGAGGCGCGGTGCGCTCTTACCGCACCGTTTCACCCATTCCGGCGGCCAGCGCCGGCGGGTTTGT
>CAZPTD010000169.1:0-9210 GCA_964588915.1 uncultured Neomegalonema sp. | reverse complement strand
GCCGCGCTCAGAGATGTAGCGCTGCAGGAGCTTCACGTCCTTGTAGTCGATCTTCGGGGCGTTCTCGCCGGAGAACGGGCACGTCTTGCGACGGCGGAAAAACGGGCGGCGGGTGGCTGCCATGGTCTGGGTCTCCTCGAGCCGAGGCGCGCCGCGCATCGAGAGGCGCGCGCCGAGGCGGCTGGGTCAATCGTCGATGGGGCTCAACTGCCGCCGGCGTCGGCGCGCTTGGACGGGCGCCGCTCGCCGCGGTCGCGGTCGCCGCGTTCGCCGCGGTCCCGGTCGCGATCGCCGCGCTCGCGGTCTCCGCGATCGCCGCGGTCGCGATCCCGATCGCCCCGATCTCCTCGGTCTCCGCGGTCGCGATCCCGGTCGCCGCGATCCCGCCGGTCGCCGCCGCGGCCGCGCCGATCGTCGCGGCTGCTCTTGGCGGCCATGATCGCGCTTTGGCCTTCCTCATGGGCGTCGACGGAGAAGGTGACGAAGCGCATGACGTCGTCATGGAAGCGCTCGCGCCGCTCCAGCTCGGCGATCGCCTCGGGCGGCGCGTCGAGACGCAGGAAGCCGTAATGGCCCTTGCGGTTCTTGTTGATCTTATAGGCGAGGGAGCGCAGGCCCCAATACTCGCTTCCGACGACCGAGCCGCCCTGCTCGGTCACGACGCCGGTCATTTCTTCGACCAGCGTCTCGGCTTGCGCGGAGGAGATGTCCTGGCGCGCAATGAAGACATGCTCGTAAAGCGGCATGCTCGTCCTCATCTCTGCGACACGCTTCGCCGCTCGGCCCTTCGCCCCGCGCGCGGCGGGACGCTCCCGGGCCGCGCTCGAGAGGCGGTCAGTGACAGCATCGGGAGAAGCGGCTCTTCTGCGCGCATCCTAGGAAAAAGGCAAGCCGAAACCGGCTCGCGGGCGCCGAGGCGGCCGAGATTTGGCGCGGTCGGCGCGCCGGACGCTTGACGGGCCGCGCGCGCCTCGCCCAAAAGCGCCGAACGCGATGAGGATGACGCGTCGCCGGCCAGCGGCCGGAGCGGCGCATGGAGGAGACGGCGAGATGCGCGCGGCGGTGTTTCCGGGACAGGGCAGCCAGAAGGTCGGCATGGGGCGGGCGCTAGCCGACGCCTATCCGGAAGCGCGCGCGGTCTTCGACGAGGTCGACGACGCGCTCGGCGAGCGCTTGAGCGACGTGATCTGGAACGGGCCCGAAGACGCGCTCCAGCTCACCGAGAACGCCCAGCCGGCGCTGATGGCCGTCTCGCTCGCCGCCATGCGGGCGCTCGAGGCGCAGGGCGCAGGGCTCGCCGAGTTCGCGCGCTGCGCCGCCGGCCATTCGCTCGGCGAGTACTCGGCGCTCGCCGCGGCCGGCGCGCTCAGCGTCTCCGACGCGGCGCGGCTCCTGCGCCGGCGCGGAAAGGCGATGCAGGCGGCGGCGCCGGTCGGCTCCGGCGCGATGGCGGCGCTGCTCGGGCTCGATCTCGAGGCGGCCGAGCAGGTCGCGCGCGAGGCGGCGCAGGGCGACGTGCTCGCGGCGGCGAACGACAACGCGCCGGGACAGGTGGTGATCTCGGGCGCCAAGGCGGCGGTCGACCGCGCGGTCGAGATCGCGAAGGAGAAGGGCGCGAAACGGGCGATGGCGCTGGCGGTTTCGGCGCCGTTCCATTCGGCGCTGATGCGGCCGGCGGCCGAGGAGATGGCGGCGGCGCTCGCGGAGACGACGATCTCGCCGCCCTCGGCGCCGATCATCGCCAATGTGACGGCGGCGCCGGTCTCGGATCCGGCCGAGATCCGCCGGCTCTTGGTCGAGCAGGTGACCGGCCGCGTCCGCTGGCGCGAGAGCGTCCTCGCGATGGCGGAATCGGGCGTCGCCGAACTCGTCGAGATCGGCGCCGGCAAGGTGCTCTCCGGCCTCGCCAAGCGGATCGACGCCCGGCTTTCGGGGCGGCCGGTCGGAACGCCGGAAGAGGTCGAGGCGTTCGCCGCCGCGCTGACGGCCGAACGCTGACAGCAAGATAAGGAGCCGACATGTTTGACTTGACCGGCAAGCGCGCGCTGGTGACCGGCGCGACCGGCGGCATCGGCGGCGCGATCGCGAAGGCGCTGCACGGCGCCGGCGCGTCCGTCGCGCTTTCGGGCACCCGCGAGGCGCCGCTCAACGCGCTCGTCGCCGAGCTCGGCGACCGCGCCCGCGCGACGCCCTGCAACCTCGCCGACCGCGACGCCGTCGCCGGCCTCGCCGATCGGGCGGCCGATGCGCTCGGCGGACCGGTCGACATCCTCGTCAACAACGCCGGCGTCACCGAGGACACGCTCGCCATGCGCATGTCCGACGAGCAGTGGGACAAGGTGATCGAGGTCAACCTCACCTCGGGCTTCCGCCTGGCGCGGAGCGTGCTGCGCGGGATGATGAAGGCGCGCTGGGGCCGGATCATCGGCGTCACGTCGATCGTCGGCGTGACCGGCAATCCGGGCCAGGCGAACTACGCCGCCTCCAAGGCCGGCATGATCGGCATGACGAAGTCGCTCGCGGCCGAGATCGCGAGCCGCGGGATCACGGTCAACTGCGTCGCGCCGGGCTTCATCGCCACCGCGATGACCGACGAACTCACCGACGCACAGAAGGAGAAGCTGAACGCGTCGATTCCGGCCGGCCGCATGGGCTCGGCCGACGACGTCGCGGCGGCGACGCTCATTCTCGCGTCGCCGGAAGCGGCTTACGTCACCGGCCAGACAATTCATGTCAACGGCGGCATGGCGATGATTTGAGCCCGGTCGCGCGTTAGAAAAAAGCGGCTGAACCGGCGCTGATTTGGGTTTGGCGTCGAAAAACTGTTGTGCTAAGCGAGCCGGCATTCGAGCGAGCGGCGCTCAGATGCGCGCATTGGCGCTCGCCCGCCGCTCGGCTTCACGCCTTGTAGAGAGCCGGAGGCGAAGTCGGACGGCTGAAGGATCGGGGCGGCGCCGGCGGCTCGCCGGGAACGGGTTGAACGAGGGCGCAGGACGCGCCGGTTGCAGGACAAGGATCGAACGACAATGAGCGACATTGCGGCGCGGGTGAAGAAGATCGTCACCGAACATCTCGGCGTTGAAGAAGAGAAGGTGGTCGAGAGCGCGAGCTTCATCGACGATCTCGGCGCGGATTCGCTCGATACGGTCGAACTCACCATGTCGTTCGAAGAGGAGTTCGGGGTCGAGATTCCGGACGACGCGGCCGAGACGATCGCGACCGTCGGCGACGCGGTCAAGTTCATCTCCGAGAAGCTCGAGAAGGCGGGCTGATCGAGGACGGGCGCGGCCTCGGAGGCGCGGGCCCGTTTTCCACGGCGAGCGGCGGGCGTCGCCCTCTCGCCGCGGAAAGCGGGTCCGAGTTTGCGGAAAGCGTCGCGCGTCGGCGCTTTTTTTGTTACCGGCCGGTCGGCGCGGCCGGCCGCGCCGCCGTCGCCGCGGACGCGCCGAGAGGAGGCCCGCGCGCGGGCGTTCGGCCGAAGGAGGAGTAAATGCGTCGAGTCGTGATCACGGGATTGGGACTGGTGACGCCGCTTGCCTGCGGCGTCGAGGCGAGCTGGAGGCGTCTTGTCGCGGGCGAGTCCGGCGTCGGGCCGATCACGACCTTCGACGCGTCCGATCTGCCCTGCCGGATCGCCGGCTTCGCGCCGAGGGAAGGCGAGGGCGCCTTTATTCCCGACGAGTGGATCGACGCGCGCGAGCAGCGCCGCAACGACGATTTCATCCTCTATTCGCTCGCCGCGGCGGAGCAGGCGCTCGCCGACGCCGCCTGGAAGCCGTCGCCGGACGAGGCGCAAGCGCGCGAGCGCACCGGCGTCCTCGTCGGCTCCGGGATCGGCGGTCTGAAGTCGATCGAGGACACGGCGCTGCTCCTGGCCGAGCGTGGTCCGCGCCGGGTGTCGCCTTTCTTCATTCCCGGCAGCCTCATCAACCTCTGCTCCGGCCAGATCAGCATCAAGCACGGTTTCAAGGGCCCGAACCACGCGGTGGTGACCGCCTGCTCGACCGGCGCTCACGCGATCGGCGACGCGACGCGGCTCATTCAGCGCGGCGAGGCGGACGTGATGGTCGCCGGCGGCGCGGAGGCGGCGATCTGCCGGCTCGGCGTCGCGGGCTTCGCCGCTTGCAAGGCGCTCTCGACCCATTTCAACGACGCGCCGACGCGCGCGTCTCGACCCTACGACAAGGCGCGCGACGGCTTCGTGATGGGCGAGGGCGCCGGCGTCGTCGTCCTCGAGGATCTCGATCACGCCCGCGCGCGCGGGGCCAAGATCTACGCCGAGGTGCTCGGCTACGGCCTCTCCGGCGACGCCTATCACGTCACCTCGCCGGCGCCCGACGGCGATGGCGGCTATCGCTCGATGAAGGCGGCGCTCGCGGACGCGAAGCTCTCGCCCGGCGCGATCGACTACATCAACGCGCACGGCACCTCGACGCCGATGGGCGACGAGATCGAGCTGAAGGCGGTGGCGCGGCTTCTCGGGAACGACGCCTCGCGGGCGACGATGTCCTCGACCAAATCGGCGATCGGGCATCTGCTCGGCGCGGCGGGCTCGGTCGAGGCGATTTTCTGCGTGCTCGCGCTCAGGGACAACGTCGCGCCGGCGACGCTCAATCTCGAGGATCCGTCGGTCGAAACCGAGATCGACCTCGCGCCTCTCCGGCCGGTCGAGCGCGAGATCAACGTCGCGCTCTCGAACTCGTTCGGCTTCGGCGGCACCAACGCGTCTCTCGTGCTCGGCGCGGCGCCGACTCGCTGATCTCGCCGAAGGCGTGCGCGACGGCGCACGAATCCCTTGCCGGACGGCGTCGCCTCGACGCATTTTCGCGCCGGCCGCGCGGGCGGCGCCGAGGGACGGGCGCGTCGATCAAGGAGTGGGCGGATGCGGTTTTTGTCTGGGCTCTTCACGGTTGCGGCCGTCGGAGCGCTGATCCTGGGCGGCGTCGCGCTCGGCGGCAAGCAGATGTTCGAGGCGGAAGGGCCGCTCGAGGAGACGCTGGTCTTCGAGATCCCGCGCGGCGCCGGGCTCGACGCGATTGCGAACCGGCTCGAGACCGAGAGCGTCATCTCGAGCAGCGCCGTCTTCCGCGCGGCGGCGTTGATCACCGGCGTCGAGGGCGACCTCAAGGCCGGCGACTACCAGTTCGAGCCCGGCGTCACCATGAAGGACGTTCTGGCGCGCGTCACCTCCGGCGCCTCGATCAGCTATTCGGTCACGATCATCGAAGGCTCGACCGTCGCGGACGCGATCGCGGTCATCGAAGCGGCCGAGTTCCTCGAGGGCGAGATCGAGCGCGTCCCGGCGGAGGGCATGCTCGCCGCGCAGACCCATAATTTCCGACGCGGCGAGCAGCGCCAGGCGGTGGTGGATTTCTTCGAGGCGGAGCAGGAGCGCACTCTCGCGGAGCTCTGGGAGAACCGCGCCGAAGGCCTGCCCTATGCGACGCCGGAGGACGCCCTGGTTCTCGCCTCGATCGTCGAGAAGGAGACCGCGAGCGCCGCCGAGTATCCGATCGTCGCGTCGGTCTTCGTCAACCGGCTGGCGCAGAACGAGCCGCTCGGCGTCGACGCGGCGGTGATCTACGGGCTCGTGCAGCGCGACGGCGCCTTCAACGGCAATCTGACGAGCGCCAATCTCACCGATCGCGACAATGATTGGAACTTGCGCGTCCACAGAGGATTGCCGCCGACGGCGATCGCCAATCCCGGCCGCGCGGCGATCGAGGCGGTGCTCGACCCGGCCGAGACGGATTGCCTCTTTTTCGTCGCCGACGGCACCGGCGGGCACGCCTTCGGCCGCAGCAACGCCGAGCATGGCCGGCATGTGCGGCGCTGGGGCAGGATCGAACGCGTGATCCAGACCGACGGCGTCTGGACGCTCGACGTCGCGCCGATCCGGCGGCTCTTTCCGTCGCAGGATTGCGACGCCGAGGTCCTGGCGGCGTCGCCCGAGGCGACCCGCAACGCCATTCGGATCGAGGAGGGCATGACGCAAGCCGACGTGATCGCGGCCGTCGAGAGCGCCGACTTCCTCGAGGGCGCGGTCACCGCGGCGACGAGCGGCGACGCGCCGGCGCCGGGCCTCTACCGCGTCCGCCGCGGCCTCGACCGGCAATTCGTCGCCGAGTATCTGTTGAGCGCGCCGTGACGCCGGCGGCCCTTCGGCGTCTCAACTCGGCGCTCTGACGTCCTTGATGGAGCTCCAGAAGAGATCGCGCAGCCGTTCGGTCCGGGGCTGGATGTCGCCGGCGTCCCAGTCCTTGTCCTCGGCGTTCGGCGCTCCGTCCGCCAGCGCGTCGCGCACCAGCACGAACGTCTTCGCCTCCTTCGCGAGGATCGGGCGCTTCGAGCGGACCTCCTGGTTGCCCGATTTGTCATTGCCGGCGAAAGAGACGACCGCGAGGTTGCCCAGCGCGTAGCACAAGGCGTCGTAATCCTGGCCTGCGCGCGCGATGCGGTCGCGCGTCTCGTCCGTCGGGTTGCGCGGCAGGATGTGCTCGACGGTGCCGGCGAGGATCTGCGGACCGTTCTCCGCCGAGTTGCTCGCCAGCTCGAGCCAGCGCGCGAGGGCCCGCGCGAGCGTTTGATCCTTGATCTGGCCGCGGAGCGTTCGCTCGGCCTTCACGCGCTGCGCCGGCGTCGGAAACAGCGTGCCGCCGTTGGGAAGTCCCCTGGCGCCGGCGGAGAGCGTCGGATCCTGCCCTCGCTTGGCGGTCAGCGCCGCCTTGGCGAACAAGGACGCGCGATTCGAGGCGCGCAGGTCGGCGGCGGCCAACACCATGCAGCGTTGATTGAGGCGGGCGAAGCGCAGGCGGGCGTCGTCCAGCGCCTTCTCCGCGGCGGCGGGCGTCGGCGCGCGCTTCTGCTCGATGAAGTAGCGGTTCCACAGAAGCAGAGCGATCGGGCGCCATTCGTCCCACGGCAGGAACCGCAGACGCCAGATCTCGTGACCGAGGGCGTCGGAGGCGTTATAGGGGCGCGGATAGAGGATCCGCTGGAGACTGCGCCAGCCGAGCGACGCCCGCCGAAGCCGCGCCATCAGCTCCGTCGGCCCCCGCCACTCGCTCAACCGTCGGGCGTATTCGCCGAAATCGGTGGCCCAACGCGCCGTCTGGGGCGCGCAACGCTCGATCACGTCGAACGCCTTCAGGAACTGCTCGGGCGGCGACAGCGCGTCCACGGGCTCCGTCTTGCCGGCCTCCGACGCTCTTCTCGCGGCGTCCTCGCGCGGCGCGCCCTGGCGGTGCTCGCCGAGCGCTTCTTGGATCTGGTCCCAGATCGCGAGGATCTCGCTCTCCTCCCGCTCGCTCGGCGCGGCGGCGGCGAGCTGGCCGCGCAGGACCTCCATGGCGTTCAGCGGTTTGCCGTAGAGATTGATCGAGACGAACATTTGCCGGGCGAGGTTCGGATCGCCCGTCTCGAGGATGGTGAAGAGGGCGTGGTTTCGCAGATAGTCGGCCAGCGCGCGGCGGCGCTCCAGGCGCCATTTGACCAGCTCGTCTCTGAGCGCGTTCTTCACGTCCTGGATCCGCCGGCCGATCGCCCGATGCGCCGTCACGCGCAGCATGCGCGCGGTGCCGTTCGGCGCCTGAACGTCGCGCGCCAGCGTCGCGTCGCGCTCTCGCAGCGTCAGCCGATAGCCGCCCTCCGGCGCTTCGATCATCTCGTGCAGAACGCGCCGCGCGTCGTCGTCCGGTTCGAGATCGCGCAAGACGGCGATCAAAATCGTCAGCGTCGTCGATCTTTGCAGTCCGTCGAAGATTTCGATCGCGCCGTCGGCGCCGCGCTGGAGCACGACCGCGCCGAGATAGAGATGGCGCTCCGACAGCGCCGCGGCGATCCCGTCTTCGGCTTCGGCGTCCATCGTCGCCGTCTCGTCGAACGGCGCCGCCGCCTCGTCGGCGGCGGCCTCGGCCTCGTCTGCGTCGGCCGCGTCGACATCGGCTTCGTCGGCCTCCGCGTCCGCCTCTTCGGGCGTCGCCCGGTCGAGATCGGTCAAGAGTTGGAGCGCGTCGTCGCGGCCCCAGCGGAAGCTGCGCTGCACGTCCGCCGGTCGGAGCCGCGACAACGCGAAGAACTCGCGCAGCGAGACAGTTCTCGGCGCGATCGGAAGCTCCGACATCTCTTCTTCCTTCGAGCGATTGCCGCGATCCCGGCGCGCCGTCGGCCAACCCGCGCGATCCGCTCGACGCGCGCCGCGCGGGAAACATACGCGATTTCAAGCAGGACGCAATTCATCCGCGGGCTCGGCGCTCCGCCGCCGGGCTCAAGGCCGCCGGAACTCGAACTCGATCCGCCGATTCTGCCGGTAGGCCTCCGCCGTCCGCGCCGGATCGATCGGGTCGTAGGACGCGCGGCCGGCCGCTACCAACCGCTCCGGCGGCACGCCCTGCTTGGCCAGATAGCGCGCGACGGCCGAGGCCCGCGCCGTCGACAGCTCCCAGTTCGACGGGAAGGCCTCGGTCGAGATCGCGCGGCGGTCCGTGTGCCCTTCGATCATCAGGAGCCACAGCGCGTCCGGATCGCGCCCGAGATCCTCGATCAGCGTCGCCGCGACCCGGTCGAGCGCCGCGCGGCCGTCGTCGCTCAGCTCCGCCTTGCCGGTCTCGAAGGCGACGTTCGAGGACAGCGACAGGCGGCCCGCGGCGGCGGGCGGCGCCTCGTCGATGTCCTGCAGGCCGACAGCGACGCGCCCGCGCAGCTCGTCGATATCCGGCGCGGCGGCGAGGCCGGCCTCGGCCGCCGCCGCGCGCGCCTCGGCCACGCGGGCGCGATCCTCTGCTTGCGTCGCGCGCTCTTCGGCGGTCGTCGCCCGTTCCTCGGCGGCGGTCGCGCGCCGCTCCGCAGCCGCCGCGCGCTCTTCGAGGCCGCCCAAGCGTTCCTCCGCGCGCGCCGCTCGCTCGGCTTCCACGACGACGGCGCGGCGCGCCTCCTCGGCCTCTTCCTCGGCGGCCGAGACGGCGATCTCGGCTTCGGCGACCGCCGCCTCCATCAACGCCACCTGCTCGCGCATCTCGACCGCGTCGCCGCCGGCGCCGGCGGTCGGCGCGCGCGCGCGCGCCGCGTCGAGAGCGGCCTCGAGCCTGCGCCGCTCGGTCGCGGCGCGCTCGAGCCGCTCCTCGGCGCCGGCCAGAGCGTCGGTCAGCTCCTCGCCCCGCGCGTCGGCGGCGTCGCGCTCCTCCGCGAGAGCGGCGAGGCGACGGCGAAGCT
>CAZPTD010000168.1:0-9219 GCA_964588915.1 uncultured Neomegalonema sp. | reverse complement strand
GATCCAGGGCCGGTTCGCCGCACGCTCGGCCCCTTGGCCCTGGATCCCGGCTCGGCGCGCTTCGCGCTTGGCCGGGATGACAAGCGCGAGGTCGGCTCCATCAGAACCGATCAGACTATAGATCATCAATAACGACGCCCGGTTGACCCACCCTGCCGCTAATAAATTGATATGAAAAGCCTTCATGTCGCCGCATTGTCCGATTGCCTCGGTCATAAGTTACAGTACAAACTTATCCGAACTCCTGTCTCCAGCCGGAGACCTATCGTCAACAACATCCCTATCCTCCGAACACTGGGAAATATATAAGAATATTGAAGTCGCCTAGCCGCTGCCGGATGGCGTCAAGCAGCGGATGAGGGCCGGCCATCGCGCCAGCGCACGTGGCTGCTCTGCAAAAACACTCAATCGCGACTTCAAATCATTCACTTCATCCAAATGCAGTCTTGTCACCCAAAGATAACTACTTAGGCAAACAGCAGCGATAGCGGCCGCCGACGCCAGCAGGGCGAGGCTCGACCGGACGAGGCGACCGATGGCCGCCGCGAGGGGCAACGACCGCTTCACCGAGGCGCCGGGAGTCGCGCCGGCGGTCGCGCGGCTCGACGTAGAGCCGCCGTCCGGCGCGCTCGCGATCGAGCTGAAGGACGTGTTCGCGGCCGCGGGCGTCGACATGCGGCGCCGCGAATTCTTCCTTTGCATCTCCGCTCGACCGGCGGCTAGCTCGACGCCGGCGCCTCGACCGGCGTCCTAGGAGCAATGGAATGAAGATCGGCTTTATCGGCCTCGGCAATGTCGGCGCGAAGCTCGCCGGCAGCATCCAGCGCAACGGCCATGCGCTGACGGTGCGCGACCTCGACGAGGCGGCGGCGCGGCCCTTTCTCGAGGGCGGCGCGAGCTGGGCGGAAAGCCCGCGCGCGATGGCGGAGCGCTGCGACGTCGTCGTCACCTGCCTGCCGAGCCCGGCGGCGAGCGCGGCGGTTCTGGAGGCCGAGGACGGCGTCCTCGCCGGCCTCTCGCCCGGCAAGATCTGGGCGGAGATGTCGACCACGGACGCCGCCGAGGTTCAGCGCCTCGGCGCGCTGGTCGCGGCCAAAGGCGCCGAGGCGATGGACTGTCCGGTCTCGGGCGGCTGCCATCGCGCCGCGACCGGCAACATCTCGATCTTCGCCGGCGGCGATCGCGGAACCTTCGAGCGGCTGCTGCCGCTCCTGACCACGCTCGGGCGGCGCGTGCTCCATACCGGACCACTCGGCTCGGCCTCGGCGCTCAAGGTCGTCACCAACTATCTCGCGACGGCGAACCTCGTCAGCTGCGCCGAGGCGCTCGTCGTCTCCAAAGCCGCCGGGCTCGACCTCGCCACCGCCTATGAGGGCATCAAGATCTCGTCCGGGACCTCCTTCGTCCACGAGACCGAGAGCCAGGTGATCCTGAACGGCAGCCGCGACATCTCCTTCACCATGGATCTGGTGCTGAAGGATGTCGGCCTTTTCCAGGAGGTCGCCGAGCGCGCCGGCGTTCAGCTGGAGCTGAGTCCGCTTCTCATCGACATCTTCAAGGACGGGATCGCCCGTTTCGGGCCGCGCGAGCTCTCGCCCAACATCATCAAGCGCCTCGAACAGGCGACCGGGCTCGACATCACCGCGCCGGGCTTTCCGCCGGAGATGGTCGACGACGAGCCGGAGGAGCCGGGCTACGAGGTCATCGCGAAGGGACGGACATGAGGGATCTGAGACGCTTCTACATCGATGGCGGCTGGGCCGATCCGGCCGCGCCTAAGGATTTCGAGGTCGAGAACCCGGCGACGCAGGAGACGATCGCGGTGATCTCGCTCGGATCGGAGCAGGACGTCGACCGGGCGGTCGCGGCGGCGCGGCGGGCCTTCGCCGGCTGGGCGGCGACGCCTGTCGAGGACCGCGCCGCGCTTCTCGAACGCGCGCTCGCAATCTATCGGCGCCGCGCCGAAGAGATGGCGCAGGCGATCACGGCGGAGATGGGCGCGCCGATCCGATTCTCGCGCGAGCAGCAGGCGCCCTCGGGCGAGGCGCATCTCGTCGCGACCTTGGAGGCGCTCCGCGCCCGCGCTTTCGAGGCGCCGAGCCCGCGCGGCGGCAGCCTGATCGCCCATGAGCCGATCGGCGTCTGCGGCCTGATCACGCCCTGGAACTGGCCGATCAACCAGATCGCCGCCAAGGTCGCGCCGGCTCTGGCGGCGGGCTGCGCGATGGTGCTGAAGCCGAGCGAAATCGCGCCGATCTCCGGCGCCCTCTTCGCCGAGATCCTCGACGAGGCCGGCTGTCCGCGCGGCGTCTTCAATCTCGTCCATGGCGACGGCCCGACCGTCGGCGCGGCGCTCTCGCGCCATGGCGATATCGACATGGTCTCGTTCACCGGCTCGACGCGCGCCGGCGTCGCCGTCTCCGAGGCGGCGGCGCCGACGGTGAAGCGGGTCGCGCTCGAATTGGGCGGCAAGTCGCCGAATTTGGTCTTCGCCGACGCCGATCTCGACGCCGCCGCGGACTTCGCCGTCGACGCCTGCTTCGCGAATGCCGGCCAAAGCTGCGACGCGCCGACCCGGCTCTTGGTCGAGCGCTCGGTCTACGCGCCGGTCCTCGATCGCGTCGCCCGGCGCGCGGCCGAGACCCGGCTCGGCGATCCCGCCCAAGACGGCGACCATCTCGGGCCGGTCGTCTCGGGCCGGCACTACGAGCGGATCCGGTCGCTCATCCGCGCCGGGATCGACGAGGGCGCGCGGCTCGTCGTCGGCGGGCCGGGCGAGCCAGAGGACTTCGCGAAGGGCTGGTATGTCCGACCGACGGTCTTCGCCGACGTCGCGCCGGGCATGACCGTCGATCGCGAGGAGATCTTCGGCCCGGTCCTCGCGGTCGCGCCCTTCGAGGCCGAGGCGGACGCGATCGCCCGCGCCAACGCCACCGAATACGGGCTCGCCGCCTATCTCTGGACGTCTGATCCAGGTCGCGCGCGCCGCGTCTCGCGGGCGCTCCGCGCCGGCCAGGTGTCGGTCAACGGCGCGATCGCGGATGTCGACGCGCCTTTCGGCGGCTACAAGCGCTCCGGCGTCGGCCGCGAGAACGGCGCCTACGGCCTCGCGGAGTTCTTGGAGGTCAAGGCGATCACCGGTCTCGACGCGCCCTGACGCGACCGAACCACCCGCGCGACGCCGGAGCCTCGCGCCGTCGATCGCCGACGTCGCCTCCCTCTCCCTGAGTAGGAGGGAGCGAGGGAGAGGGGCGCGCCGCGGCCGCTCGCGCGTCCTCCGGCAGCGCGTAGGTCGTCTGCGCGAGCGCCACCGGCTCGGGCCGCCCGTCGGAGTAGAGCGTCACGTCGCCGCTCGCGAGGCGGCGGCCGAGCTTCAGGATCCGCGCCTCGGCGATCACGTCCGCCGGCGCCGGGCGGCGCATGAAGGTGATGGTCATGCTCGACGTCACCGCGAGCGGAACGCGGCCGATCATGCCCAGGAGAGCGGCGTAAAACCCGACATCGGCGGCCATGAACAGCGTCGGTCCGGAGACGGTCCCTCCCGGCCGCAAATGCCGCTCGTCGATCAGCGCCCGCAACCGCCCGCGCATCGGCGCGATCTCCTCGATCCGGACGAGGCCGCTCGTCTGCGGGAAGACCTCTTCGAGGAACGCCGCCACCTCCTCGGCGCTCAACGCCGGCGCCGGCGCGCCCGCGCTCGATCCGCTCATTCCGCCGCCCCTCTCTCCATCGTCGTCCTCTGAACGCCGAGCATCCGCGTCAATCTCGGCGCGACGAAGGGCGTCGCCAGCATGATGAAGCCGAGCCGCACGAGGTGATGGGCCGCGACATAGGCCGGATCGGACTCGAGCGCGATCGAGATCAGCGTCATCTCGGCGACGCCGCCCGGCGCGAAGGCGAGGATCGCCGGAAAGATCGTCGCGTCCGTGGTCGCGGTCGCGGCCAGGGCGAAGACGATCGATCCTGCGACCATGAGCGCGGTGCCGAGCAAGGTCCAGACGGCCAGGGCGCCGAGGTCGCGGAGCCGCGCGCCGACGAAGCGCGCGCCGATCGACGCGCCGACCACGACGAGCGCCGCCTCGACCAAGAGCTCCGGCATCGCGCCCTCGATGATCCCGGTCGATCGAAACGTCGCGCCGACGGCGAGCGGCGCGATCAGCTGCGGCAGCGGGACGCCGAGACGGCTCGCGACATAGATCGCCGCGATCGCGGCGGCGGCCAGGATCCCGGCGTCGCCCCAGGAGATGAGATTCTCCTCCGCAACCGCGAGCGACGGCTCCGAATAGCCGAGAACGCCGAAGAAGAACGCCGGCGCGGCGAGCACGATCATCGCCACGCGCAGAGCGTGGCTGAGCGCGACCTTGCCCTCGTCGGCGCCGAACGCGCCCGAGACGAGAACGATGCCGGACAGCCCGCCCGGAACGCCGCTGAAGAGCGCGTCGGCGCGGCTCATCGCGCCGGCGCGCACGTAGAAATAGAAGCAGAGCGCGCCGATGACGACCGGATAGACCATCGCGAGAAAAAGGCTCGGCCACCATCCGGCCGCGGCGGCGACGACCTCCTCGGTGAAGCCTTCGCTCAAATAGAGGCCGATGATCACGAAGCAATTGATCCGCAGCCGCAAGGACGGCAGCACCGGGGCCTTCAGGAAGCTCGCGCCCATAGTGGCGAAGAGCGCGCCGAGCATGAAGGCGAGCGGCACGTGGAGCGCGTCGGCGACGAGCGCGCCGACGGTTCCGATCGCGAGGGCGAGCGCGATCTTGGGCGCGGCGCCGGTCTCGATCGCGTCGAGGAGCGCGCCGAACGGCTTGAAGCGCGAGAGCGCGGCGAGGATCCGCCCGCGCGGCGTCGCGTCCCGGAGCCGCCGCCGAGGCGCGCTCACGAAGCGGGCTCGGAGACGATCACGGCGGCGCCGTCGCGCAGAGCGGTGTAGAAGCAGCTCCGCCGGCCGGTGTGGCAGGCCGGGCCGGTCTGCTCGACCAGAAGCAGAAGCGCGTCGCGGTCGCAGTCGACGCGCATCTCGACGAGCCGCTGGATATGGCCTGACGTGTCGCCCTTGCGCCAAAACGCCTGGCGCGAGCGCGACCAGTAGACGACGCGGCCGCCGGCGAGCGTCTCCTCGATCGCGGCGCGGTTCATCCAGGCGAGCATCAGCGCCTCGCCCGTCGCCGCCTCCTGCGCGATCGCCGGAATGAGCCCGTCCGCGTTGAAGACCAGACTGTCCAGCACCGACGCCGCATCCTCCGACGCCGCCCCCGCCTCGCGATTATCGCCCAATTTTGATCACCCTCGTCGCCGTCGCGCCGCCGCGCCGGCGACGCCGTCTTTTCACATTCTCTCTGACGCTCTATGTCATAGCGGCAAGATCCGGCGCCGAGAACGAAAAGCGCCGGCGGAGCGCCGGCAAGAGGAAGACATGGCCGAGGGCGATCTCATCAAGCTCTATTCGCAGCGCATTCTGGCGCTGGCGGCCGACATTCCGCACGCCGAGCGGCTCGGCGCGCCCGACGCGACGGCGTCGCGCCGCTCGCCGCTGTGCGGCTCGATGGTCACGGTCGACGCGAAGGTCGAGGACGGCCGCCTCGTCGATCTCGGCATGGACGTGAAGGCCTGCGCGCTCGGCCCGGCGGGGGCGGCCGTGCTGGCGCGCGCGGCGATCGGGCGGGACCGGGACGCGATCCGCGCCGGGCGCGACGCGCTCGAGGCGATGCTGAAGGAGGGCGCGCCGGCGCCCGAGGGCGTCTTCGCCGAGCTCGAGGTCCTGACGCCGGCGCGCGACTATCGCAATCGTCACGCCTCGATTCTGCTCGCCTGGGACGCGCTCCTCGAGGCGATGAGCCAGGCCGAGGCGGCGGAAGCGGCGCGCAGCGGCTGACGCGAAATATCGCAATCGATCTATTGATGATTTTCACGCATTAATTCTACTCCGGCGTTAAGCTCACCGGCGGCTTAACTGATTATTTTTAAATTCATCTTGCGCTGAAGCCGGAAATTAAAGCCGGCCGGCAATACTAACTGCAATTGACACTTTCGGTTCAATGAAACGGGACGCCCATGCCGAGCTCGAGCGCGCCGCGCTACGCCGTCGTCATTCCGACCCGGAACCGGGCCGAGACCTGCGTCGAGGCGGTCGAGACCGTCCTCGCCTGCCGGCGCGCCGACGTCGAGATCATTCTGCCGGACGCGTCCGACGATCCGACGGCGTTGCCGGCGCGGCTCGCCGCCGCCGGACTGAGCGACGCCGTCGCGATCCTGCCGCCGGCCGGCGCGCCGCTGGCGATGCGCGAGAATTGGGAGCGCGGCCTCGACGCGGCGCGGGCGCCTTGGATCATCTATCTCGGCGACGACGACGGCGTGCTGCCGAACGCCTTCGAGATGCTGGACGCGCTGACGGACAACGCGGCGACGCCGGTCGTCGCGTGGGAGCCGGTCGACTATCGCTGGCCGTGCTATCCGGGCGCGAGCGCGGGCCAGATGACGCTGCCGCTCGACGCGGCTTCCGTCGGGTTCGTCGAGGCCGAAGCGCGGCTGTTGCGGCATTTCGGCTGGCGCACGCGCAAGAAATGGCCGGAGGTCGGGCCGTCGATCTACCACGGCGCCGTCCATCGCGACCTCGTCGAGCGGGTTCGACGCCGCCATGGGCGCTACTTCCTCGGCTTCATCGTCGACTACGCCAGCGCGATCGCCAATCTCGCCGAGATCCGGACCTATCTGCGGTATTCCGGCGCGCTGACCGTGCTCGGCGCCAGCGGCAAGTCGAACTCGGCCGGCCTCTCGGCGAGCGGCGAGGCGGCGAAGCGCTATGACGAGGTGATCGCCGAAAATCCGGGCCTTGCGCCGCTCCATCCGGGGCTCGGCCGGTCGCGCCTGCACGCGCCGCTCGTCGCGTCCGGCTATCGCGAGGTGTTCGCCGCGCTCGGCGCGGCGTTCGAGCTCGCGCCCGAGCGGATGCTGGCGAGCTGCGTCGACGAGCTCGGATCGATCGTCGACCCCGAGGCCTTCGAGCGCGAGCGCGGCGCGCTCCTCGACTTCGCCGCCGCCGCCGGCGTCTCGGACGCGCCGGCGCGGGCGGCGGCGTATCGGCCGCCCGTCTGCGGCGTCGGACCGGACGCCGAGAAGCGGCGGTTCGCCGTCAACACGCGGGCGCTCGGCTGGCGCGGCGTCGCCGACGCTTCCGCCGGCGCGCGGGCGTTTCTCTTCGGCGCCGCGATCAAGCCGCAGGACGCGGCGCAGGCGCTCGCCTGCGCGATCGACGCGCTCGGAGCGTCGACGGCGCCGTAGCTTCGGCGGAAAAAGCGGCGGGCCCATCATAGGCCGTGGGTGTTGGGTGTTCTCCTCGCGAACCTGGATGACCAGGTGGGCGCCGGATGAAGCAGGCCACGACCCGCCCCAGAGCCAGCTCCCGCGAGAATGCTTACGGCCCCCGGGAGACGCCCTCCCTCGAACCGGACAGCGCCCGCCACCGGCGAATATAGGCGAAATCCGCCGATCTGGAAGCCTAAACACGCGCGCGTGCTTGACAGGCGGCGCTCGCCTCGCGAGCGTCGGGCGAATTCAAGTGGTGAGAAACGGGCGAGGCGGCCGTTGGCCGCCGTCAACGCTGACGCGAGTCGAGTTTTCTAGACAACCCACTCGCGAGAGCCGTGGCGAGAGCGTAACGTTCCCGAAACAATCGACGCGGCGCAGGGCGGCGCTCGATGAGAACGCGCCTCAGTCGTCGAGGCGCGCCGATGATGGAGAGGCGAGATGGCCAGGGGGAAGACGAAGGCGACCGCGAAGTCCAAGGCGAGCGCGACGGCCGCCGCCGAAGAGAGCCGGGCGCCCGCCGATCGGCGCGACGCCCATCCGGCGGAATGGAAGATGGCCTCGGCGCTCCGCGCCCTGGCGATGGACGCCGTCGAGGCCGCGAAATCCGGCCATCCCGGTCTGCCGATGGGCATGGCCGACGTCGCGACGGTGCTTTTCTCCAAGCATCTCGTCTTCGATCCGGCGGATCCGCGCTGGCCGGACCGCGACCGGTTCGTTCTCTCGGCCGGCCACGGCTCGATGCTGCTCTACGGCCTGCTGCACCTCACCGGCCACGAGGACATGCCGATCGCCAAGATCAAGGCGTTCCGGCAGCTCGAGGGCGGGACGGCCGGTCATCCCGAATACGGCGAGTCGCTCGGCGTCGAGACGACGCCCGGGCCGCTCGGCCAGGGGCTGGCCAACGCCGTCGGCATGGCGCTCGCGGAGCGGATGCGCGCCGCGCGCCATGGCGACCGGCTCGTCAATCACCGAACCTACGCGCTCGTCGGCGACGGCTGCCTGATGGAAGGGATCAGCCAGGAGGCGATCACGCTCGCCGGCCATCTCGAGCTCTCGAAGCTGACCGTGCTGTGGGACGACAACGGGATCACCATCGACGGCGGGCTCGACCTCGCCGACTCGACCGATCAGCTGAAACGCTTCGAGGCCGCCGGCTGGTCGGTCGCGTCGGTCGACGGCCACGACTACGACGCCGTCGACGCCGCGCTCGCCGCGGCGAAGAAGTCCGACAAGCCCGCGTTCATCGCCTGCAAGACGGTGATCGGCTTTGGCGCGCCCAAGAAGGCCGGCACGGCCGCCGCGCATGGCGCGCCGCTCGGCGAAGAGGAGGTCGAGGCGGCGAAGAAGGCGATCGGCTGGAAGGCGAAGCCGTTCGCCGTGCCGAAGGACGCGCAGAAGCTCTGGAGCGAGGCGGCGGCGCGCGGCGCGGCGGCGCGCAAGACGTGGCTGCAACGGTTCGAGCGGCTCGCGGCGCGGCGCCAGGCCGAGTTCACCGCCGATCCGACCGACATTCCGACGCCCAAAGGCCTCTCGGCGGCGGTGAAGCGCGCTAAACAGGAGCTGAGCGCGTCGGCGCCCGCGGTCGCGACGCGGCGCGCGAGCCAGATGGCGCTCGAGACGCTCTTGCCGCTCGCGCCGATGATGGTCGGCGGCTCGGCGGATCTCACCGGCTCGAACAACACCAAGATCGCGTCGCACGAGATCGTCAAGGCCGGCGCCTATGGCGGCCGCTACATCCATTACGGCGTCCGCGAGCATGGGATGGCGGCGGTCATGAACGGGATCGCCCTTCATGGCGGCTTTATTCCCTATGGCGGCACCTTCCTCGTCTTCTCCGACTACGCGCGGCCGGCGATGCGGCTCTCGGCGATCATGGGCCTCGGCGTGATCTACGTGATGACGCACGACTCG
>CAZPTD010000167.1:0-9241 GCA_964588915.1 uncultured Neomegalonema sp. | reverse complement strand
TCTTTACCTCTGCGGGGGCCCCTCCGCGCCCCTCCCTCGGCCCCCGCGCGCCCGGCGCCGCCGCGCTTGCGGATCGGCGCGGCCTGGTCGAGCCGGGTCGGACAGAAGCGGCGGCCGCCGCGGCGCGAATCAAGACGCCCGCCGTCTCTACGAGAGCGGCGGGCGCCGAGAGGTCGGCTCGCATGCGCGAGCGCGTCGGATCATTCCGACATGTTCATTCATCAAGGCCCTGATCGCGCCCACGTGGCGGCGATCGCCCTCGGGTGGTTCTCACGATGTCGTTCGGCGAGCCGATCAGCCGTTTAGAGCGCTCAATCAGGCCGAGCGGTCCGTGGTCGGACGCTTGGTCACGACCGCTTGGGACTGTCAGGTGGACTCATGGCGCCTCCCGATCTCGTTTCAGCCTGCCACACCGCGCGACGCGGGAGCGTTTCCGATCGCGGCTCGATGATACGTCCGAGACGTCGCTCGACCGCATGCTGCGATGTATGACAATGCTCCGACAGATGCGCGGCGCTGTCAATGGCGACGGTTCATACGATCTCGTCTCCTCGGCTCGTTAGCCGGCGACTCCGAAGAACGGCGCGTCGAGACTCCGCCGCCCTTCCGCCGCGCCCGCAGCCGTCGTCGCCGCCGCTCGAGGGCGAGAGACGCGATTGGTCATGCGTCGGCCGTCACATTGTTTCCTGGAAGAGGCTTTATGAGCGCGCGGCCGTCATCGACATTGCGCAATGAAGACGGCGCGCGTCCGCGCCGCAGCGCAGGATGTGACAATGACCGTTTCAGCTCATCGCCGCCCGCTTCGAATCGAAGGCGCGACGCTGATCGTGCGCGATCTGGCGCGCGTCGCTCGGTTCTATCGCGACGTGCTCGGCCTGGCGGAGCACGCCGCCGAGCCCGGAAGGGCGCGGCTCGGCGCGCCGGAGGCGGCGTTTCTCACGCTGGTGGAGAACCGCGCGGCCGAGACGCAGGATCCGCGCGGCCGCGGGCTCTTTCACATCGCCTATCTCTTTGCCGATCGGCGTGATCTCGGCGCGTGGCTGCGCCACGCCGCGGCTGTCGGTCAAGGCCTCGACGGCGCGTCGGATCACGGCGTCAGCGAAGCGCTCTACCTGCAGGATCCCGAAGGCAACGGGATCGAGCTCTACGCCGATCGGCCCGACGAGGACTGGCCCAGAACCGCGGACGGCGCCGTCTCGATGACGACCGCGCGGCTCGATCTCGAGCGGCTCATGGCGGAGGCGGACGCCTGGCGCGGCGCGCCGGCGGAGACGAGGATCGGGCATGTCCATCTCATGGTCGACGACCTAGAGACGGCCGAGCGGCGCTACCGGGAGCGGCTCGCGCTCGACAGGATCACCGGCCGGAGCGGCGCCGTCTTTCTCGGCGCCGGCGGCTATCACCATCACATCGCCGCCAACATCTGGCGCAGCGCCGGCGCGCCGGAGCGGCCGACGGCGAGCGCCGGGCTCGACGAGATCCGCTTCTCGGCCGACGCGGCGACGTTCGAGCGGATCCGCGAGGCCGCGTCGGAGCCCGCGTCCGCCGAAGAGGCGACCATGGAAGATCCGTCGGCGCGGCGCCTCGTGGTGGCGAAACGGCCGGCCGCGCCGTAGGCGTGAGCGTAGGCGCCGTCAGTCGACGAAGGCGCGCTCGACGACGAAGGTTCCGGGCGCGTTGTTGGCGCCTTCGACGAAGCCGCGCGCCTCGAGAAGCGCGCGCACGTCCTTCAGGAACGCCATCGAGCCGCAGATCATCGCCCGGTCCGTCTCCGGATCGAGCGGCGGCGCGCCGATATCCGCGAAGAGCTCGCCGTTCTCGATCAAGCTCGTGATCCGGCCCATGCGCTTCGAGGTCTCGCGCGTCGTCGTCGGATAGTGGACGAGGCCGCCCGAGGCGAACTCGCCGACCAGCGGATCCTCGGCCGCGACCTTCGCCAGCTCGACGCCGTAGGCGAGCTCGGCGACCTCGCGGCAGGTGTGGGTCAGGATCACCTGCTCGAATTTCTCATACGTGTCCGGATCTCGGATCAGCGAGGCGAAGGGCGCGATGCCGGTGCCGGTCGAGAACATGTAGACGCGCTTGCCGGGCAAGAGCGCGTCGTTGACGAGCGTGCCGGTCGGCTTCTTGCGCATCAGCACGACGTCGCCCTCGCGGATCTTCTGCAGATGCTCGGTGAGCGGACCGTCCGGAACCTTGATCGAGAAGAACTCGAGCTCCTCGTCCCAGGCCGGGCTCGCGATCGAATAGGCGCGGAAGACCGGCTTCGGCATGTTCGGCAGGCCGATCATCACGAACTCGCCCGAGCGGAAGCGGAAACTCTGCGGCCGCGTGGTCCGGAAGCGGAAGAGCCGGTCGGTGTAGTGCTGAACGTCGGTGACGGTGAGGCCGAAGGCGTTCGATGGAATCGGGGCGGGCGCGGCGTCGGTAGGGCTCATCTGGGCGGCGTCGCTCATCTGCGGTTGCTCTCTCGATTTCGGCGTCGATCCTATCGCGCGCGCCCGAGCGCGGCGATGCGGCAATTGCGGCGCAAAGGCCGGGCTCGGCGCAGAAATGGCGGAATTTTTCCGCGATGCAAGCGGCTCCGAGCCTGGCGCGGCGAACGCGATCTTTCATCGCGGCGGCGATGCGGAAAACCGTTCGCGGCCCGCGCTTCGCGCGAGACCGCCGCGGCCGGGCGCGGCGGCGGCGGGGATCATTTTACCGATTTCGGCCGATCGGCGCTTTTTCGCCGCGGCCGGAGGCGGCGGACGCGACTTTCGAGTTGGCGCGGCGCGGCCGGCGCTTGTATTCAGGCGGCGACGACAGCGGCGGAGGGCCATGCGCATGACTTCTCGGGGCGGGACGGGCGGCGCCATTATCGATCGGCGCAAGCGCGGCAAGTTCGCGGCCGCCGGCTTGGTCGGCCTGATCGGCGCGGCGGCGGCGGCGGTCGGGCTCAACGGCGTCGACCGGACGCTCTGCTATTTCGGCCTCGGCGAGTGCGTGCGGGTGGTCGACGAAGACCGCGAGATCGAGCTCTTGCGCATCCTCGTCGACATCTCGCGCCGCAGCGAGGCGATCTGGGCGTCGATCTTCGCGCAGCGCGGCGCCGCCTACATTCCGGCGAGCATCGTGCTCTACGACGAGCCGATCGAGACGGAATGCGGCGAGCTGCCGGCGGGCGCGTCGCCGACCTACTGCAAGCTCGATCGCCGCATCTATATCGACCTCGCCTTCTTCGACCTCATCGTCGAGCGCTACGGCGCCGCGGGCGACACGATCCCGGCTTTCGTGGTCGCCCACGAGGTGTCGCATCACGTTCAGAACCAGACCGGCGATTTCGACCGCTATCTCGCGCTCCTCCAGGCCTACGAGGCGATGAGCGAGGAGGAGCGCGAGAACGTCGAGACGCCGAACCAGCTTCTCGTCCGGTTCGAGCTGCAGGCGGACTGCCTGACCGGCGTCGCCGCCGCGAAGGCGCAGGAGCGCTACCAGCTCCTCGACGACGAGGACATCGCCGAGGCGGTCGAGGGCGCGACCAAGCTCGGCGACGACAACGTCCAGCGGGTCGAAAGCGGTTTCATCAACGAAGAATCCTTCACCCACGGCAGCGGCGAACAGCGCCTCAAATGGCTCGACATCGGCTATTCGACCGGCGACGTTGACGCCTGCGACACCTGGACGCCCGCCTACGAGGATCTCTGAGGCCCGTCGTCCGGCGGACCCGTCCTCGGATGGCGAGCAGCAAGCGAAGGGCCTCGAGATGAAATGGCGTGACCTACCGCGGAGCAGCAACGTCCACGGCGCCGCGCGCCCGCCCCGGCGAAGGGGCGCGAAACGGGCGGCCGGCGGCGGGCTCGTCGCGGCGCTCATCGCCAGCATCGCCATCTTCGTTCCGGAGTTCCGAACCTATCTCGGCATCGACTCGGAGCCGCAGATCGAGAAGGGCGGGCGCCTGCTCAGCTACTCGGAGGCGCCGGGCGACTTCACGGCGGCGATCCTCGGTTCGACCGAGGCGGTGTGGACGGAGATCTTCGCCGAAGGCGCGTTTCCGGCGGCCGGCGGCGTCTATCCGAAGCCGACGCTGGAGCTCTTCGACGGCGCCGTCGTCACGGAGTGCGGCGCCGTCGGCGCGGACGCCGGGCCCTTCTATTGCCCGCCCGAAGAGCGGATCTACATCGAGCGCAATTTTTACCGCGATCTGGCGAAGACCTTTCAGGCGCCCGGCGATTTCGGCGCCGCTTTCGTCATCGCGCATGAGGTCGGCCATCATGTCCAGAACGTCAGCGGCCAGCTCGTCCGCGCCTATTCCGTGCGGCTGACAAGCGACGACCAGCGCGTCAATCAGATCTCGGTGCGGCTCGAGCTGCAGGCGGACTGCTACGCCGGCGTCTGGGCGCGCCGCGTTGACGAGGCGACGGGCGCGCTCGAGGAGGGCGACATCCAGGAAGGGCTGCGGGCGGCGCATCAGGTCGGCGACGACGTGCTGATGCGGATGGCGAACGCGCCGGTGCGCGCCGAGGACTTCACGCATGGCTCTTCGGCGCAGCGCATGCGCTGGTTCCGACGCGGCTTCGAGCGCGGCGACGTCGCCGACTGCGACACGTTCGGCGTCGACTACGGCGCGCTCTGAGACGTCGCGACGTCGACGGATCCGCCCGAGCGGCGCCGCGCGCGCTCAGCCCTCGACCGCTTCGGCGCGCGAGAGCGCGCGCGGACCGGCGGCGTAGGCGCGGTGGAAGGCGCGGTTGAGCGCCTCGCCGGAGCCGTAGCCGTAGCGCCGCGCGACGGTTTGGACGCGGTCGCCGCGCGCGACGTCGCGACGGGCGAGGCCGAGGCGCCAGCGCCGCAAATAGGCCGACGGCCCTTCGCCGACCGCGGCCTGGAAGAGCTCCGCGAAGCGGCTGCGCGAGAGGCCGGCGATCTCGGCGAGGTCGTCATTGCGCCAGTCGCGGCCCGGCGCCTCGTGCATGGCGACGATCGCTCGGGCGAGGCGCGGATCGGCGAGGGCGGCGAGGAGGCCGGGGCGGGCCGCGCCGCGGGCCATCTCGTCGCGCAGAAGCCGCACGATCAGCACCTCGCCGAGCCGGTTGATGACCGACGCCGCGCCGCAGCGATTGCCGGTCTGCTCCGAGGCGAGGAGCTGCGCCAGCATGTCGAGATCGTCGCCGGGCGCGACGCGCCGTTCGATGCAGTCGGGCAGCGCCGCGATGAGCGGATTGTCTTCGCCGCCCCAGGAGAAGCGCGCGCTGAAGTCGGGCGCCCTGTCGAGCCGGCGCGCGCGGCGCAGCGGCGCCTGAGGGCTCGCCATCAGCCGCCAGCCCGGCTCGGGCTCCGGCTCGCGCCAGATGAGCAGGCTGGCGTCCTCGGGCGGCGCCGGCTCGACGCTGAGCTCGAAGCGGTTGATGAGGGCGGAGAGGCGGTCGATCTTGGTCATCAGGCGCTCCCTGTCGCGCGCATGGCCGTCAAGCGCCGGTCACGGGTCCGTGCGTCGGCGTATCGATCAGGAATTTCGGATTTTCCTGCTTGAGACTCCTGGCATGAGGCGGTCGTCGCCGCAAGGCGCTCAGGACAAGGAGACGACTCAATGCTGATTCCACGCCAGAAAGTTCCGGATCTCAATCTGCCGCTCGTCGGCGGCGGGACGTTCGATCTCGCGACCGACGGCGCCGAACGCGGCGTCGTGGTCTGCTTCTATCGCGGCCTCCATTGCCCGATCTGCGCCACCTATCTGAAAGAGCTCGAGCGGCTGACGCCGGAATTCGCCAAGCGCGGCGTCAAGACGGTCGCGGTCAGCTCCGACGCCGAGGAGCGGGCGCGCGCGATGGCCGAGAAGATCGGCGCCAAGGAGCTGCGCTTCGCCTATGATCTGCCGCTCAAGGAGGCGCGCGAGAATTGGGGCCTCTACATCTCGACCTCGCGCGGGACGACGTCGATCGGGATCGAGGAGCCGGCGCTGTTCTCCGAGCCCGGCCTGTTCATGATCACGCCGGAGCAGACGCTCTACTACATGTCGGTGCAGACGATGCCGTTCGTGCGGCCGCATTTCTCGGAGCTGGTGGCGGCGCTCGATTTCGCGATCGAGAAGAACTATCCGGCGCGCGGCGAATATACCGGCGAGGTGTAATCCTCAGCGCGGCGAGGCGCCGGACCGCGCCTCGCCGGCGGGCGTCGGATCCGGGCGGCGGCTGGGCCGCCTTCGGGGCCGGAGCGGGCGAAGCGCGTTTGGGGCAGGCGTTCTGTCGAGGGGCGCCAAGAGACCTGAGCAGGCGCGGCGCGCTTCACGCAGGTCAACCGCGCCGAGCTGCGAGCACGCGGTTATGCGTCGGCCACTCGGGAATTGGAGGCGCAGAACCCCGCCCGATACCCTCACTTGACGATGCAGGTGCAGTCGCTGGCGGCCCCGGTGGGATCTCGGCGCTGTTGGAACGATGGCCCGACACACAGGCCGTTTCTTGTTCATCCGATCAGGTTGCATTCGGCGCGCCGAGTGAAGCCCGCAGACGAGGAATGCGCAGGCCCGATAAAATTGCAATCGCGGGATTTGGCGACGACGAGCTTGCCGGCGCCGAGGGGCTCGAACTGACCACTGTGCGTAAACCCTGTCGTCGGATAGGCCGCAGGCCGCCCGGCTGCTGGTTGATTATTGGCGGGCGGCAAAAGACCGTCGCCCGAGATCTATCGACCTCGGCTACGAGATTGTATCCAGACGGACTGCTTGGCTTGTTGTTCGGGCGCACGGCTGCGGGGCTGTTCGGGGACGGTCACTGCAAGTCGTCCGCGGCTCGAACGAGCCGCGTGTCCTGCGCCAGATAGCTGCGAATATCGAGAAGATTGTATTGGTGCTGAACATAGTGCTGACGATCTCAGTAAGATCGAAGTTCGATGTTCCCATCCATTCCTCATCATGCGACAAGCGATGAATGCCGAGACTGTCGGCCACGGGCGCGTCACCTCGATGACAGCGCTTCTTTCAGAAACTCCACGAACGCCAGCGTTTTTACCGGCGTCCGCCGTCTCCGGGGATAGATCGCGCAGACATTGTTCACCATGGCGTTCATCTGATCCGGGAACAAGGGGACCAGACGTCCCTGTTCGATGTCTGCCCTGACGATGAGATCTGAGAGCATGCAAACGCCCATGCCTGACAGGGCCGCCTGACGGATCAAATCGGCGCTGCTGGCGCTCAGATTGCCGGTCGGCCGTATGTGTTCCTGAGCGTCGCCCGGCGTCAGTCCCCATTTGTTCAGCCGCGGCAGTGTGCTGAAGCCGATGCAGTTATGCTCGGCGAGGTCGGCCAGCGTGCTCGGCGCTCCATGGGCGGCGATGTAGGACGGCGCCGCGGCGACGATCCGGCGGCTCGGCGCCAGTTCCACGCACTCCAAACCCTTCGCTCTGATCTCGCCGATCCTGAGCGCCACATCCATGTTCGTGTCGACCAAATCGGGGAAGACTTCCTTTCGGATCAGGTCGACGCGGACATGCGGGCAGCGCCTGAGAAACCCGTCGACAAGCGGCAAGATGACCGTCGGCGTGATCGCGTTCATGCCGACGACCCGAAGCAGCCCTCTCGGCTCGCTGTCTCGAACCGTCGCCGCTTCCTCCGCCTCCGCCACATCCATCAAGATGGTCTTGCAACTGCCGTAGAACTCCTCGCCCGCCTCTGTGAGCGCCATGCTGCGCGTCGTGCGGGTCACAAGGTCGACTCCGAGCCGATCCTCGAGCGCCGTCAGCATCTTGCTGATCGACGACGGGTCCCGACGCAGCGCCCTTGCGGCTTGCGCCAGACTGCCGGCTTCGACGACGCCGACGAACACCTCCATCTCGCTCAGCTTGTTCATGTCGCCAGATTTCTCCTCGGTCAATTCATGGGATTTTGGAACGATCAATATGGCTATTGTGCACTTTATCCCATGAATTCCCGCCAATAGAGTCATGCCAATGCGCCGGCGTCGGTCGGGCGATCAGAGCTTACGGGAACTGCGGCATGGACCTGAACCTGAAGAACAAGACGGTCTTGATAACCGGAGCGTCCAAGGGAATCGGACGGGGCGCCGCCTTCTCGATGGCGGCGGAGGGCTGCAACCTGCAACTGGTGGCCCGCAACGCCGAAGACCTGGAAGCGGCGGCGGCGGAAATTGCAGCTGTTCACCGGGTCTCCGTATCGGTTCATCCGACGGATCTTGGCCTGTCGGGTTCGGCGGAGCACTTGATGACGCAGACCGGCCCGCCCGACATCCTGATCAACAACGCCGGCGCCATTCCGGCCGGCGCGCTGCAAGCCGTGGACGAAGCGCGTTGGAGAGAGGCCTGGGACCTGAAGGTGTTCGGCTACATCAACATGTGCCGGATCCATCATCAGGCCATGACCCAGCGTGGCCACGGCGTGATCATCAACGTGACCGGTCTGGCCGCGGACAGGACGGACGCGGATTATATCGCCGGCACGACGGGCAACGCCGGTTTGAACGCCTTCACGCGGGCGCTGGGCAGCCGCAGCCTCAACCATGGCGTCCGGGTGCTCTCGGTCAGTCCCGGCGCGGTGGAGACCGAGCGCTTGGTCGGACTGATGCGCGCGCGGGCGGAAGCGGAATTCGGCGATGCCGACGCGTGGCGAGGCTACCTGTCGAACCTGCCGCTCGGGCGCGCCGCGACCGTCGCGGAAGTCGCCGACGTCATCACGTTCCTGGCCTCCGATCGGGCCAAATACATGAGCGGCGTGGTCGTCACCGTCGATGGCGGTCACGGCGCGAACAATGGCAGTTTCACCTGACCATGAAACCATTTGGCCGAACTGCGAGGAAACCGACATGACGAAATACGCGACAGGTTATGTGCGCCACGAGGCGAAATCCGCTCGTTGGGAGCAGGGCTTCCGCGACTACTTCGAGTATCGGAACCTCGAGCTGCACGACGCCACGAACGGCCGTTACCACGCCCACGTCATTCGCGCGAAACGAGAAGTCTCCGGCGGAACTGGTCATCACGCCCACAATGTCCAATTCCACTGGACCTATGTGCTCAAGGGTTGGGTGGAGTTCGATTTCAAGGGCGTGGGCCTGGTGCGCCTCGAAGTCGGGGACTGCCACTACATGCCCGAAGGCTGTCATCATGAATTGATGGCCTGCTCCGGCGATCTCGAGATGATCGAAATGCACGCGCCGGGCGTCATCGACGATGTGGAGATACCGGATTGGCGGTAACCTAGTGATTTGACCGAAACAAAAGAGTCCTTTTGGATTCCTTCGATGGTCGTTCT
>CAZPTD010000166.1:0-9282 GCA_964588915.1 uncultured Neomegalonema sp. | reverse complement strand
AACGCCTATCACGGGCTCGGGACGGACGGCGCGGAGTGGGGCCTCGCGCGGCTCATCCGCCGTCTCGCCGAGATCGACGGGCTGGAGCGGCTCCGCTACACGACCAGCCATCCGCGCGACATGGACGACGATCTCGTCGCCGCCCATGGCGACGCGCCGAAGCTCATGCCGTATCTGCATCTGCCGGTGCAGGCGGGCTCAGACCGCGTGCTGAAGGCGATGAACCGCGGCCACGACGCCGCGAGCTATCTGCGCCTCGTCGAGCGGATCCGCGCGGCGCGGCCGGATCTCGCGCTCTCGGGCGACTTCATCGTCGGCTTTCCGGGCGAGACCGAGGAGGATTTCGAGGCGACGCTGGATCTCGTGCGCGCCGTCGGCTACGCGCAGGCCTTCTCCTTCAAATACAGCCCGCGGCCGGGCACGCCGGCCGCCGGTCGGCCGCAGGTCGCCGACGAGGTCAAGGCCGAGCGTCTCGCGCGGCTCCAGGAGCTCCTCGGCGCGCAGCAGCGGGCGTTCATGGCGGGCTGCGTCGGCCGCAGCTTGCCGATCCTGCTCGAGAAGCCGGGCCGCGAGCCGGGCCAGATGGTCGGGCGCAGCCCGTATCTCCAGCCGACGCATGTGGCCGCGCCCGAAGAATCGCGCGGCGCGATCGTCGAGGCGCGCATCGTCGGCGCCGGCCCGAACAGCCTCGCCGGCGAGATCGTCGCTTTCGAAGACGGATCGGCGCCGCGCGCGCTTGGCGCGGCCGGCCGCTTCGCGTAGATTGCGCCCGGGACGCGCTTCGGGCGCGCGCCGCGCCGACGCGGCGAAATCTGGCGGGCTTGCATGGACGAAACAATCCTCGAATTCGACGACAATCGCCGTTTGCTGGAGCTTTGCGGCGCGCATGACCGCCACCTGGCGATGGTTGAAGAGGGGTTCGGGATTACGATCACGCGGCGCGGCAACATTCTGGGGCTCCATGGCGACGCGACGGCGCGCGAGCGGGCGGCGGAGGCGCTGCGCGGGCTCTATCAGCGGCTCGAGACCGGCAAGAGCGTCGAGCCGGGCGACGTCGACGCCTCCGTCCGGCTCTCGACGCGGGTCGGCACGCCGGAAAGCTCGGCCGACGGCGCGTTGGAGATTCGCACCAAGCGCCGGCGGGTCGAGCCGCGGACGGAGGGGCAGCGCGACTACGTCCAGGCGCTCCTCGAGCAGGAGCTCGTCTTCGGCGTCGGGCCGGCGGGCTCGGGCAAGACCTATCTCGCGGTCGCCGTCGGCGTCGCGATGTTCCTCGAGCGGCGCGTCGACAAGCTGATCCTGTCGCGTCCCGCTGTGGAGGCCGGCGAGCGGCTTGGCTTTCTGCCGGGCGACATGAAGGACAAGATCGATCCGTATCTGCGGCCGCTCTACGACGCGATCAACGATCTCGGCGTCGGCGCCAAGCTGGACAAGCTGATCGAGGACGGAAGGCTCGAGGTGGCGCCGCTCGCCTTCATGCGCGGCCGGACCTTGGCCAACGCCTTCATCGTCCTCGACGAGGCGCAGAACACGACCGAGATGCAGATGCGCATGTTCCTGACGCGGCTCGGCGAGAACTCGCGCATGGTCGTCACCGGCGATCCGAGCCAGGTCGACCTGCCGCGCGGCGTCCGCTCCGGCCTCGACGACGCACTGATGACGCTCGACGGCGTCAAGGGCGTCGCGATCACGCGCCTGACCGATTCCGACGTCGTGCGCCATCCCTTGGTGACGCGGATCGTCCGAGCCTATGCAAGACGCGACGCCGGGCTCTGAAGCGCCGTCGGTCGAGGCGCGCGTCGAGGCGGCGGGCTGGCGCGCGATCGCGGAGGCCGAGCGGTTCGCGGAGCGGGCGGCGCTCGGCGCGCTCGCGGCGGCCGGCGTCGCGGCGAGCCGTGCGGAGGTCGCGCTGCTCTTGACCGACGACGCGCGGATCGCCGCGCTCAACGCCGCGTTTCGCGGCAGGAACGCGCCGACCAACGTCCTTTCCTGGCCGAGCGTCGCCTGGGACGGCCCGGCCTCGGCGGCGGATCTGGCGGCGCTCGGGCCGGCGCCGTTCCTCGGCGACGTCGCGCTCTCGATCGAAACGCTGCGGCGCGAGGCTGAATCTTTCGGTCGCGACTTGGAACATCACGCCGCGCATCTTATCGTTCATGGTGTTCTTCATCTTCTCGGCTACGATCATGAAGACGGAGAATCGGCCGCCCGGATGGAGGCGGTCGAGGACGACGCGTTGAGCCGGCTCGGATCGCCGGGGCGGGACGCGTGACCGCGAGGGCGCCGGCGGCGTCGCTCAGGGCGGTAGGGCCCGAGGCGGCGGCGCGGCGGCGCGTGAGGCGTAGTGTACGGATTGGAGAGAATGGACGGGCGAATAGCGCCGGAACGCGCGCCGGCGGATGCAAGCGCGGATGACGAGCCGGAGGGGAGTAGCAGGGCGAATGGAGAGCCCTTCGCAGGTCTAGAGCGGTTCGCGTCCAAGGCGCGGCGATGGATTGTGAAATCCGTCCATAACCACAGCGACAAGAACAGCGTCGAGGAGAAGCTCGACGCGATCTTTCGCGACGACGCCGAGAACGGCGCGCCGCGCTCGAGAAGCGAGCGCACGCTTCTGGCCAACGTCATGCGCCTGCGCGACACGCGCGTCGAGAAGGTGATGATCCCGCGGGCGGACATCGTCGCCCTCGAGCGCGGCGCGAGCCTCGACGAGACGTTGGAGGCCTTCCGGGAAGGCGCGCATTCGCGGCTGCCGGTCTATCGCGAGACGCTCGACGATCCGATCGGCGTCGTCCATCTCAAGGACGTGGCGCTCAAATACGGCTTCGGCCCGCGCGCCAACGACTTCAATCTCGCCTCTCTGGTGCGCGACGTGATGGTCGTGCCGCCCTCGATGCGCGTGAACGCGCTGCTCGAGCGGATGCAGGCGACGCGCAAGCATATGGCGCTCGTCGTCGACGAATATGGCGGCGTCGACGGTCTCGTGACCATCGAGGACCTGATCGAGCAGATCGTCGGCGACATCGAGGACGAGCACGACAACGCCGAAGGCCCGTCCTGGATCGAGCTCAATGGCGGCGTGTTCCTGGTCGAGGCGCGGGCCGAGATCAAGGACTTCGAGAAGGCGGCCGGCGTCTCGCTGCTCGCGGGCGAATGGGACGAGGAGATCGACACGCTCGGCGGCCTCGTCTTCGTGCTGACCGGGCGCGTGCCGTCGCGCGGCGAGGTGATCCAGCATCCTGACGGACATGAATTTGAGATTGTCGACGCCGATCCGAGGCGGATAAAGCGTCTGCGGGTCCGGATTTCGAAGCCGGACGCCGTCCTGGCGGACGCCGCCGAGTAGAGGATGCGGGCGAGGTGACGACGCGATCTCGGGCGCCGGGCGCGCCGCTGCGGCTTCTCGCGCGCGCGCCGGCCGAGCTCGCGGCGCTCGCAGCCGGCTGCCTGCTGAGCTTCTGCCAAGCGCCGTGGCCGCCGCCCGTCGCGCTGACGGCGCTCTTCGCGATGCTCGCCGTCGCCTTCGTTCTCTTCGACGGCGCAGGGCGGCCCTGGCGCGCGGCGCGCATCGGCTGGTGCCTCGGCTTCGGCTATTTCTTCACCGGGCTCTGGTGGATCGGCGCCGCCTTCGACATCTACGCCGACCAGCATGGCTGGATGAAGCCGTTCGCGGTGACGCTGCTGCCGGCCTTCCTCGCGCTTTTCTGGGGCGCAGCCTTCGGCGCGGCGCATTGGGCGTCGGCGCGGCTCGGCGCCGAGGGCTGGCGCCGCGGCCTCTGGCTCGTCGCGATCTGGAGCTTGGTCGAGTTCGCGCGCGGCGGCGTGCTCACCGGCTTTCCCTGGTCGCTCTTCGCCTATGCTTGGCTCGACACGCCGGCGGCGCAGATCGCGTCTTGGATCGGCTCTTACGGTCTCAACGCGCTGACGCTCGCCGTCGCGCTGACGCTCGGGCGCGCGCTTCGGACGGCTCGCGACGGGCGCTGGCCGGCGACGGCGCGGATGGTTTGCGTCTGGGCGGCGGCGGGTTTGGCGCTCAATGCGGCGGGATGGGCGCGTCTGCCGGGCGAGCCGCCGCGGACCGACGGCGCCGTCATTCGGCTCGTCCAGCCGAACGTGCCGCAGGCGCGGAAGACGGATCGGGCCTTCGCCTTCGGGCAGACCAATCTGCTCGCCAACATGACGGCGGCGCCGGGCGCGGGCCCGGTCGCGCTCGTCGTCTGGCCCGAGTCCTCGGCGCGCTTCCTCCTCGAGCCGGCTTATCGGACCCGCGCGCGGCTCGCCTCGCGGGCGCCGGACGGCGCGAGCCTCGTCATCGGCGCGCCGCGCTACGAGCCGTCGGATCGGCTTTGGCGCAACAGCCTCTACGTCGTCGGACCGGACGGCGCGATCGCGTCCGTCTACGACAAGCGCCACCTCGTGCCGTTCGGCGAAGTCGTGCCGTTTCGAGAGACGCTGCGCAGTCTCGGCTTGACGGAGATCGCGAGCCCGTTCGAGCCCGGCGTCGGCGACGCGATCCTGCGCTTGCCCGACGGCCGCCGTTTTCTCGCGCTTATTTGCTACGAGGCTGTGTTTCCGACGCTCGCAGCGTCGCCGACCGATCAGAGGCCGGATTTCATTCTGCATCTTACGAACGACGCGTGGTTCGGAGACAGCGGCGGTCCGTGGCAGCATTTGGCCCAAACGCGGTTTCGCGCGATCGAGCAAGGTTTGCCGATTTATCGCGCCGCGAACACCGGCGTGTCGGCTTCGATCGATGGCTATGGTCGTTTGGTTGCATTTGTGGCATTAGATACACGCGCGAATCTTGATGCGGCATTGTCGGACGCGCTGACGGCCACTCTCTATGCGCGCGTCGGAGAAAGTGTATGGCTTTCATTGCTTTCGGCGCTGGTTGCGCTTCTCTCTGCACCGCATCACATATTTCGCAAGAAGCAAGACCTCGGGCGGTTGACTCCCTGATAGAATCTTTAAGTCAAAAATTTAGGGGAGGGCGGCGGCATCGTCGGTGCGCCGAAATGTTGTCCTAGGAAAACAGTCAGTATCTGGTGGAGGGTGATGAGATGACGAAAGATCCACATCGCATCGACGTCCATGTGGGTGGTCGCGTTCGACTTCGTCGCATGATGTTAGGGCTGAGCCAAGAACGTCTCGGCGAGAAGCTCGGGCTCACATTTCAACAAATTCAAAAATATGAAAAAGGAGCGAATCGGATCGGCGCCAGCCGCCTCTATGATATCTCGCAGGTTCTCGGCGTGCCGGTGCAGTTCTTCTTCGAAGACCTGCCGGAAGATCTCTACCGGGACTCGCAGGAGGCCGGAGCGGTCGAAGCGGCGCCGCGGCTCATGAACTTCGTCAGCAGCAGCGAAGGCCTGCAGCTCAACACCGCTTTCTCGCGCATCGAGTGCGAAGAGACGCGCAAGCGGATCGTCGATCTCGTCAAGACCTTGTCGGCGGTGTGATCGAGGTGTCCGAGCCGAGCGTTGAGCGATTTCGGCTCGCCTGCTGCGAGCGCAAATTCATAGCGTGAAATGGTTTTAGACGCGCGTTCCCGAGAGACGCGTCGACTTTACGGAAGGCGGCGCAGTCACCGGTTGCGCCCCGGCCGCGCCGGCCTGATGCGAACCAAGGCGGCGGCCCTGGCGATCCCTGAACTCGATGACGAGCGGATCGCGACGACGAACGGCGCGCGCCGGATCGATCTCGGCGCGCTCTTCCCTGATGCGAGCGACGTCTGGCTCGAGATCGGTTTCGGCGGCGGCGAGCATCTCGCCGCGCTCGCTCGGGCGCATCCGAGCGTCGGCCTCATCGGCTGCGAACACTATGTCGACGGCGTCGCCAAGCTCGTCTCGACGGTGGCGCGCGAGGGGCTCGGCAATGTCAGGATCCACGCCCATGACGCCCGCGACGTGATGGACGCTCTGCCCGACGCGTCGGTCGGGCGGCTCTATCTTCTGTATCCAGACCCGTGGCCGAAGAAGCGCCATCACCGGCGCCGCTTCGTCAACGCCGAGACGCTCGAGGCGGCGGCGCGCCTTCTGAAGCCGGGCGGCGAGTACAGGATCGCGAGCGACATTCCCGACTATGTCCGGCATTGTCTCGAGGCTTTGGCCGCGCGCCGCGCCGCCGGGCGCCGCGACCTCGAATGGACCGCGGAGCGCGCGCGCGACTGGCGTGAGCCGTGGCCCGACTGGCCGGGCACGCGCTACGAGCGCAAGGCCCTGGCCGCCGGGCGCGCGCCTCTATATGTCACCTTCCGAAAAGTGTAAGGCTCGCCGCGCGCGGAGCGCGCGAGCAGGGATGGAGGCGAGATGACGGGCCCGGGCGAGGCGAGGCCGCTGACGGCGCGACGGTCAGGACCGCTCGGCGGCGAGGCGCAGGCGCCGAGCGACAAGTCGATTTCGCACCGCGCGCTCATTTTCGGGGCGATGGCGCTCGGCGAGACGCGGATCGAGGCGTTGCTCGAGGGCGAGGACGTGCTCGCGACGGCGGCGGCGCTCCGGGCGCTCGGCGCGCGGATCGAGCGGCTCGGACCGGGAAGCTGGACGGTCTCGGGCGTCGGCGTCGGCGGGTTCCTCGAAGCCGAGGACGTGATCGACTGCGGCAATTCGGGCACCGGCGCCAGGCTCCTGATGGGCGCCGCGGCGACGACGCCGATCACGACCTTCTTCACCGGCGACGCGTCGCTCCGGAAGCGGCCGATGAAGCGCGTGCTCGATCCTCTCGCTCTCTTCGGCGCGCGGGCCGAAGCGCGCTCTCGCGGCCGCCTGCCGCTCGCGCTCATCGGCGCGGCCGATCCGGTTCCGGTCGAATACGCGCTGCCGGTGGCCTCGGCTCAGGTGAAGTCGGCGGTGCTGCTCGCCGGCCTCAACGCGCCCGGCGAGACGCGGGTGATCGAGCCGACGCCGACGCGCGACCACACCGAGCGCATGCTCGAAGGCTTCGGCGCCGAGGTCGCGGGCGAGCCGCGGCCCGAGGGCGGTCGCCTCATCCGGCTCGCCGGGCGGCCGGAATTGCGGGCCCAGACGGTGACGGTCGCGCGCGATCCGTCGTCGGCGGCCTTCGCCATCGCCGCCGCGGCGCTCGTCGAGGGCTCGGAGATCGTCGCGCCCGGCGTCGGGCTCAACCCGACGCGCTCGGGCTTCTACGCGACGCTGCAGGACATGGGCGCCGATCTCGCCATCGAGAACGAGCGCGTCGAGGGCGGCGAGCGCGTCGCCGATCTGCGCGTCCGCCGCTCCGAGCTCAAGGGCGTCGCCGTGCCGCCGGAGCGCGCGCCGCGCATGATCGACGAATATCCGATCCTTTCGGTCTGCGCCGCCTTCGCCTCGGGCGAGACGGTCATGCGCGGCGCCGAGGAGCTGCGCGTCAAGGAGACCGACCGCATCGCCGCCATGGTCAAGGGCCTGCGGGATTGCGGCGTCGACGTCGAGGAGCTGCCCGACGGCATGGTCGTCAAGGGGCGCGGCCCGGGCGGCGTGCCGGGCGGCGCGACGATCGCCGCGGAGCTCGACCACCGGATCGCGATGTCCTTCGCCGTGCTCGGCCTGGCCGCGCGAGAGCCGGTCGAGATCGACGACGCCCGGCCGATCGCGACGAGCTTTCCGAATTTCGTCGAGCTCATGCGCGGCCTCGGCGCCGGCGAGGCGCTCTACGGACCGGGCGCGGAGCCGCCGAGAGAAGCATGATTGTCGCGATCGACGGATTGGCGGCGTCGGGCAAGGGCACGATCGCGCGCCGCGTGGCCGAGCGTCTCGGCTTCGCCCATCTCGACACCGGCGTCCTGTACCGGGCGGTCGCGGCGAAGCTGGTCGAGGCGGGCGGCGATCCGGCGGATCCCGAGACCGAGCCGTTGGCGACCGAGATCGCGCAAGGGCTGACGCTTCAGGACCTCAGGCGCGACGATCTGCGCAACGCCCGCGCCGGCCAAGGCGCGTCGCACGTGGCTCGGCACCGCGCCGTGCGCGCCGCCCTGCTCGAATATCAACGCGAGTTCGCGCGCCGTCCGCCCGGCGCCAAGCCGGGCGCGATCCTGGACGGGCGCGACATCGGCTCCGTCGTCTGTCCGGACGCGGATGTGAAGATCTTCGTCGTCGCGCGGTCGTCGGTGCGGGCGCGGCGGCGCCTGACCGAGCTCGAGGAGCGCGGTTTCGATGCGGATCTCGATCAGATCGAGACGGATCTCCTGGCGCGCGACGAGCGCGACCGGACGCGGGCGGAGAGCCCGATGGCGCAGGCGCCGGACGCCGTCTTGCTTGACACGAGCGATTTAAGTATTGATGCGAGCGTCGACGCTGCGGCGTCGATAATTCTTCGCCATGTCCAATCGGATCGGCTGAAGGGCTGAGCGCGGCGAGCCGTCGTCGCCGAAGTGGTTTCAGAACGACAAATCGTTTGGCCATGGCGTGATTTCGCCGCAGCGCGGAAGAGAACCAGACCGCCGGAGACAACCGGCTGGCCGGAAAAATCGTTGGAGAGTGAATGTCGAAACAGAACAACGCCGGGGCGACGACGCCCGCGGCTTCGATGGACGATTTCGAGGCGATGCTCGCCGAGAGCTTCGAATCGGAAGCCTCGCCGATGGAAGGATCGGTGGTCAAAGGCACCGTGCTGGCGGTGGAGAACGGTCAGGCGGTGATCGATGTCGGCTTCAAGATGGAGGGCCGCGTCGAGCTGAAGGAGTTCGCCTCGCCCGGCAAGCCCGCGGAGATCAAGGCGGGCGACGTGGTCGAGGTCTATTTCGACCGGGTCGAGAACGCCCGCGGCGAGGCCGTGCTGTCGCGCGACAAGGCCAAGCGCGAAGAGGCTTGGGACCGGCTCGAGAAGGCCAATGAGAAGGGCGAGCGCGTCGAGGGCGCGATCTTCGGCCGCGTCAAGGGCGGCTTCACGGTCGATCTCGGCGGCGCCGTGGCGTTCCTGCCGGGCAGCCAGGTCGACGTCCGCCCGATGCGCGACGTCACGCCGCTCATGAACGTGCCGCAGCCCTTCCAGATCCTGAAGATGGACCGCCGCCGCGGCAACATCGTCGTCTCGCGCCGCGCCGTGCTCGAGGAGAGCCGGGCCGAGCAGCGGGCGGAGATCGTCGGCCGCCTGAAGGAAGGCGACATCATCGAAGGCGTGGTCAAGAACATCACCGAATACGGCGCCTTCGTCGACTTGGGCGGCGTCGACGGCCTTCTGCACGTGACCGACATGGCTTGGCGCCGGGTCACGCATCCGAGCGAGGTCGTCAATATCGGCGAGACGGTGCGCGTCCAGGTGGTGAAGGTGAACCGCGAGACGCAGCGGATC
>CAZPTD010000165.1:0-9305 GCA_964588915.1 uncultured Neomegalonema sp. | reverse complement strand
TGCGCTGCGTGATGCTGCCCTCGCGCTACACGAGCGCCGAGAGCCTCGAGGACGCCGCCGCCGTGGCGCGCAATCTCGGCTGCGTTCTCGACGAAGTGGGCATCTCCGGCCCGGTCGACGCGGTCGAGACGGCGCTGGCGCCGCATTTCGCCGGCCTTGCGCCCGACATCACCGAAGAGAACGTGCAGTCGCGAATGCGCGGGCTTCTCTTGATGGCGCTTTCCAACAAGACCGGCGCGCTGCTGCTCACCACCGGCAACAAATCCGAGGTCGCGGTCGGCTACGCCACGCTCTACGGCGACATGTGCGGCGCCTACAACCCGGTGAAGGACCTCTACAAGACGCGCGTCTTCGCCGCCTGCCAGTGGCGCAACGCCCATCATCTGCCGTGGATGCGCGCGCCGGCCGGCGCGGTGATCCCGGAGCGCGTGATCGAAAAGCCGCCCTCGGCCGAGCTTCGCGCCGATCAGAAGGACGAGGACAGCCTGCCGCCCTATCCGCTCCTTGACGCGATCCTCGAGCGGATGATCGAGCGCGATCTCGGGATCGAGGAGATCGTCGCCGAAGGTTACGACCGCGAAACGGCGGCGCGCGTCGCCGGGCTGCTCCGGATCTCGGAATTCAAGCGCTATCAGAGCGCGCCGGGCCCGAAGGTCTCGACCCGCGCCTTCTGGCTCGAGCGGCGCTATCCGCTCACCAACCGTTGGCGCGGCTGACGCGGCCGTCATCCATCCTTCCCTCGCCAAAGGACACGCAGATGAAATGGTTCGACCCGACGGCGCGGACGCGCTCGCCCGCGCATGCGCGCGTCTACGCGCTCTACGAGATCGCCTACACGGCGGTCGATTTCGTCGCGGCGCTGTTCTTTCTGGTCGGGTCGGCGCTGTTCTTCTGGGCCGAGACCACCTTCGCCGGAACCTGGTGTTTCGTCCTCGGCAGCCTCTGCTTCGCGGCCAAGCCGGCGCTCAGGCTCTTGCGCCAGATCGCCTATCTCCGCCTCGGCGACTACGAGAAGGTCTCCGCGCCGCCCGAACGCTCGCGCGGCGCTTGACCCTCACGCGGCGTGAGACCCTAGCTAGCGTCGCCAGGAGGTCGCGCCGAAGATGACGACGACGATGAACCGGACGACGGGTCGACAGACGATCGGGCGGGTCGCCGAGGCGGCCGGCGTCTCGATCCGCGCTCTGCGGCACTATGACGAGATCGGGCTGCTGAAGCCGGCCTATGTCGGCGAGAACGGCTACCGGTATTACGAGCGGCCGCAGCTGCTCAGGCTGCAGCAGATTCTCATCCACCGCGAGCTCGGCTTCGCGCTGCACGAGATCGCCGACATCCTCGACCGTCCGGATTTCGACCATGTCGCGGCGTTGCGCGCTCAGCGCGCCAAGCTCGAGGCCGAGATCGAGCGTCGACGCGCCCTCCTCGAAACCGTCACGCGCACGATCGCGCGTTTGGAAAGAGGTGAAGAGATGAGCGCTGAAGAGTTGTACGCCGGCGTCGTGTCGCCGGAGAAGCAGGCCGCATACGAAGCGTGGCTGGAGGAGCGCGTCGGCGAGGGCGCCAAGCCGGGCGTCGCGGCGACGAAAGAGCGTTGGTCCGAGCGATCGGAGGCGGACCGACAGGCTTTGATGGACGAGCTGCGAGCGGTCGAATCCGGACTGGCCCGACTGATGCAGGCCGGCGTCGACGCCGGCGGGCCGGAGGCGGCGGCGCTCGTCGCGCGCCGCCACGCCTGGGTCGAGGCGATGTGGGGGCGGGAGGCGACGCCGGAGGCCTACGCAGGCTTGGCGGAGACCTATCTCGCGCATCCGGATTTCGTCGCCCGCTACGAGAGCGTCGCGCCCGGCTTCGCGCGCTATCTCGCGGAGGCGATGACGCGCTGGGCCGCGGCGCGATCCTGAGGCCCGCTCGGCGCCGCCGGCTATCGTCGGCGGCGCGAATATGCTTAAGGAGCGCTCCGACGCCAGATCACGAGCGCGCGAGACCGTTCCGATGACCACGACCACCCGCTTCGCCCCGTCGCCGACCGGCCTTCTGCATATCGGCAATCTCCGGGCCGCCCTCTTGTCGTATCTGACCGCCAAGAGCGCCGGCGGCGACTTTATCCTGCGCATCGACGACACCGACCCGGAGCGCTCGCGCGAGGAGTATGTCGACGCGGCCAAGCGCGATTTGGAGTGGCTCGGGCTCCATTGGGACCGGTTCGAGCGGCAATCCGCGCGTCTGGAGCGCTACGAGGCGGCGGCGTCGAAGTGGCGCGCGATGGGCCGGCTCTACGCCGCTTACGAGACGCCGACCGAGCTCGAGCTGCGGCGCAAGCGCCAGCTCGCCATGGGCCGGCCGCCGGTCTACGACCGCGCCGCCTTGGAGCTGACCGACGCTCAGAAGAAGGCCTACGAGGCCGAGGGGCGCCGCCCGCATTGGCGGTTTCTCTTGGACCATGAGCGCGTCGAGTGGGACGACCTCATCCGCGGCCATACCCAGGTCGACTGCGCGAGCGTCTCGGATCCGGTGCTGATCCGCGAGGACGGCGCCTTTCTCTACACGCCGAGCTCCGTGGTCGACGACGCGGAGATGGGCGTGACCCATGTCGTCCGCGGCGAGGACCTCGGCACCAACACGGCGGTGCAGATCCAGATGATCCGCGCCCTCGGGCGCGACGTCCCGCAGTTCGCGCATCACTCGCTCCTCGTCGGCGCCGAGGGCGAGGCGCTGTCGAAGCGGATCGGGTCGCTGACCTTGGAGGGGCTGCGCGCGGAGGGCTACGAGCCGCTCGCGGTCGTCGCCTTCATGGCGCGGCTCGGGGCCTCCGACCCGATCGAGCCGCGGGCGTCGATGGCGGAGGTGGTGGAGGGCTTCGACATCACGCGCTTCGGCCGAGCGCCGGCGCGCTTCGATCCGGCCGAGCTGCGGCAATTGAACGCCAAGACGCTGCATCTTCTGCCCGTTGAGGCGGTCCGCGATCGGCTCGTCGCCGCCGGTCTGCCGGGCGCGCAAGCGGAGGCGTTCTGGTCGGCGATCCGCGGCAATGTCGAGCTCTTCTGCGACGTCGAAGAATGGATCGAGGTCGTGAAGGAGGGCGCCGAGCCCTTGATCGCGCCGGGCGACGAGGACTTCGTCGCCGAGGCGCTGGCGCTCCTGCCCGAGCGCCCCTGGGACGCGCAGAGCTGGACGGTCTGGACCGGCGCGGTGAAGGCGAAGACGGGCCGCAAGGGCAAGCAGCTCTTCATGCCCTTGCGCAAGGCCCTTACCGGCCGCGCGAGCGGGCCGGAGATGGCCGAGCTGATGCCGCTCTTGCCGGGCGTGAAGGGCGCGTAGGTCTCTTCGGATCGGGAAGTCGCCGCCCCATTTCCGCCGCAGCCCCTCGGCTTCATCCCGAGAAAGAGGAGGGGCGCGCCATGGCCGTTTTGGCGGATTTTTTCGATGAGACCGGCGCGCCGCCGCCGGCGGAGCAGAAGCTGCGCGAAGCGGCGGAGAAGGGCGAATGCGCGGTGATCGCCGACGCGCGCCCCGACGAGAACGGCGAGACCGCCGACAACCGCGTTCGCGCCGATTTCCTCTGCTATCTCGCGCTCGGCGGCTGCGACGCCTGCCGACCGCATGACCGGGGCGCCCGGCTGAAGGGCGCCTGGATCGCGGGTCCGATCGATCTTACCGCCTGCCGCCTGCGCAGCCGCCTCACCGCGCTCGACTGCTGGTTCGACGGGCCGATTCTCATCGCGGAAGCGACGTCGCCGTCGTTGACGCTCGACGGCAGTCGTCTGGCGGGCCAGGACGAGAGCGGTCGATGTCTCTATGCGAACGGGGCCAAGATCTTGGGTGGTCTCTATCTACGCGACGGATTTCAGGCCAGCGGCGAAACCTCGCTTCACGGCGTCGAAATCGACGGCAATTTCGAGTGCGAGAACGGGGCGTTCGAAAATCCGGACGGCGTCGCGATCATCGCGTCGGCGCTGAAGGTTAAGGGCAGCGTCTTTCTTCGACGCGGATTTCGCGCCGTCGGGAGCGTGTTGCTGCACGGCGCCGACATCTCGGGCGATCTCGAATGCGACGGCGGCCGATTTCGGAACCCTCAGGGCTATGCGCTGCATCTCGGCGGCTCGCGCGTCGCGGGACGGTTCTTCATGCGCCGGCCGCCGGTAGTCGATGACGCGCCCGGGCCGATGTTCGAGGGACGGCTCGCGCTCACCGGCGCGCATGTCGCCGTGCTCGACGATCATGAGACGTGTTGGCCGTCCAGAGAAGCGAATCGCGGCGGGATCCTGCTGACCGGCTTCACATATGGCGGCATCCCTCTCTCGCGGACGGATTGGCGGACTCGCATGCGGTGGCTCGAGCGGCAACCGGAGACCGTCCGCGGCGAGGGATTCCGGCCGCAGCCCTGGGAGCAGTTGCAGAAGGTTCTGACCGAGCAGGGACGTATTCACGACGCCAAGATGATCGGCGTCGCCAAGGAATGGCGGCTGACCAAGACGCTCCCTCGGATCACGCGGCCCTTTCACTATCTCCATGGCTGGTTCGTGGGTTTCGGCTATTTCACGGCCCGCGCCGCTTGGCTCAGCCTCGCCTTCATCCTTCTCGGGATGGTCGTCTTCGCCTACGCCTGGCGCGTCGGCGTGATGACGCCGGCCGAGGAGGTCGTTCGAGACGATCCGCTCTGGGAGAGGTATGTCGATCTGGAGCGCCCGGGCGAGGCGTGGCTCGAGTCTGCGCCTGGGCGCGACTATCCGGTCTTCGACGCCTTCTTCTACTCCTTCGACGTCTTCATTCCGGTCGTCTCGATCGAGTTGGAGCCGGCCTGGGCGCCCTCCGGCGCGCGCGGGCCGGAATTTCTCGGCGCGCCGGTCGGGCGCTGGATCGCCTACTATCGGCTCGTCCACGAGATCTTCGGCTACGTTCTGACCGGCTTCATCGTCCTCGGCGCCGCGCGGCTCGTGCGCGAGCGCGGAAAATAGCGCAATCTGCGCGGCGAAGACCCTCAGGAGCCCGCCCATGAAGAACACCGTCGTCACGCTCGTCGATCGCCCGAAAGGGATTCCGGAGGCGCGCCATTTCGCCGTCGAGGAGCGGCCGATCCCGACCGTCGAGGAGGGCCGGTTCCTGGTCAAGGCGCGCGCCTGGTCGGTCGATCCGGCGATGCGTGGCTGGGCGAACGAGGCGCCCAACTACCTGCCGCCGGTCGCGATCGGCGAGCCGATGCGCGCCTTCGCCGTCGGCGAGGTGGTCGAGAGCAAGCACGCCGGCTATCCGGTCGGCGCGATCGTCTCGGGCCTCTTCGGCTGGCGCAGCTACGCGGTCTCGGACGGCTCCGACGTCCAAGGCGTCGTCGACTACGACGATCTGCCGGCCACCTATGCGCTCGGCGTCCTCGGCCTCACCGGGCTCACGGCCTATTTCGGGCTTCTCGATTGCTGCGAGCCGAAGCCGGGCGAGACCGTCGTCGTCTCGACGGCGGCCGGCGCGGTCGGATCCACCGTCGGCCAGATCGCCAAGATCGTCGGCTGCCGCACGGTCGGGATCGTCGGCGGCGCCGAGAAGGTCCGGCTCTGCCGCGAGGAGTTCGGCTACGACGCGGCGATCGACTACCGGGCGACCGGCCTCTTCGAAGCGATCGAGGCGGCGACGCCGGACGGCGTCGACTGCTATTTCGACAACACGTCGGGCGCGATCAGCGACGCGGTGATGACGCGCCTCGCCAAGGGCGCGCGCATCACGATCTGCGGCACGGCGGCGATATCGGATTGGGACCCGATTCCGGAGGGGCCGCGGATCCATCGCCAGCTCTTGGTGACCGGCGCGCGGATGACCGGGTTTCTGATCTTCAATTATATGGATCGCCGCGCGGAAGGGCTCGCCGAGCTCAAGACGTGGCTTCGGGACGGCCGGCTCGAGGCGCGCGAGCATCGTCTCAAAGGCGCCGAAGCCGCGCCGGGCGCGATCGCGCTCCTCTACGCCGGCAAGAACCAGGGCAAGCTTCTGATCGAGCTCGACTAGCGTCCTGGATCTGAAATTCGCGTCATCGTCGCGGCCGAGGGCGTTGCGAGTTTCAGATCCTCAAAGGATGCGAGAATCAATAAGTCGCTCGTGCGGTTTCGGTTTCGAAATGCGCTCCGGCGCTCGCGGATAGATGCGGCGAATTTCGAAGCCACCACACTAGCTCTCGACGCTGAAGCCTTTCGGGCCGCTCTCGGGCGGCGGCGCGGGCGCGTCGTCGGCGCGGCCGCCGCGGCTCGAATAGAAGCTCGCGAGCTCGGCGCCGATCAGCAGAATGAGCGCCGAGAGCCAGAACCAGAGCATCAGGCCGACGAACGCGGCCAGAGGCCCGTAGGTCGTGCCGATGTCGCCGACGGTGGTGAAATAGTAGCTGAGCGCCGAGGAGCAGAGAATCCAGAACACGGTGGCGATGAGGCCGGCCTTGAAGGCGGCGCGCCAAGCGAGCGCGCCGCGCGCCGCGCCGAGCCGATAGACCGTCGCCAGCACCGCGCACATGATCGCCATCACGATCGGCGTCTCGAGATACTCGAGCACGCCCAGATTCACGTCCACGCCCGTGGCCTCGGCGATCGAGCGGATGGCGTCGACGACGAAGGGCAAGGCGGTCAGCACCAGCGCGACGACGCCGACGAACGCCATCGCCGCCAAGGTGAAGGCGAGCGACAAGACGTAGTACCAGAGCGTGCTCGTGGCCGCCGCATGCGGAAAGGCGATGTGCATCGCCGTCATCAGCGCCCGCATCGCCGCGCTCGCGCTCCAAAGGGCGATCAGGAAGCTGACGATCGCCGCGCCGCCGAGCTGCAGGCCGCCGGTCTCGACGGTCCGCGTGATCTGCGCCGCGATCAACTCGTAGGCGGCGTCCGGCAGGATCGGCTCGAGCGCCTCCAGGATCGACGAGCCGCCGTTCTGATCGACATCGGCGAAAAAACCGGCCAGCGACAGCCCGACGACGATCGCCGGAAAGATCGAGAGCAGCATGTAGAAGGCGACGCCGGCGGCGATATGCGAGAGGTTCTTGTCCGACGTCGCCGTCGCGACATCGGCGATGAGCCGCCAAAAATTCCGCGCCAAGGCCTTGAGGCCCTTCGCCGTTCCGCTTTCCGCCGCCATCCGACGCCCCGATCTCCCGTACCGACCGCGTTGATCTCGCGCGCTCCTCTAACCCGGCGCGCCCGCGCAGTCGAATCGCGTCGGCCCTCGGCCGCGCCTCAATCCGCGATCGGCGGCGCGTCGCGGTTGCCGAGATAGCACTCCGCGCCCGGCGTTCGACCGTAATAGGCGCCCTTCTCGGAAAAGAAGATGTCGGCCTTGATCGCGAGGCCGCTCGCGTCGTCGATCGAGCCGGCGCTCACGGAGACGTCGGGCGAGCCGTCGGCGCGCCAGAAGAGGAACGAGCCGCAGCGCAGGCAGAACCCGCGCTCGGTATGCCGGTCGCGACGCCAGGCGAGCGCGTCGCGGCCGTCGATCTCGAGCGTGTCGCCGCGCGCGTGGATCGACGCCCAGACATGGCCGCTCTGGCGCCGGCACTGCTCGCAATGGCAGAGCAGGATCGCGTCGGTGTTCAAGTCGCATTGATAGCGGATCGCGCCGCAAAGGCAGCCGCCGGTTTTTCGCATGATCATCTCCCCTGAGAGCGGAGAACGTATAAAGAACGTCCGCGTCGACGCGCAAGTCCCTCGTCGCGCTTGCAAAGCGTTAGGGTTCTCCGGCATAAGAGGCCGCATGACCGCGACCATTCGCATTTCGATTTGTATTTTCGCCGGCTGACATCGCAGTCGCGGCGCGGTTTTTCTTGTTCCCAAATTTCAAGATGCTAGGCCTCGCCGCGGCCGGGATGCGCCCGACCGTGAGGAGAGCCGCCGCCCATGAGCCCGACGCCAGAGCGCCGCGAGATTCGGCTATACGACACGTTCGCCCGTGAAAAACGCGTCTTCGAGCCGATCGATCCGGATCGGGTCGGCGTCTATGTCTGCGGACCGACCGTCTATGACCGCGTGCATATCGGCAATCTGCGTTCGGCCGTCGTCTTCGACGCGTTGACGCGCTTCTTGCGCGCGGTCTACGGGCCGGAGCATGTGCGTTACGTCCGCAACATCACCGACATCGACGACAAGATCATCGAGCGCGCCGCGAAGAACGACGAGCCGATCGACGCGCTCACCGGGCGCACGCTCCTTTGGTATCACGAGGACGCCGCGGCGCTCGGCTGCCTGCCGCCCGACCTCGAGCCGAAGGCGACCGAGCATATTCCCGAGATGATCGCGCTGATCGAGGGGCTGATCGCGAAGGGCCAGGCCTACGCCGCCGAGGGCCACGCGCTCTTCGCGGTCAAGAGCTTCGAGGACTATGGCGCGCTCTCGCGCCGCTCGGTCGACGACATGGTCGCCGGCGCGCGGGTCGAGGTTGCGCCGTACAAGCGCGATCCGATGGATTTCGTGCTCTGGAAGCCGTCGACGGAAGACCAGCCGGGCTGGGACAGCCCATGGGGCCGCGGCCGTCCGGGCTGGCACATCGAGTGCTCGGCGATGTCGGCGGCGCATCTCGGCGAGACCTTCGACATCCATGGCGGCGGGCTCGATCTCGTGTTTCCGCATCACGAGAACGAGCGCGCGCAGTCGCTCTGCGGGCATCCGAAGAGCGGCTTCGCGCGCTATTGGCTCCATAACGGCATGCTGACGGTCGACGGCGAGAAGATGTCGAAGAGCCTCGGCAATTTCGTCACCATGGCCGATCTCGAAGGCCGCGTGCCGGGCGAGGTGCTGCGGCTGGCGATGCTGACCACGCATTACCGCATGCCCTTCGACTGGAACGAGGCGCTCGCCGAGGAGGCGCGGACGGTGCTCATGCGCTGGCGCAAGCTGACGCACGACATCGAGCCGGCGGACGCGCCGCCCGAGCCGGTGATGGCCGCGCTCAGCGACGACTTCAACACGCCGAAAGCGATCGCGGAGATGCATCGGCTCTGCGCGGCGGGCGCGCTCGCCGAGCTCAAGGCCGGCGCGCGCCTCCTCGGGCTGCTCACGGTCGAGCTCGGCGCGTGGGAAAAGGCGCCGGACGTCGAGGCCGCCGTCGTCGAGCGCATCGAGGCGCTGCTGGCCGAGCGGCTCGATGCGCGCAAGGCCCGCGACTTCGCCCGCGCCGACGCCATCCGCGACGCGCTCGCCTCGGCCGGCGTCGAGGTCAAGGACGGTCCGAAGGGCGCGGAATGGGTGCTGGAGCGCAATTTCGATCCGTCGAAGCTGCCGGAGGCGGAAGCATGAGCCGCAGGGAGCGCCTCTCGCTCTACGACACGACGCTCCGCGACGGGCAGC
>CAZPTD010000164.1:0-9459 GCA_964588915.1 uncultured Neomegalonema sp. | reverse complement strand
TTTCCGGGATGACGGCGTCATCCCGGGATGACGGCGCCATCGGCGTTGCAGATCCCGCGCTAGATCGGCAAGCCCTTGTCCGACCACCGCGCGAAGTCGATCCACGCCGCATAGGACGCGCGGTCGACATTGCCGCCCGAGGCGACGACGACGAGCGGCGGCGCGCCCGGAGCCGCGAACTCCTCCGAGAAGAGCGCCGCCGCCAGCGCCACCGCGCCGCCCGGCTCGAGCACGAGCTTGAGGTGACGGAACGCCGCCGCCATCGCCCGCCGCGCGTCGCGGTCCGAGACGACGACGCCGGGACCGAAGAGCCGCTTGCCGACCTCCCAGGTCAGGCGGCCGGGCGTCGGCGTCATGACGGCGTCGCAGATCGAGCCGGAGAGAGCGGCGTTGGATTGGCGCGCGCCCGAGGCCAACGAGCGCGCCCAATCGTCGAAGCCTTCCGGCTCGACCGGCCGGACGCGTCCCGCGAAGCCTTCGCCTTCGAGCGCGAGCGCGACGCCCGAGGAAAGGCCGCCGCCGCCGCAGCAGACCAGGACCTCGGCCTCGTTGCCGAACGCGGCGCGCGCCTGCGCGACGAGCTCGAGCCCGACCGTTCCCTGGCCCGAAATCACCAGCGCGTCGTCATAAGGCCAGACGAGACGCCGGCCGGTCTCCTCGACCAGCCGCCTGACGAGCGCGTCGCGGTCGACGCCGGCGGCGCGGTCGTAAAGCTCGATCTTGGCGCCGTGGAGCGCGGTGTTCTCGCGCTTCGTCGCCGGCGCGTCCTCGGGCATGACGATAAGCGCGTCGACGCCGAGGATGCGCGCCGCCAGCGCGACGCCCTGGGCGTGGTTGCCCGAGGAGACCGCGGCGACGCCGGCCGAAAGCCGCTCGCGTCCGCAGGCGCTCAGATGGCTGTAGGCGCCGCGGAGCTTGAACGAGCCGGTATGCTGCAGGCATTCGGCCTTGATGAAGATCCGCCGGCCGACCGCGTCGCTCAACACCCGCGATTCGAGGAGCGGCGTCCGCGCGGCGACGCTCTCGAGGCGCCGCGCCGCGGCGCGCACGGTCTCGTAGGTCGGCGCGGCGATGTCGGCGTCGCTCATGCGCTGAGCTCGCGGGCGATCTCGGGCAGGGCGGAGAGGTCGGCGACGGTCCGGTCGGGCGCGCCCGGCAGCCGGTCGACGGGCTCGCCGCGGCGGTTGGCCCAGACTGTCCGGAAGCCGTAGGCGGCGGCGCAGCAGATGTCCCAGCCGTTCGACGAGACGAAGAGCACGGACGCGCGCGAGACGCCGAGCTTGGCCGCGACGAGATCGTAGACCTTCGGGCTCGGCTTGAAGACGCCGGCCTCTTCCGCCGAGAGCGCGGCCTCGAGAAGGTCGTCGAAGCCGGCCGAGCGCGTCGCCGCCGCGAGCATCGCCGGCGCGCCGTTGGAAAGGATCGCGCGGCGGCGGCCGTCCGCGGCGAGCGCCTCGAGAGCCGGCTTCGCCTCCGGATAGGCGTCGAGCGTCTCGTAGAGGCCCATCAGCCGCGCGCGCAGGGCGTCGCGCTCGGACCCGGCGGCGATATCGAGCCGATCGAGCGTCCAGTCGAGGCCGTCGCCGGTCACGGCCCAGAAGTCGCGATGGGCGCCGAAAGCGGCGCGGAGCCAGGTGTATTCGAGCTGCTTGCGCCGCCAATGCTCGGCGGCCTCCGTCCAGCGCGCGGCGAAGGCGCTTCCGGCGGCGCCCGTCGCCGCGACGTCCGCGTCGCCGGCCTCAATCGCCGCCGCAAGGCGCCGCGCCGCGGCGCCGACGTCGAAGAGCGTGCCGTAGGCGTCGAAAACGCAGATCTCGATACTCGCCATCTCGCCTTCCTCGCGATGTCGGCGCTCGAGCGTCAGGGCGCCGGCGCGAAGGTCGCCACGTCCTGCATCAAGGTGAGCGCGCCGCTGCCGCCGCCGAGGCTGATGCGGTAGACCTGAGCCGCCTCCAAGACGCGCTGGACGTAGTTGCGCGTCTCCTTGAACGGGATGCTCTCGACCCAATAGATCACGTCGACATCGGGATCGCGCGGATCGCCGAACCGGTCGAGCCAGCGGTTCACGTTGCCGGGTCCGGCGTTGTAGGCGGCGACGGCGAGCACGTAGGAGCCGTCATATTGCGCGATGAGGTCGGCGAGGAAGGCGTCGGCGAGCTCGAGGTTGTAGGCCGGGTTGGCGACGAGCTCGTCGCGGTCATAGGTCACGCCGAGCTGCCGAGCGACGCCGCGCGCCGTGCCCGGCATCAACTGCATCAAGCCGCGCGCGCCGGCGTGGGACTCGGCCGCGACCATGAACCGGCTTTCCTGCCGCGCCACGGCGAGCAGCAGCGCCGGCTCGACGCGCCGGCCGTCGAAGTCCGGAAAGCGCGGCTGCGGATAGAGCGACGTCCAGAGCTGAACGCCGTGATCGAGCGCTGCTTGAGCGACCCTGATCTCGCCGGTCGAGTCGCCCGCTTGCCGAGCGATCCGCGCGAGCCGGAGCAGCGCGGCGCCGTCGTCGATTTGCTCGGCGAGCGCCACGAGGAAGGCGCGGGCGCGCTCCATGTCGCCGGCGCGGTAGAGCCGCGTCGCCGCCTCGGCCATCTCGCGCGCCTCGGCGCTCCACTCGCCCGCGTCGAGGCCGGCGACCGAGCGGAAAACGTCGACGTCGCCATGCTCGTGCATGAGCGCGTCTTCGCCGAGCTCGAGGATCGCCATTTGGCCGTAGAAGGCGACCGGATAGGCGGCGGCGCGGCGGAACCACTGCTCGGCGAGCGTCTCGTCGCCCTTCTCGCGCGCGGCCCGTCCCGCCCAATAGGCGCCCCGCGCTCGGCTGATCGGCGTCGTCGTGCCGTAGTAGAGCGCGCCGAAATGCCCGAGCGCGCGCGCCGGATCGCCGATCTCCTTGAGCGAGATCAGCCCGGCCAGCCACTCCAACTCGGCGAAGTGCCGTCCGCTCGTCAGGCCGTGACCTTCCGCAAGGTCGAGCGCGTCCTGGTGGCGGCCGTCCTCCCAGGCCTCGCGCACGAAGAGCACGCGCTCGTCGGCCCAGGCTTCGGGATCGCCGAGCGCGCCGGCGCCGCTGGCGTCGCGCATCGCCTGCTCGGCGTCGGCGCGGCGGCGGCGGCCTTCGCGCCAGACCATGCGCGCATAGGCGAGCGCGGGATGGGTGCTGAGCTCGGCCGGCACGTTGGCGATCAGCCGGTCGACGCCGCCGCGCCGACGGATGAGCGCCGTGATCGCCTGCATGAGCGGATTGTATTCGGGCGGCAGCAGCCGCGCGATTCGGTTGGCGGCGTTGAGCTGCAGCCGCCAGACCAGCATTTCGAATCGCGCCGGGTGATGCGGCTCGATCAGGTCGCCATGACGGTCGAGATAGATGCTTTCTTCGGAGGCGGAGCCGACCAATTCGCGCCAGCCGCGGACGATCTCGGCCCGGCCGCGCGACGGTTGGCCCGAATCGATCAGCGCTTCGCCGAAGAGGCGCGCGCCGCGCAGCGTCGCCGGCCGAGCGTCGGCGAAGAAGGCGAGCCGCTCCTCGACCGACAGCGTCTCCGGCATCAGACGCTCCGCGCGCGTCCTCAGCCGCTGCGCGCCCGGCCATCCCGGCTTGTCGCGCAGAAAGGCGTAGAGATCGCTCCAGCCGCCGCCGCCCGAGACAAGGGCGTCCCATTCGGAGAGCTCCGCCGCCATCGGATCGGCGCCCGGCGGCCCGAGCAGCTGGCTGAGATGATGCGGCCCGCCGCGCGCGCCGCCCTCGAGGCGGGCCTTCAAGAGCGCGTCGGCGCGCAGATTCGGCGTCGGCGCGCGCTCCGGCCCGTGCGAGGGCAAGAGCGGCTCTTCCGCGTCGATCGATCCCTCGATCACCTCGCCGCGCCCGCCCTCGGCGCTCGTCAGGACGAACGCCAAAAGCAGCGCGATCGCCGGCCCGGAGGCCAAAGTCAGAAGCCGCATCGCCAGCCTGCCCGTCATATCGGTCGATCCGCGCTGATGGCCCAACCCTCGCGCGCCCTTCCCTCTCCGCGCGCGCATCTTACGCCGAATTTCCGGCGCGTCGACGGCGATGCGCGTCGGTCGGCGCTTCGCCGCGCCCGGATCGCGTCGCCGGCGCCGCAGGCGCCGGCCGGCGCATCTCGTCCTTGCCCGGCGGAGCGGACGCGGCTACGCGGGAAGGCGGGCGATAAGATGGCGCGCAGGCGCTCGAAGCTTTGCAAGGCGCGGGCCGCGGCCCGGCAAGGCGCGAGCCGCCGCCCGCCCGGCAAGGGAGACAGGCATGTTCAAGGGTTCGCTTCCGGCGTTGGTGACGCCGTTCAGGGACGGGCGAATCGACAGCGACGCCTTGGTCGGGCTGATCGAGCGACAGGTCGCGGAAGGCGCCGGCGGCGTCGTCGCGGTCGGCACGACCGGCGAATCGCCCACGCTCTCGCATGAGGAGCACGAGCAGGTCGTCACCGAGGCGATCGCGGCGGCGCGCGGCCGGATCCCGGTCATCGCCGGCGCCGGCTCGAACAGCACCGAAGAGGCGATCCGCCTGGCCCGCCACGCCGCTTCGGCCGGCGCCGACGCGATCCTCTCGGTCGTGCCCTATTACAACAAGCCGTCGCAGGACGGGCTCTACCGGCATTTCGAGGCGATCCACGACGCGGCCGAGATCCCGATCATCCTCTACAACGTGCCGAGCCGCACGGTCGCCGAGCTGTCGGTCGAGACCGTGCTGCGTCTCGCCGAGCTGCCGCGGATCGTCGGCGTCAAGGACGCGAGCCCGGATCTGACGCGGCCGCTGCGCATGGCGTCCGCCGCCGCGCAGGGCTTCACGCTCCTCTCCGGCGAGGACGGGACGGCGCTCGGCTACAACGCCCATGGCGGCGTCGGCTGCATTTCGGTGACGGCGAACGTCGCGCCGAAACTCTTCGCCGAGATGCAGGCGGCCAGCCTCTCCGGCGATTTCGCGCGCGCTCGGGAGCTCCAGATCCGGCTGACGCCGCTTCACGGCGCTCTTTTCTTGGAGCCGAGCCCTGGCCCGACTAAATACGCCCTCTCGCTTCTCGGCCTCTGCCGCAACGAGGTGCGCTCGCCGCTCTATCCGATCGGCGAGGAGACGGAGGCGGTCGTGCGCTCGGCGATGGAGCGGGCCGATCTGCTCTGATCGATCGCTCGCGGCGGTCCTTCGAGAAGCGACGTCGCGCCGGACGCCGGCGTTCGGCGGAGTGGAGTTTTGTCTAGTCAATGAGTGGCGGCGGATCGCCGATCCGATCGGATCGAGCCCGTCGCGGATCGCGGAAGATGGCGCAGAAGAAGAAACCGACGCAGAAGCTCGCGGCGGAGAACCGCCGGGCGCGGCGCGAATATTTTATCGAGGACACGTTCGAGGCCGGGATCATGCTGACCGGATCGGAGGTGAAGTCCTTGCGCGCCGGCCAGGCCAATATCGCCGAGTCCTACGCCTCGACCGAGAATAACGAGCTGTGGCTGATCAACGCTTACATTCCGGAATACGAGAAGGCGGATCGCTTCGGCCATGAGGAGCGCCGGCCGCGCAAGCTCCTGCTGCATCGCCGCGAGATCGATCGGTTGGCGATCGCGGTCAACCGGCAGGGCATGACCGTCGTGCCGCTCAAGATGTATTTCAACGACAAGGGGATCGCCAAGCTCGAGATCGGCCTCGCCAAAGGCAAGAAGCTCCATGACAAGCGCGAGACCGATCGCGAACGCGACTGGAACCGCGACAAGCAGCGGCTCCTCAAAAGGAGCGTGGAGTGAGCGGCGGCGCGGCGCGGCCGAGCGGCCTCGACGCCTTGCTCGACGATTGGGACGCCAGCTGGCCGCCCGAGACCGTCGAGACGGCTCGAGGCTGGCGTCTTCGGGCCGATCCGGGCGCCGGGCCGCGGCCGAACTCCGCGCGACCGGAGAGCCTCGTCCAGGCGGTCGACGACGCGGATCTCGACGCGGTGGAGGCGTTCTACCGCGCGCGCGGTCTGCCGGCCTTCGTCCAGCTCTCGAGCGCTCCGACAGCCGACGGAGGCCTCGACGCGCCGGCGGCGGAGGCCGCGCTTCTGCGGCGCGGCTATGCGCTCTACGCCGAGACCGAGATGCGCGAGGGCGCCGTCTCGCGCGCCATGGCGGCGCTGAAACGGCGCGGGCCGGAACCGATCGAAGTGCGCGCGCCGCTCGCGGCGCTCGACGCGCTTTGGGAAGAGGGGCGCGTCGGACCGGCTCGGCGCGGCGTGATGGCGCGGGCGGATCCGCTTCGGTCGACGGCTTTCATCGCCCGCGACGGCGCCGAGCTCGCGGGCGCGGTCTTCGCCAGCGTCGCCGGCGCGCGGGTCTTCGCGCACGCTCTTTTCGTTCGTGAGGGCAATCGTCGCAGGGGCGTGGGCGCCGCGTTGACGGCGGCCGTCGCGGCCTATGGCGCGCGTTTCGGCGTCGATCGCATCGCGGCCGCGCGCCTTCGCGCCAACGAAAGCGCCGTGCGCGCGTTCAGCGCCTGCGGCATGACGCCGACGCTGAGCAGCGCCTACTTCAAGAAATCGCCGGCGCCCGTCAGTTGATCCGCGCGCCGACTTCCTTGATCGACTCGTCGATCAGCGCCGAGGCCGCGGCGCCGTCATAGCTCTCGGCGAGCACCTGGCGCGCCGCGGCGACGGCCGCGTCGACGGCGCCGTCCCGAACCGAGCGCACCGCCTCGGCTTCGGCCAGCGCGATCTGATCCTCGGCGGCCTTCAGGCGCCGCTCGACCGAGGCCTCGATGTCCAGCTTGGCCTGGGCGGCGGCCGCTTCGGCCTCCTTTCGGGCGGTCGCGACGATCTCGTCCGCCGTCCGCGACACCTCGTGCTGCTGGCGCTCGAACGCCGCCAGCCTCGCCTGCGCCTCCTCGCGGAGCTGGCGCGCCTCCTCGAGCTGCTCGCGGATGCTGACGGCGCGCGCGTCGAGCGAGCGTCCGATGAACCGGAACGCGCCGGCATAGGCGAGAAGAGCGATGAAGAGGATGAAGGCGACCAACACCCAAGTGTCGGAGCTCGTCAGCGAGAGGAACTCGCCGGCGAGCGGCGATGCGATGCTCGGCGTCATGCGTTCAGCCTCCGAAGCGGCGGTCGATTTCCGCGGAAACGACCGATGACACGTTGCCGGCGTCGGCGGCGCCGGAAGGACCGAACCTTTCAATCAAGGCCGTCGCCGCTTCTTCGGCGACCGACGCCGCTTGGCGGCGCGCGTCCTGTCGGATCGCTTCGATCCTCGCGGCGCTTTCGGAGACGCGCTCGGCGATCCGAGCGTCCGCGTCGGCGATCGCGGCGTCGAGCTCCGACTTGATCTCCGACTGCGCCTTGTCGCCGATCTTCCGGGCCTCGGCGCGCGCCGCGTTGAGCGCGGCGTGATAGGCGGCTTCGGCCTCTTTCGCCTTCTGCTCGAACTCGGCCGCCAGATCGAGATCCGCGGCGATCTGGTCCTGCCGCGCCTGCAGCGTCTCGGCGATCTTCGGCAGCGCCACGCGGTTCAAGAGAAAGTAGAGCGCCGTGAAGCTGACGATCAGCCAAAAGATCTGCGACGGCCAGGTGGTGAAATCGAGCTGCGGCAGCCCGCCCGCCTCGGCGGCGTCGTTTTCGGTCGCCATGGATACGCTCCGGAGAAATCGATCAATCGCGGCGGGCCTGAGCGCCGCGCCGCGAATAGTTCAGCGCTCGAGCCGCTTCCGGCTCGGCTCGCGTCTTAGACCGCGAAGATCAGGAGCAGCGCCACGACGAGGCCGAAAAGGCCGGTCGCTTCGGCGAACGCCATGCCGACGAAGAAGTTGCCGAGCTGCTCCTTGGCCGCCGCCGGGTTGCGCAGCGAGCCGCTGAGGTAGTTGCCGGCGACGTGGCCGATGCCGATGCCCGCGCCCGCCAGCGCCAAGCACGCGAGACCGGCGCCGATGTACTGGCCCATTTGTGCGATATCGCCCGTCATGTCTCTACTCCATCTTGTTTGATTGCTTGATCAGGTTTCGAAGCGCGACGCTCAGTGCATGTGCAGCGCGTCATTCAGGTAAATGCAGGTCAGCACCGTGAAGATGTACGCCTGCACGACGGCGACGAGCAGCTCGAGGCCGTAGACCGCGACCATCATCGCCAAGGGCAGGACGCCGCCGATGAAGAGCGGCGCGACGAAGCCGGCGAACACTTTCAAGATCGCGTGGCCGGCGAGCATGTTGGCGCCGAGACGGATCGAGTGGCTGATCGGCCGCACGAAATACGAGATCATCTCGATCGGCACCAGCAAGGGCAGCATCGCCGGCGGACAGTCCTTCGGCACGAAGAAGCCGAGGAAGCCGATCCCGTGCTTGATGAAGCCGATGACCGTGACCGTGACGAAGACGGCGAGCGCGAGCGTGGCGGTGACGGCCAAATGGCTGGTGACGGTGAATGAATACGGGATCAGGCCGGCCAAATTGGAGAACAGCACGAAGACGAAGAGGGTGAAGATGACCGGAAAGTATTTCAGCCCCTCGTCGCCGGCCGCGTCTCGGACCATGCGTCGGATGAAGTCGTAGCTGAGCTCGGCCACCGACTGCAGCCGCGTCGGCACCACGGCTCGTCCGGAAGCGCCGACCATGAACAGAATGGTGGCCGCCGCCACGACGATCGTCATCCAGAGCGACGAGTTCGTGTAGCTGAACGTCCCGACCGGCGCGCCGGCCTCCGTGAACAACGGGCTGATCAAGAACTGCCCGATCGGATCGATCGCGATCCCCGAGCCTTCGGCCTCTTCCGCCACCCGCGCCTCCTCATGCGTCGCCGCGCAGCCGCTCCGCGCGCGTCGCGTTAGCGATCGTCAGATCGATCCTCGTCCGACTGGGTCGATCTGCTGACCTCTTTCGCCGTCGCCAGCATCGTTTTGACGCCGGCGGCGAAGCCCAACAAGCCTATCGCGATCAGGAAGATCGGCCCCGTGTCGAACAGGTCGTCCAAGCTCCAGCCGATCGCCACCCCGATGCCCGCGCCGACCACAAGCTCCAGCGTCATCCGCCAGGCCAGCGACAGCGCTCCGTACTTCTCCGCAGCGTCCGACTTGGGTTTCGGGCCCAACCCCTCGCGCGCGCGCTTAATTCGCGCCTCGAGATCGTGGTCCCCGTCATCGGACATCAAACCCTGCGTCGCCTTTATTCAGCCGCGCGGACCATAGGGAGGTCGGATTTCTCAAGTCAAGCCATCATCGGCCCTGCGACAAATTTCCGAATCACTTGTAAAAACGCGCGTCTCAGGCGGCGGTGGCCTCGGCCAGCTCGACCGCCGTCTCGAGGTCGACCGACACCAGCTGGCTGACGCCGGGCTCGACCATGGTCACGCCGAAGAGGCGGTCCATCCGGCTCATCGACACGGCGTGATGCGTAATGATGAGGAATCGCGTGCGCGTCCGCCCCGTCATCTCGTCGAGAAGATCGCAGAAACGGCCGACATAGGCGACGACGAGCCTCGCGACGACCTCGTCGAGCACGCAGAACCC
>CAZPTD010000163.1:0-9476 GCA_964588915.1 uncultured Neomegalonema sp. | reverse complement strand
AGCCATGCTCGTCGTCGCCGATGAGCGTGCGGTTCGGATCGGCCGACAGCGTGGTCTTGCCGGTGCCGGAGAGGCCGAAGAAGACCGCGCAGTCCGACGGATCGCCTTGCGCGTGGTTGGCCGAGCAATGCATCGGCATGACGCCGCGCGCCGGCAGGATATAGTTGAGGAGCGTGAAGACCGACTTCTTGTTCTCGCCGGCGTAGGACGTGCCGGCGATCAGGATCAGCTTCCGCTCGAAGGAGATCGCGATCACCGTCTCGGAGCGGCAGCCGTGCCGCGCCGGATCCGCCTTGAAGCTCGGGCAGTTGAGGATCGTGTATTCCGGCCGGTAGCTCTCGAGCTCGGCGCGCTCCGGCCGGCGCAGGAGATGCCGGATGAAGAGGCCGTGCCAGGCGAGTTCGGTCGCGACGCGGACGTTGAGGCGATGCGCGGCGTCGGCGCCGGCGAAGAGGTCTTGGACGAAGAGCTCGCGGCCCTTGAGATGCGCGAGCATGTCGAGCCTCAGCCGCTCGAACGCGTCGGGCGTCATGGCGCGGTTGGCGTCCCACCAGATGTTCGCCTCGGAGGACGGAACCCGCACCACGTGCTTGTCCTTCGGCGAGCGGCCGGTGTGCTGGCCGGTCGCGACCACGAGCGCGCCGCCCGGCGCGAGCCGCCCCTCGCCGCGGGCGATCGCGGCTTCGACCAGCTGCGCCTCGGTATAGTTATAATGCGCCGCCGCGAGATCTTGGACGCCGAGCGCGTCGATCCGGAACGACGCATTCACTACACCAGCATGTTTCACGGTTTCCTCCTACCGTCAGTCGTCGCGCAGCGCGAACGGCCCATAGACGCGAAAGGCCCACCGACGCCGGCGCCCACGCCCTCCGATCAAGGAGCGCGGGCGGCGCGATGCCGATGTGACGCCCACCCCACCAGGTTTTGTCGCAGAGCAACTTCCGCGCCATCATGTCGAGAAGCGCGCCCGACCCTCGAGCGCCCAGCATCGGACCGACTGGCGTCGCTGCGCCGCAACAGAACTATTTTATCAATCCGGCTTTCCGGCGCGCAATATAATTTCCGTATGAATTAGTCGCATGCGCGCGCGGTTTCCCGTTGCGTGCGGCGCCTGAGCCCCTATCTTCAAATTTAGGGCCGATCTAATCATGGAGGATGGCGCGACGCGAAGGTTTTGCGTCGACGCGCGGAAGCGGCGTGTCGCCGTCGCGCGCAGCATCGGGCCGACGGAGCGGCTCCAACGAACAACGCGTCCTGAAGACGCGGGAACGGGAACGTCGAAAGGGGCTCAGATGCCGACGATCGCTCTGGTGGATGACGATAGGAACATCTTGACGTCCGTCACGATGGCGCTCGAAGCCGAAGGCTACGAAGTGCGCACCTACACCGACGGCGCGGCCGCGTTCAGCGCAATCAGCCAGACGCCGCCGGACCTCGCCGTGTTCGACATCAAGATGCCGCGGATGGACGGGATGGAGCTCCTGCGCCGCGTCCGGCAGAAATCGGACATGCCGGTGATCTTCCTCACGTCCAAAGACGACGAGATCGACGAGGTGCTCGGATTGCGCATGGGCGCGGACGACTTCATTCGCAAGCCATTCTCGCAGCGTCTGCTGGTCGAGCGCATTCGCGCGGTGCTGCGCCGCCGCGAGGCGCCCGAGTCCACGGCCGAGCGTCACGAGAAGGACAAGCCGATCCAGCGCGGTCCGCTGATGATGGATCCGCTTCGGCACGCCTGCACCTGGAACGAGAAGTCGGTGACGCTTACCGTCACCGAGTTCCTGATCCTGCAGGCGCTCGCGAGCCGGCCGGGCTTCGTCAAGAGCCGCGATCATTTGATGGACGCGGCCTATGACGATCAGATCTATGTCGACGACCGGACGATCGACAGCCACATCAAGCGGATCCGCAAGAAGTTTCGGAACATCGATTCGGAATTCGACGCGATCGAAACGCTCTACGGCGTCGGTTATCGGTATAAGGAAGCCTGAAGGCGGCGCCGAGGCGTCGCGGCTAACCGCGGAGCGACAGCGTGACCGAGGGCGTCGCCGATAGCGAACCGACGCGGGCGAGCGGAACGGCGTCGCATTTGGCCGCGTCGGCGCAGGGCGCGATCGAGAGCGGGCGCCGCATGGCGGCGGGCGCGGCGCAGCTGGTCAAGGGCCAGTCGATCGCCATTTCGTCGCTGACGACGCGGATCTTCATGCTGACGCTCGTCGCGCTCGGCGTTCAGATCGGCGGCTTGCTGGCGGTGAGCCAACACCGCGAGGGCCTGATCGAGCTCAAGCTGGCGTCGCTCAAGACCCATGCCGAAATGATCGCCGTGACGATCGCCGAGAGCGCCGGCGATCCGATCAATCAGAACTACGACCGCGTCAACGCCAACGAGGTCCTGCGTCGTCTCGTCGTCAACTACAACTTCCGAGCGCAGATTTTCGACAGCCGCGGGCGGCTGACCGGCGACACGCGCGCGCTCCTGACCCGAACGATCGTCATCGAGGACGACGCGCCGCCGACGACGCCCGGACGCCGCGGCGCGCTCGCGCTCATCGAGTCGCTCGGCGATTACATGATTTCGGCGTTCAACCACCCGCTGCCGCTCTATCAGGAGACGCCGCCCGCGGGCCTCACCCGCGTCGACGAGGTGTACGCGGCGCTCGGCGGCGCGCCGGCGACCTTCGAGCGCGTCAACAGCGAAGGCGAGTTGATTCTGTCCGTCGCCGTGCCGATCCGGCAGGTTCGCGTCGTGATGGGCGCCCTGGTTCTCTCGACCGAGGGCGGCGACATCGGCGCGCTGACCGCCAAGAGCTACGACGCGATCCTGAAGGGCTTCGGCGTCGCCGCGCTGGTCACGTTGATGCTGTCGATCGTGCTCGCGCATACGATCGCTCGGCCGATCCGGCAGCTCTCGGAGGCCGCTGAAGACGGCAGGCGGCGCGAAAAGGCGCCGCTCGACCTGGCGCGGGTCGACATACCGGATCTTTCGCAGCGCGGCGACGAGATCGGCCAGCTCTCGATCGCGCTCAGGCGCATGACCGGCGCGCTCTACCAGCGGATCGACGCGATCGAGAGCTTCGCCGCCGACGTCGCGCACGAGATCAAGAACCCGCTGACCTCGATGCGGTCGGCCGTCGAGAGCTTCCGGGCCGCCCGGAACGACGAGCAGCGCGCGCAGCTCCTGGCCGTGATCGAGCAGGACGTGCGCCGGATGGATCGGCTGGTCACCGACATCGCCAACGCTTCGCGCCTCGACGCCGAGCTCGTGCGCGAACAGCGGGAGCGCTTCGACCTGCTCGAGCTGATGACCGCGGTGATCTCGATCACCGAGTCGGTGTGCGAGAACCGGCGCGTGCGGCTCAAGCTCGACGCGGCGGTCAAGACCGCGCCGATCCGCGGTCTCGAGGAGCGCCTGGCGCAGGTGTTCCTCAATCTCCTCGACAACGCCGCCTCCTTCAGTCCGGAGGACGGGCTGATCACCGTCACCTTGGCGCATTGCCGCTTGAACGGCGCCGAGGCTTGGCGCGTCGACGTCATCGACGAAGGGCCGGGCGTGCCGCACGAGAATCTCGAATCCGTCTTCGAGCGCTTCTATTCGGAGCGGCCGGAGGAGCATGGTTTCGGCGAGCATTCCGGTCTCGGCCTCAACATCTGCCGTCAGATCGTCGAGGCGCATGGCGGCCGGATCTGGTGCGAGAACCGCACCGACCGCTCGGGCGCGGTTTTCAGCGTCTCGCTGCCGCTATGACGCGGCCCGCCGCCGGAGACGCGCCGCAAAGGGCGATCGCCGGGGCGAGCGAATGGGCGGACGAGCCGCCGGGCCTTGCCGGCGGGATCGTCGAGCTTCACGCGAGCTGCGTCGCCGTGCGGCGGTTCGGGCCGGACGCGTCCGATATCGGACGAGCGCCCGGCGTTGGTCGCGCCTCGGCCGAGCGCGCGCCCTGGGCGGCGCTGCTCATCGACGGCCCGGCGGGCGCCGGCAAATCGTCTCTGGCGCTCGGGCTGCTCGCCCGGGGCGCGCGTCTCGTCGCCGACGACCGCGTCGCGTTGCGCGCCGACGGCGCCGGCGGCGTGCTCGCGAGCGCCACCGAACGGCATCGCGCGGCCGGGATCGCCGACGTCGTCGAGGCGCGCGGCCTCGGGCTCCTGCGCGCGCCGGCGATCGCGGCGGCGCCGCTTTGGCTCGTCTGCCGCCTCCTGCCGCTCAGTGAGACGCCGCCGCGGCTGCCGAGGAAAGGATCGGTTAATCTTTGCGGGGCAAAGGTGCCCTCGATCGAGACGGGCGGCGGTTGCGCGCTCGCGGACGGGCTTTACCTATTGCTGCAACGCGGCGAGCTCCTCGATCCGGACACGCCGCTTTTGCGCGGCGCGGAGGGCCAGCGGTGACGACCAGCGCGGACAAGCCGGCGCCGACGCCGGCCGGATCCTCGAAAGCGGCGGCGGGCGATCCGCCGCTCTTCGTCGTGCTCGCCACCGGCCGTTCGGGCGCCGGAAGAACGACGGCGATCAACGCGCTCGAGGACTTCGGCTTCGAGAGGGTCGATCGGCCGCCGCTCACCATCGCGCCCGACATCGTCGCTCAGCTCATCGCCGACGGCCGCCGCCGCGTCGTGATCGGGATCGACGCCAAGACCAATGGCTTCTCCGCCGAGGCGTTCGCCGAGCTCCGCGAGGCGATCGCGGCGCGCAGCGGCGCCGAGGCGCGCGTTCTCTTTCTCGAGAGCGACGAGGAATCGCTGCAGCGCCGCTATACCGAGACGCGCCGACGCCATCCCTTGGCGCCGACCGGCCGCGTCGAGGACGGCATCGCGCTCGACCGGCGGCTCACCGAGGACGTCAAGACGGCCGCCGACGTCGTCATAGACACCAGCGCAATGACGCCGATGGCGCTTAAGCGCGCGGTGCGCGAGCGCGTGCTCGGCGAGGAGGCGCTCGGGCTGACGGTGTCGATCGTCTCTTTCGCCTATCGCGGCGGCCTGCCGCCGGAGGCTGACATCGTCTTCGACTGCCGTTTTCTGCGCAATCCGCATTACCAGCCCGAGTTGAAGTCGCTCGACGGGCGCGACGCGGCGGTGGCCGATTATGTCGCCGAAGATCCGCTCTACGCGGCGTTTCTGCAGCAGATCGAGCAGCATGTGCTGATGCTGCTGCCGGCCTTCGTGCGCGAGGGCAAGAGCTACGTCACTGTGGCGCTCGGCTGCAGCGGCGGCAAGCATCGCTCCGTCGCCACGGCGGTGGCCTTGGCGAATGCGGTCGCCGGCGCCGGCTGGCGGCCCAATTTGCGCCATCGCGAGCTCGATGATGGCGACGGCGACAGAAAATCGACACGGACGGACGCGGCATGATCGGACTGGTGCTTGTTTCACACGGACGACTGGCCGAGGAGCTTCTGCGCGCGGCCGAGCATGTCGTCGGTCCTTTGGCCGGCGCGCGCGCGATCGGGCTCGATCCGAAGGACGATCTCGCGGAGCGCCGGACCGAGATCGGCGCCGCGGTCGCCGAGGTCGACGACGGCGCCGGCGTCGTGATCCTGACCGATCTCTTCGGCGGCACGCCCTCCAATCTCGCGATCGCGGCGATGGCGCGGCCGGGCGTCGACGTCGTGACCGGCGTCAATCTGCCGATGCTGATGAAGCTCGCGCAATCGCGCGAGATCGACCGGCGAGCGGCGGTCGCGGCGGCCGTCGAGGCCGGGCGTCGCTACATCATGGACGCGGCGGGCATGCTCGATCCGGGCGCGGCCGCCTCCGCGGGCGGCGCGTCGAAAAAGGCGCCGGCCGGCGAATGACGGATGACAACGACGTCGGCGTTCCGCTGACGGCGCGGCTCGAGATCGTCAACGCCAAAGGCCTGCACGCGCGCGCCTCGGCCAAATTCTGCGAGACGGCGCAGCAATTCGGCGCCGATATCGAGGTGTCTCGGGAGTCGCTCACCGTCTCCGGCCGCTCGCTGATGGGCCTGCTGTTGCTCGCCGCGCCGAAGGGATCCTTCATCGACGTCAAGGCGTCGGGAGCCGACGCGGCGGCGGCGCTGGCGGCGCTCAGGGAGCTTGTCGAGAGCGGCTTCGGCGAGAAGGATTAGCGCTGGCCGCGCGAGCCTGAGGCCGCGCCTCGCTTACTTCTGCGCCAAGTCGTTGATCTTGCGCTGCATCTCGTCGATCTGAGCGCGCATCGCGTCGAGTTCGTCCGGAGCGCGCGCCGCCTCGCGTTGCGGCGCCTCCTTCGGCGTCTCTTTCTCGGCGTCGTCGCCCGCCTCCGGCGTCGCCTCGGCGCCGCCGCTCTCCTTCAGCGCCGGCGCGAACACGCCCATCGCCTGGCGGAACATCTCCATGTTCGCCCGCGCCATCGCCTCGAGCTGCGCGTAGCCGGGCGTCGTGCCGAAAGAGCGCGCCATCTGCTGGCGAAACGCCTCCTGATTGCGCTCGAAGGCGTGCATCGTCATCTCGAGATAGCCGGGCACATAGCCTTGCACCGCGTCGCCGTAGAGACGGATCAGTCGCCGCAGGAAGCTGATCGGCAGGAGCGGCGAGTCGCCGCGCGCCTCCTCCTCGAAGATGATTTGAGTCAACACCGAGCGGGTGATGTCCTCGCCGGTCTTCGCGTCATGGACGACGAAGTCCTGGCCGCCGCGCACCATCGCCGCAAGGTTCTCGAGCGTGACGTAAGAACTCGTCGCTGTATTGTACAGGCGGCGGTTCGCGTATTTCTTGACGATGATCGGCGCTTCTGCGGCGCCGCCGGAGCTGCGTCGATCCGCGTCGGACAGATGATCTTTCATTATGGTCATTTCGAAAAAATTGCGCCGCCGATACGCGCATCCTGCGTTGGTTGCGCGTAAGGTCGCATTACCGGACTGCTTCTGCAACGCTTTTGTGCGGCGCCAGAGGCCGGTCCCTGCGCGAGACGAGACGCGATGACGGACGAAGAGAACCGAGACGTCGACACGGAGGGCGACGCGGCCAAGCCGGAGGGCGCCGCGCGCGTCGCCCGGTCGAGGCCGAACAAGGCCGAGCGCGCCGCCGCCAACGCCTATTGGCGGCTTTGGCGGCGCAACTGGCGCCCGCCCTTCAGACGCGGCGACACGCCGCCGACCTTCGATGGCGACCGCTGAAGACGACGCGCGGCGGCCGCCGGAGCGCACCCATGGGCCGCGCCCGCTCGCAGCGCATCTCGCCGCCGGCGCGGCCGATCTCGGCCACGGCGCGTCTTTGGCGCTCGGCGTCGGCGATCCGCGCTTTCCCTGGCGCGCCTCGCTCAAAGAGGACGCGCGGCGGCTCGCCGAGCGGGTCGAACGCCTTGATCCGGAGCGGCTGTCGCGGGCCGTCGCGGAGAGCGGCCTCGACGATCTTTCGGCGGCGCTCGACGGCATGCGCCGCGCGCATGACGCGCCGACGGTGCGCCGGCCGGCCGATCCGCCGGTGGTTTGGCGGCTGGGATCGGCGCGGCTCTTCGACTACGCGCCGGACGCCGACGGCGCGCCGGCGGCGCTCTTCGCGCCGTCCCTGATCAATGGCTGGCGGATCCTGGATCTGACGCGGGCGCGCTCGCTGATGCGCGGTCTCGCCGAACGCGGCCTCAGGGTCTTCCTGCTCGATTGGGGCGCGCCGACCGGCGAGGAGCGCGGCTTCTCGGTCGCCGACTACGCCGAGCGGCGTCTCGTGCCGGCGATCGAGGCGGCGAGCGCGCGCGCGGCGCCGAAGGCGGGCGGCGCGGCTCGGATCGCGGTGATGGGCCATTGCATGAGCGGAGCGATCGCGTCGGCGGGCGCGCTGCTCGCGCCGGACCGGGTCGATCGGGTCGGGCTGATCGCCGCGCCCTGGTGGTTCGCGCCGCTGCGCCCGCCGCGCGAGGCCATGCCCAGCCGCTCGGAGCTGTCGCAGCTTATCGCCGCCTGCGGCGCGGTCTTCGGCGGCCTGCCGGCGGACGTTCTCGACACGCTCTTCTTCCTGCGCGATCCGTTGCAGGCGATGCGCAAGTTTCCGGCCTTCGGCCGCCGACGCTCCCGCGGCGCGTCGGATCGGCTCTTCATCGCCGTCGAGGACTGGTTGAACGAGGGGCTGCGCCTCGCGGCGCCGGCGGCGACGACGCTGTTCCTCGAATGGGGCCTCGACGACGCCTTGGTCCGGCGGCGCTGGCGCGTCGCCGGGCGACGCGTGGACCTTCGGGACTTCGCCGGCCCGGTCTTCATCCTGACCTCGGTCTCCGACACCGTCGTGCCCAATGAGAGCGCCGAGGCCGCGATGCGGCGCGCGCGGGCGCCCGAGCTCGCGCGGGCGTCGGGCGGTCATGTCGGCATGATCGTCGGGCGCCGCGCCGACGCCGAGGTCTGGGACCGGATCGCCGCATTCTGCCGCCGATCCCTCGCGTGAAATTTGGGTAAACAAGCCTTGACCCGACGCGCCCCGATCGGTGGAGTCGGCGCGCGGCGTGAGAACAACCCGCCCCGGGCGCGGCGTCGCGTCCGGCCGAGAACACGGAGTATCGCCAAATGACCAACATCGTCATCGCCAGCGCGGCGCGCACGCCCGTCGGCTCGTTCAACGGATCCTTCTCGAACACGCCGGCGCACGAGCTCGGCGTCGTCGCCATCAAGGCGGCGCTCGAGCGCGCCAAGGTCGCGCCCGGCGAGGTCGGCCAGACCATCCTCGGCCAGGTGTTGACGGCGGCGCAGGGCATGAACCCGGCGCGCCAGGCGCATATCGGAGCCGGACTGCCGATCGAATCGGCGGCGATGACGATCAATCAGGTCTGCGGCTCGGGCCTCAGGGCGGTCGCGGAGGGCGCGAAGCAGATCGCGGTCGGCGACGCGTCGATCGTCGTCGCCGGCGGCCAGGAGAACATGACGCTGAGCCCGCACGCCGCGCCGCTGCGCGCCGGGCACAAGATGGGCGATCTCAGCTTCATCGACACCATGATCCGCGACGGGCTCTGGGACGTCTTCAACGGCTATCACATGGGCGTGACGGCGGAGAACGTCGCCGAGCAGTGGCAGATCACGCGCGAGCAGCAGGACGAATTCGCGCTCGCGAGCCAGAACAAGGCCGAGGCGGCGCAGAAGGCCGGCAAGTTCAAGGACGAGATCGCGCCGGTGACGATCAAGCACCGCAAGGGCGAGACGGTCGTCGCCGACGACGAGTATATCCGTCACGGCGCCACCATCGAAGGCATGCAGAAGCTGCGTCCGGCCTTCACGCGCGACGGCACCGTGACCGCGGGCAACGCCTCGGGCATCAATGACGGCGCCGCGGTCGCGGTGCTGATGAGCGCCGAGGAGGCCGAGCGCCGCGGGATCGAGCCGTTGGCGCGGATCGTCTCCTTCGCGACCGTCGGCGTCGACCCGAAGATCATGGGCTCGGGTCCGATCCCGGCCTCGCGGGCGGCGCTCGAGAAGGCCGGCTGGAAGGCGGGCGATCTCGATCTCGTCGAGGCGAACGAGGCCTTCGCCGCCCAGGCCTGCGCGGTCAACAAGGACATGGGCTG
>CAZPTD010000162.1:8580-9501 GCA_964588915.1 uncultured Neomegalonema sp. | reverse complement strand
TCGGCACGGCGGCGATCTACATCACGCACGACCTCGCCGTCGTCGCGCAGATGGCGGACAAGATCAAAGTGCTGCTGAGGGGCGACGAGGTCGAGGAGGCGGCGACCGCCGAGATGCTCGACAACCCGAAAGAGGACTACACCAAGAGCCTCTGGGCGGTGCGCAGCTTCAAGCGCGAGCAGAAAACGCGGCCGCCCGGCGCCGTGCCGGTTATTTCGGTTCAGAATGTCGACGCGGCCTACACCGGCGGCGTCAAAGTCCTCGACGACGTGTCGTTCGACATCTATCCGGGCATGACCGTCGCGGTCGTCGGCGAGTCGGGCTCGGGCAAATCGACCGTGGCGCGCGTCATCACCGGTCTTCTGCCGCCAAGCGAGGGGCAGGTGCTCTTCAAGGGCGAACCGCTGCCGGCGAGCTACAGGAACCGCAGCAAAGATCAGCTGCGCCAGGCGCAGATGATCTACCAGATGGCCGACGTCGCGCTGAACCCGCAGGTTCGGATTAGCGAGATCATCGGCCGGCCGGCGCAGTTCTACTACGGCCTCAGAGGATCGGATCTGCGCAAGCGCGTCGAAGAGCTGCTCGAGATGATCGAGCTCGATCCGATGATCTTCTATGAACGCTATCCGCCGGAGCTCTCCGGCGGCCAGAAGCAGCGCGTCGGCATCGCCCGCGCGCTGGCGGCGGGTCCCGAGTTCATCATCTGCGACGAGGTGACGAGCGCGCTCGACCAGCTCGTCGCCGAGGGCATCCTGAAGCTGCTCGACCGGCTGCAGCGCGAGCTCAACCTCGCCTACATGTTCATCACCCACGATCTCGCCACGGTGCGCTCGATCGCCGACGAGGTGGTGGTGATGCAGCGCGGCCGCGTCGTCGAGCAGGGGCCGAAGGAGGAGATGTTCCGTCCGCCGCACCATCCTT
>CAZPTD010000162.1:0-8570 GCA_964588915.1 uncultured Neomegalonema sp. | reverse complement strand
AGATTGACCCGATCTGGCTGACTACGCTGCGCGAAGAGCGCTGCGTCGAGAATGTCGGCGAGGCGGCGAGCGACCAGATCTGAAAATGCGAACGCCGCCCGCAGGACCTCATCCCGCGGGCGGCGCGCATCTCAGTCTCGGACGACCGCTCAGGTGATCGCCATGCCGGCCAGGACCATGCCTCCGACAATGGCGAGGTAGAAGGCGAGCAGGCCGAGGCCCGAGCCGCTGCGCACGCGGCGCTCGCGGATCAGTTGATCGATGTCCATAACGCTTCTCCAATGCCGAATCCGCGCGGCCGGCGCGGACTCGTTCGCCGCTAAACGTGGGCGCGGCATAACCGAAATCGAGGGCGCCCGACAGCATATTCGCCTGTTTTCGCATGCCGTTTGCGCATGAGCGCCTTGCACGGAATTCATGACGCCTTTCTCTTGACAAGCGGTTTCGATTGTCGCCCGGGCGGGACCAGGCGCGACGCAAAGACGACGCCGGTTCTCCGAAGTATTTGACGCGGCGTAAGGCGCCAACATCTTGATTTTACGTGGCGTCATCTGCGGAGACCCAAGTCGACAATTGAATAATTGCTTGCGGCCGCAGCTTTTCGCGGTTTTGATCGCCAGCCATGAGACCTAACGTCTCAATTCCGACGCTCGCGGCGGCCTTTCGCTTCGGGCGCGCCAACGAGCAAGAACGACACGTCCGGTCGCGGTCCTTGCGCCGACGACCTGGGAGGAAAGCAATGAAGATGAGCCTGGCCGCGGCTTCGGCCGCACTCTTTCTGAGCGCCGGCGTCGCGTCGGCCCAAGACATCACCGGCGTCTGGCGCACCGAAACGAATGACGACGGCAATTGGGCGCTGGTCGAAATCTACGCATGCGGCTCGCTCACTTGCGGCGCGATCACCGAATCCAGCATTCCGAACAGCCCTAACATCGGCCGGCAGATCATCAAGGACATGGTCTATGAGGGCGACGGCGAATGGGACGACGGCGAGATCTACGCTCCCGATCACGACGAGTGGTACGACGCCGACATAGAGCTCGCCGCCGGCGGCCAGCTCGAGGTCTCGGGCTGCGTGCTCGGCGGGTTGATTTGCCGTTCGCAGACTTGGACCCGGGAGTAGCGCCGCGAGACGGGCGGTCCGAGGCGGGAATCTTCCGAAAGATCGAGCAACCTATGCGAGCGCCTATAGGAGGCGAGACGCATAGCGGGCAAGCGCGGCGCGTCTGCGACGACCGCGCCCCGGCTCCTCGGCGCGACGGACCGCCCCGGCCGCGCATGGCGGCGCACGGCCGATAAAGGCGAATATTCAGCGGATTGTAAGACGGAGGCGGCACACTCTGCTCACGAACCGACAGTTCGGGATCCCTCTCTGATGACGCCTGCGCCGGAAATCTCGGGAATGGACCGCTCCTCTGACGCGGCGGCCGCGTCAGAGCCGGCGCGCGACGCCCTGCGAGAGATCGCCGCGCTCGCGGCGCGCGCCGCCCAAGCGGACGCCGCCGCGATCGTCGCGCTCGAGGCGGAACGCCTCCGCTTCGTCACGGGATCGGCGTCGATCGCGAGCGCCGTCGCCCGAGCGCCCGGCCTTCCCGCGGCGATCGCGCGCCTCGAGGCGCCCGCGTTCATCGACGCGCCGTTTGCGCCCGGCGCAGAGCGCTTCCAGCGCGTCGCCGCCGCCCGCGTCGCCGAACCGGACGCCGGCGAAGGAGTGGCGGCCCTTCTGCTTTTCGAGGCGGGCCCGACAGACGCGGAGCCGGCGCTCCGCGCCGCCGAGCGCGCCGCCGCGGTCGCCGCCGACATCCTCGGCGCGCGGCGGCGCGCAGAAGATGCGAAGTTCGAGCGCCGCCGGCTCCTGGACGCGCTCAGCGTCGCCGGCGACGGTCTGATCATCTATGACGAAAACGATCGCGTCATCGCCTGTTTCCACGGCGAAGACGGTGTTTATCCGCATCTCGTCGAGACTTTCACGCCGGGTCGGGATATCCGCGAGGCTCACGAGGAAATCCTCGACACGCTGCTCGTTCTGCGCGGCGAGGAGCGCGACGCCTGGCTCGACAAAAGAGTGCGCCACGCGCCCGACGCGCCCTTCGAAGGCTATCGCGAGACGCGCGCAGGCAAGTTCGGGCTCGTGCGGGATCGGTACACGTCGAGCGGCGCGCGCGTCACGAGAGTGACCGACGTCACGGAATTGACGAAGCAGGCCAAAGCTCTCGAAGAGGCCCTCGACACGGTCAAGAAGCAGAACCGTCGGCTCGAGGAGCAGGCCGCGGCGCTCGAGCGCGCGCGGCGCGAGTTGCGCCATCAAGCCCATCACGACGCGTTGACCGGCCTCGCGAACCGACGGCGCCTGGAGGACGAGCTGGAGGCGCGCTGCGCCGCGGCCGACCGGACCGCGCCCTGCGCGATCCTTCACGTCGACCTCGACTACTTCAAGCAGATCAACGACACGCTCGGTCATCGCGCCGGCGACAACGTGCTGACGCATGTCGCCAACATTCTGAGATCGACGGTCTCGGAGGGCGATTTCGTCGCGCGGACCGGCGGCGACGAGTTCGTGATCCTGACCGCGCCCGGCGTCGGTCCGGACGAGGCGGAGAAGCTCGCCGAGACGCTGATCGAGCGGCTCTCGCAACCGATCATGTTCGAAGGCGAGATCTGCAAGTTCAGCGCGAGCATCGGCATCGCGTTCGGCGCCGCCGAGTGCGTCGGCTGCGACTCGCAGCGCATTCTGGCGAGCGCCGATCTCGCGCTTTACGAGGCGAAGGCGCAGGGCCGCAATCGCTCGGAGGTCTTCCGCGAGTCCATGCGCGCCTCGGCGCAGGCGCGCAAGTCTCTGTCGGACCAGCTCTTTCTCGCGCTCGAGAGGGACGAGTTCTTTCCGGTCTATCAACCGCAGATCGTCGCGGCGACCGGAGCGATCCGCGGCGTCGAGGCGCTGGCGCGCTGGCGGCATCCGGAACGCGGCGTCCTCGCGCCGGCGGCGTTCCTGCCTTGGGCCGAGCGGCTCGGGCTGCTGCCGGCGATCGACCGCAAGATGCTGGCGCAGGTCGCCCGCGACGAGCGCGCCTGGCGCGCGCAAGGCGTCGAGATCGGCAAGATCTCGGTCAACATCACCAGCGAGCGCCTATCCGATCCGGCGCTCGTCGACGAGATCGAAGAGCTCGACCAGCTGCGCGGCCGGCTATGCTTCGAGATCCTGGAGAGCGTCTTCGTCGACCAGCTCGACGATCGCTTGCGCCACGCGCTCGATCGGCTGAACGAGCTCGGCGTCGAGATCGAGATCGACGATTTCGGCATGGGCCACAGCTCGATCATGGGACTGCTCTCGCTCGGCCCGCGCCGGCTGAAGATCCCTCGCGAGTTCATCGCGCCCTTGCCGGACTCGGAGCGCCATGCGCAGCTCGTCCGCTTCGTTCTCGATATCGCCCGCTCGCTTCAAATCGAAGCGATCGCGGAGGGCGTCGAGACCGACGCGCAGCGGGCCTTCCTTTGCGACGCCGGCTGCCAGCTCCTCCAGGGCTATCTCTTCGCCAAGCCGATGCCGAGCGACGCGTTCCTCGAGTTCTTCGCGGCGGAGCGCCGACGGGCGGCGGGCTGACGGCTTTTTCGGCGGCCGATCAGAGGCGCGCGCGCTCGGCCTTCGGGTCGTAGAGCGGCGCGAGGCTCGCTTCGGCGGCGACGCGCGCGCCGGCGATGTCGATCTCGTAGGACGCGGCCGCCACCTCCGCCGCGCTCTCGCCCGCGCAAGGCGCATAGCCCAAGCCGACGGCCGCGCCGAGCCAGTGGCCGTAATTCGCGGACGTCACATAGGAGACGACGTCGCCGTCGCGGAGGATCGGCTCGTTGTGGTGCAGGATCGGCTCCGGATCGCGAAGGCGGAACTGCAGGAGCCGCCGCCGGAGCCCCTCCTCCTTGCGGCGCAGAACCGCGTCGCGGCCGAGAAAGTCGCCCTTCGCCGTCTTGACCGCGAAGCCGAGCCCGGCTTCGAGCACATGATCCTCGTCGGTGATGTCGTGGCCGAAATGGCGGAACGCCTTCTCGATCCGGCAGCTGTCGAGCGCATGCAGCCCGCAGAGCGTGAGCCCGTGCGGCGCGCCGGCGGCCTCCACCGCTTCGAAGACATGCGCCGCCTGGTCCGAAGAGACGTAGATCTCCCAACCGAGCTCGCCGACGTAAGTGACGCGATGCGCGCGGGCGATCCCGAGGCCGATCTCGATGTCGCGCCACGTGCCGAAAGGATGCGCATCGTTCGAGAAATCGGCGGGCGAGCAGCCGGCCAGGACCTCGCGCGCCTTCGGGCCCATGAGGCAGAGCGTCGCCTCGCCGGCGCTGACGTCGGTGATCGCGCAGCGCCTGTCGCCGACCCAGCGCCGAAGCCAAGCGAGATCGCGTTGCAAGGTCGCGCAGGGAACGACGAGCAGAAAGGCCGTCTCCGAGAGCCGGCTCGCCGTGAGGTCGCTCTCGATCCCGCCGCGGTCGTTCAGCATCTGCGTGTAGACGATGCGGCCGACTTCCCGATCGACGTCGTTCGCGCAGACCCAGTTGAGGAAGGCGGCGGCGTCCGGACCCTCCACTCGGATCTTGCCGAAGGACGACATGTCGAAGAGGCCGACGCCGGTCCGCACCGCGAGATGCTCGGCGCGCTGGTTCTCGAACCAGTTCTGCCGTCCCCAGGCGTAGCGGTATGCGCGCTCCTGGCCGTCGCCGGCGAACCAGTTGGCGCGCTCGTAGCCGGCGACCTCGCCGAAGACCGCGCCGCGCGCTTTGAGATGCTCATGGAGCGGCGAGCGCCGGACGCCGCGCGCCGTCTCCATCTGACGGAACGGGTAATGGTCGGCGTAGAGCAGCCCGAGCGTCTCGCTGACGCGCTCGCGCAGATAGCGGCGGTTCTTTTGGAAGGGCTGCGCGCGGCGGATGTCGACGTCCCAGAGGTCGAAGGGCGGCTCGCCCTTGTCCATCCATTCGGCGAGCGCCATGCCGGCGCCGCCCGAGGAGACGATGCCGATCGAGTTGTAGCCGGCGGCGACCCAATAGCCGCGAAGCTCGGGCGCCTCGCCGAGATAGTAGCGGTCGTCGGGCGTGAAGCTCTCGGGCCCGTTGAAGAAGGTGTGGATCCCGGCCTCGGCCAGCATCGGCATTCGGTCGACGCCCATCTCCAGGATGGGTTCGAAATGCTCGACGTCCTCCGGCAGCTGGTCGAAGCAGAAGCTCTCCGGAATGCCGTCCACGCCCCAGGGCTTCGCCTTGGGCTCGAAGGCGCCGAGCATCATCTTGCCGGCGTCCTCCTTGTAGTACGCGCATTCATCCGGCACGCGCAGCACCGGCAGGCGGCCGAGCCCGGCGATCGGCTCGGTGACGATGTAGAAATGCTCGCAGGCGTGAAGCGGCAGGGTCACGCCGCTCGCGGCGGCCAGATCGCGCGCCCACATGCCGCCGCAGTTCACGACGAGATCGGCCTCGATGCGCCCCTCCTCGCCGTCGTCCTTGCGCCAGGACACGCCGCGGACGCGCGCACTCTCCGACAGGACGGCCGCGACCTTGACGTCCTCCAGGATCGTCGCGCCCATCTGACGCGCGCCTTTGGCGAGCGCGAGCGCGATATTGGCCGGATCGGCCTGGCCGTCGCGCGGCAGATAGACCGCCGCTTTCACGCCCTCGGTGTTGAGATGCGGATACTTGTCCTCGAGCTCGGCGATCGAGATCTCGTCGGCCTCGACGTCGAAGGCGCGGGCGAGCGCCGCCTGGCGCAGGATCTCCTCGCGCCGGGCCTCGGTCAACGCGACGGTGATCGAGCCGGTTTGCCGCATGCCGGTGGCGACGCCGGTCTCCGCTTCGAGCCGAACATAGAGATCGGCCGAGTACTTGGCGAGCCGGGTCATGTTCAGCGTCGCCCGCAGCTGCCCGACCAGGCCGGCCGCGTGCCAGGTCGTGCCGGAGGTGAGCTTCTTGCGCTCGAGCAGCACGACGTCCTTCCAGCCGATCTTCGCCAGGTGATAGGCGACGGAGCAGCCGGAGACGCCGCCGCCGATGATGACGACGCGCGCGGTTTTCGGAATGTCAGCCATCGAAAGCTCCTACGATCGCGCAGCCCGCCGCGCTGAGACGCGACCGGACGGCGGCGATATGCGCCGGGCCGACCTCGCAGCATCCGCCGACAATGGACGCGCCGAGCTCGACCCAGTCGAGCGCCGCCTCCGCATAGGCGTCCGGCCCGAAATCCTCGCGCACGCTCAGCTTCTCGACGGTCGTCTCCGGCGCGAAGTCGGCCGAGATGCGCGTGAAGCCGTTGGCGTAGGCGCCGAATCGACATCCCGCCGCCGCGAGCGTCGGCAACGCCGCCGTGATCGCCTCCGGCGTCGAGCAATTCAGCAGCATCGCGTCGATCGACAGACCGTCGAGCGCCGAGACCGCCTCGTCGACGCCCTCGCCCGAGCGCAGGCGCGCGTCCGCGTCGTCGGAAACCGACCAAGCGACCCAGACCGGCTTTCCGGCCTCCTGCGCCGCCGTCGCCGCCGCCTTCCCTTCGCCCGCGGCGGACATCGTTTCGCAGAGCATCAAGTCGACGAAGGGCGCCTGGATCCGCGTCGCGGCGCCGTAGCGCGTCAACATGTCGTCGACGCCGCGCATCAAATCCGGTCGATAGCTCCAGTCGAGCGGCGAAAGGCATCCCGCAATCGCGACGTCCTCGCCGCTGTCGTCGCGCGCGCGCAGGGCGAGCTCGCAGGCGAGGCGCTGCAGCTCCTCGAAGCGCTCCAGGAGCCCGTTCTTCTCGAGCCGGCACTGCGTCGCCGCATAGGCGTTGGCGATGATGACGCGCGCGCCCGCGCGGATGTTGTCGAGATGCACCTGGTGAACGAGCTCCGGCGCCTCGAGCATCACCCGCGCCGACCAAAGCGGCGTCGGCCGACCGCGATGCCGACGGACGAGTTCCTGCCCCATGCCGCCATCGAGAAGAACCACGCGCCGCTGCGAGGCTGCTTCCGTCATCGAAAGCGTCCCTCCGCCTCGCGGCGAAGCGGCCGCGGCCGGCGCGGCGCTCGGCCTGCGTCCTGACCGCGCCTCACGCGCCGCGCTCCGGCGGCAAGAGCACGATCTTGCCCGCCCAGCGCTTGGCGGCGAAATCCGCCTGCGCCGCGGCGATGTCCTGAAGCGGATAGGTCTTGGCGATGATCGGCCGCACCGCGCCGGCGTTGATGATCTCGACCAGCCGCGCAAAGACCTCGGGCGCCTGCCAGGTGCAGCCGATCAGCGACAGATCCTTGAGATAGACGGTGCGCAGATCGATCTCGACGATCGGACCGGCCACGGCTCCGGACGTCGCCAGCCGCCCGCCGGGTCTGAGCGCGTCGAACCACGCGCCGAACCCGTCGCCGCCGACCACGTCGATCACCGCGTCGAGGCTGTCCGGCGCCGCCGCCCAATCGCGGCCGAAAACGTCGGACGCGCCGGCCGAGCGCACGGTCTCCGCCTTCGCGCCCGAGGCCGTCGCCACGACCTCGGCGCCGAGATGACGTCCGAGCTGCACGGCCGCGAGCCCGACGCCGCCCGAGGCGCCCGTGACCAGAACCCGCTCGCCCGCCTTCACGTCGGCGCGCATGATGAGGTTGAGCGCGGTGCCATACGCGCACGGCATGGCCCCGATTTCGACGTCGCTGAGCGGCGAGGCGCTCACATCGTAGAGATCCGCCGCGCTCAGCTTCACGTACTGCGCGAAGGCGCCGTCGAACTCCGAGCCCATCGCTTCGAACGCCCGCGGCGCCTCGGGCGTCGCGCGGTCCTGATTGATCGGGCAGGTGACGCGCATGCCGACGCCGACGCCCTCGACGCCGTCGCCCACGGCGACGACCCGGCCGCAAAGATCGCCGCCCTGGATGCGCGGAAAGGCGAGCGCGCCCGACCAGCCGCCGTCCTCGGCGCCGCCCGCTTCCGCCGCCTCGGCCGTCGAGCCGGTGACGCTGCGCGCATACCAGCCGACGCGCGTGTTGATGTCGGTGTTGTTCACGCCGGCCGCGCGCGTCTCGACAAGCGCCTCGCCCTTCCCCGGCGACGGCGTCGGGATGTCGTCGCGCCAAACCAGCTTCGCGGGTCCGCCATGACCGACGAGCTGGACGCCCGACATCAACGGCGGCGGCGCGTCGTTCATGCCCTGAGCCTCGCGTTCTCGGGATCCCAAAGCGGCCCGTCGGGCTGGACGACCGCCGGTCGGCGCTCGCCGAAGATGTCGATCTCGACGGTCTCGCCTTCGCGGGCGAGTTCCGTGCGGAGCATGCCGAGCGCGATCGAGGCGCCGACGCGGTAGCCCCAGGCGCCCGAGGTCGTCTCGCCGACGATCGCGCCGTCCTTCCAGATCGTCGACATGTAGGGCGCGTCGGCGGCGCCGGCGTCGACCTTGAGCGTCGCGAAGCGCTTGGCGACGCCCTGCTGCTTCTGATTGAGAAGCGCCGTCTTGCCCGGAAACGCCTCCGCCTTGTCGAACTTCACGAACCGCTCCAAACCGGCCTCGAGGAGCGAATAGTCGGTCGAGAGATCGCCCTTCCAGGCGCGGTAGCCCTTCTCGATCCTGAGCG
>CAZPTD010000161.1:0-9555 GCA_964588915.1 uncultured Neomegalonema sp. | reverse complement strand
CGTGTTGGTGGTCTCCGGCTGAGATGAAGTTCTTCTGGCCGGTGTTCAGGTAGGACGCGTCCTCCTGCGGCTCGGCCTTGGTGCGGATGAGGCCGAGATCGGTGCCGCATTGCGGCTCGGTGAGGTTCATCGTGCCGGTCCACTCGCCGGAGACGAGCTTCGGCAGATAGGTGCGCTTCTGCTCCTCGGTTCCGTGCGCGTGCAGCGCCGAATAGGCGCCGTGCGTCAGGCCGTTATACATCATCAGCGCCATGTTGCCCGAGGAGTGCATCTCGCCGACGCACAGATTGAGCACCGCCGGCATGCCCTGGCCGCCGTAGTCCGGATCGCACTCCATCGACGGCCAGCCGCCCTCGCGCAGCGCCGCGATCGCGGGCTTGAAGCTGTCGGGCGTGCGGACGACGCCGTTCTCGAGCTTGCAGCCGATGCGGTCGCCGTCGACGTTCGTCGCGAGCAGAATCTCCGAGGACAGTCGACCGGCCTCGGTGAGGATCGCCGAGGTGACGTCCTCGGTCAGATCCGCATAGCCCTCGACATCCGCGTTCTCGTGGATCTTGAAGGCCTCGTGCAAGATGAAGCCGAAATCCCGAAGCGGCGGCGTGTAGATCGTCATCGATATCCCCCGATCAAGGTCTTGCGTCGGTCGTCGGCCGGATGGTCGCGGCCGATCGTCGGTCCGCGGCGGCCCGTCCACGTCGGCGCGCCAACCGCTATGTGGTCGTCCGGGTCAGTCCTCGCCAGCGCCCTTCGCGGCCATGCGCTCCGCCAACATGCTCTCGACCAGCTGAAGCTGGCTCACGAGCTCGTCGATCGCGGCCTTGATGTCCTCCTGACGCTCGCGCAGGACGCCGAGCTTCTCGCGGCCCTTCTCGAGCGAGGCCTGAAGCTGCGTCACCTGACCGTCGCCGAGATCGTAGAGATCGAGCAGTTCGCGCACTTCCGCCAAGCTGAAGCCGAAGCGCTTTCCGCGCAGGATGAGCTTGATGCGAGCGCGGTCGCGCGCGCTGTAGATGCGCTGCTGGCCCTGCCGCTTCGGCGAGATCAGGCCCTGATCCTCGTAGAAGCGCAGCGCTCGCGGCGTGACGTCGAACGCGTCGCACAGCTCGCGGATCGAGTAGGTCGCGTCCGGATTCTCGAGCGCGCCGACGCCCAGAAGCGCGCCGAGATCGGCGGGCAAGCCTCCGGCGAGGCGCTCGGGCGCGTCCTCGACGGGACGGCGTCCTCCGGCCGGTTGGACTTTCGGGACGATCGGGGCGGCCGCGTCGCGACCGGGATGTGAAGATTCGCGCTGCATGGGTCGAGGATGGCCGAGAGTTACGTTTACGTCAACGTAAAATCTCACGTCAGCCCGCCGATCCGACCGACGGCGCCCCGAGGTCAGTCAATTATTAACGAGTATGACCGTAGAAAGACAGGGAGCGTCTGCGCTCGAGAGACCGCGCCGCGACGACGCGTCGCCGCAAATATGCGCGAAACACGAGAGATCGCCCATGGCAGAAGCCGCGCGCCCCATCGACGAATCCGCCGATGAACTCACCGGACCGACCGCGTCCGACCAGGCCGACTGGTCCGCCGATCCCGAGGCCAAGCGCAAGGGATGGACCGTCAAGGGCGTGCCGCCGGCCGTCCGCGAGCAGGCGAAGACGGCCGCCCACAGCCAAGGCCAAACCCTCGGCGCCTGGCTCAACGCGCTGATCGCGAACGCCGCCGAGGGCGTCGCGCCCGACGTCGCCGAGCGTCCCGGCGCGCGCGGCGTCGAGCGCCGAGGCGACGCCGCGCTCATCGACGACGTGGTCGACAAGATCGGCGATCGGATCGACGCGGCGATGGCGGAGGTCGGCGTCAACGCCCGCCGCATGCGGCGCTTGACCGAGGCGATGCTCGAAATGGCGGTCCGGCTCGAAGACGTCGAGGACGCCGCGCTCGGCCGCGAGGAGCGCTTGGCCCGTCTCGAGCGCGAGGCGCGCCAACCGGCCGCGCTCCCGGCGCCGGAGCGTCAAGAGCCTTCCGAGGCGCAAGCGGCGCGCGCCGACACGCCGGACTGGACCGCGCTCGCGGAATACGCCGAGGCGCCCGGCGCCGACGCCGCGGAAACGGACGAAGACGGGTCGGCCTTCGCGCCGGCGCGCCCGGTCGTCGCCGACGAGGCCGCGTCGCCGGCGCCCGCCGATCGCGCGGACGAGCCCGAAGCGCGCCGCAGCGCCGACGATCCGGGCGGCGTTCAGGCCGAGCCCGCCGATATTTGGGCCCATGTCGACGACGACGTCTGGGAGAGCGAAACCGACGCGATCGATCCGGAGAACGGCGACGCGGACGTCGCGGGTTTCGACACGCCGGACTTCGATCCGCCCGAATTCGCCGCGCCCGGGCGCGCGGCCGCTGCGTTCGAGGCGCCGCGTGAGTTCCGCGTCGCCGACGTCGAAGACCAAAGCCGCGCCGCTTCGACCGAAGACCGCGCCGAAGCCGACGCGGCGGCGTTCGACATTCCAGGCTTCGACGCGCCTGAGACCGGCGCGACGGGCGACGAACGCGTCGAGCCGCACGCCGCTGCCGAGCCGCGCGCGCCCGAGGCCGCGCCGGCCGATTGGATCCAGCAAATCGGCGCCGACGACGTCGAGGGCGACGCGGAAGCCGCCGAGCCGCCGCTTCTGCTCGGCGTCGACGCGGCGTCCGCCGTGGCGACCGAAGCGGCGACGGACGACGCGACGGCCGACCGGCCGCTCGAATGGCTTCCGCCGCCGAGCGTGGCCGGCCGAGGCGCGCAGAAGCTCGACATGGCCGATCTGCGCCGCCGCATTCAAACGACGAGCGTGGAGGAGCGCAGCCCGCTGCAGCGCATGCTCACCAAGATCAAGAGCGCGTCGCCGCAGGCCGACGGCGATCCATTGGGATCCGCCGCGCCCGAGGGCGCGCCCGCGCTCGACGCGAAGGCCGCGCCCGAAGAGCGCTCCGAGCCGGCGCCGTTCGCTTCCGAGACGGGCGGCGAGCCGTCCGCGGCCGCGCCCGAGGCGGACGCCGGTCGGGCGAACGCCGCGCCCGAACCCGCGGCCGCGCCCGCACCCGACGCCGCGCCCGACCCCGGCGGCGCGCCCGCCGCGGACGCGATCGACCTCTTCAGCGGCGCGCTGGCGCGCGACGCCGAGGGCGCGCCGCGCGGCGCCGCCGCTTCCGAGGCGGCGCCGAAGAAGGAGCCGGAGCCGCCGGCGGAGACGGCGCCGGCCGACGACCGGAGCGTGTCGACGCGTCTCGCGAACGAGATCGCGCGCCAGGTCGACACCGCCCTGCGCGGCGACGCCGCCGGTCGGCGCGCGTCCTGGCTCGGCGCCCGCGCCCGCGCCGACGGCGAACCGACCGCGGACGAGCAGCTCGATGCGCCGAAAGAGCCGTCGACGCCCGCGGCGCCGACGATCCCGGACCCGACCCGCAGCCGCATCTTCGAGCTCAGCGCCGACGATCCGCTCGCCCGCGACGGCGCGCGGCCCGAAGAGAGGGACGCGCTGCAGGACTTCGAGGAGGTTCGCTCGGACGAGAGCCCGTGGGCGAGCCGCGGCGTCGCCTATCTGCTCGTCGCGACGACGCTCGGCGTCCTCCTCGCCTACGTCTTCGGCATGACGCAGTAGAGCGGCGGCTCAGGCGTCGCTCGGCCAGCGCTCCTCCAGAACCTCGAACGGCACGCCAGGCTCGTATTTGCTGGCGCGGATGACGAGCGAGGTCTTGACGCTGGCGATATTGGGCGAGGCCGTCAGCTCGTTGGTCAGGAACTCCTGGAAGCTCGGCAGGTCGGGCGCGACGCATTTCAGAATGAAATCGATCTCGCCGTTGAGCATGTGGCATTCGCGAACCAGCGGCCAGCCGGCGACCCGCGCCTCGAACTCGGCGAGATCCGGACCCGATTGCTTGTCGAGGCCGACCATCGCGAACACCGTCACCTCGAAGCCGAGCGCGCGGCTGTTCATCTGCGCATGATAGCCCTCGATGAGCCCGCTCTCCTCGAGCGCGCGCACGCGCCGCAGGCAGGGCGGCGCCGAGATCCCGACCCGCTTCGAGAGATCGACATTGGTCATGCGGCCGTTGGACTGGAGCTCGGCGAGAATATGACGGTCGATCGGATCGAGTTTGACGCCTGGCATCGAACCTCCGAAGAGAAGCAGCGCTGACGAGAGCGGACGACCCGCCCCGCCCTGGGGGCGGCGGCTCCCTCCGTCGCGCCGGCGGGAACCTAGCGGACGCGGCGAACTTTGTGAAATTATATTGCGCAGCTCGGGGCGAGGACGACATGGAGCGCTCGGAAAAGGCGATGAACGCGGCCGCCGCCGCGCCGAGCGGCGCGCTATGGGTGGTGACGGACGGCCGACCCGGCAACGAGAACCCGGCGCTCGGGCTCGCCGAGCGGCTCGCCGGGCGGATGGGCGGCGGCGCGTCGATCGAGATCCTGCGGCTCCGCCTCGAGCCGTGGGCGACGGCGCTGCCGGCGCCCGTTTGGCCGCTTCTCGGCGTCTCGGCCGCGGGCTGGCCGTTCAGCGGCCTCGCCGAAGGCGGCGCGCTCGGTCGGCGCGCGACGGATCCGGACGCGCGGCCGCTGATGGCGATCGGCGCCGGACGGCGGGCCGCGCCGGTCGTCGCCGCGCTCGGCAAGCTTTCGGCCGGCGCGATCCGCACGGTGCAGCTGCTCGACCCCAAGCTCGGGCCCGAGCGCTTCGACCTCACGATCGCGCCGCGCCATGACGGTCCCGGCGGCCCGCGCCGCCTCGCGACCGTCGGCTCGCTGCACCGGATCGACCCGGAGACGCCGCCCGCCGAGGACCCGCGCCTGCCGGCGGGCGGGAAGCGGGTCGCGTTCTTGATCGGCGGCAAGAGCAAGAGCGCGTCCTTCGGCGAGGAGGAGGCGGCGGCGCTCCTCTGCGCGATCGAGACGCTCGCGGCCCAAGGCGCGGCGATCGCGGCGACGGCCTCGCGCCGGACGCCCGCCGACGCCGCGGCGCGGATCGCCGAGGCGGTGCGCGTCGCCGGCGGCTTCTTCTGGGACGGCTCGGGCGAGAACCCGTATCGCGCGACGCTCTTTTGGGCCGACGCGCTGATCGTGACGGCGGACAGCGTCAACATGGCCTCCGAGGCCTGCGCGCTGGGCAAGCCGGTCTACATCGCGCCGGCGACGCGGCGCGCGCGCAAGTTCGAGGCGTTCCATGCGGCGCTCTTCGCCGGCGGCCATGCGCGGCCGCTCGAGGCGGGCGTCGATCTCGACGCGGATTGGCGCCCGACGCCGCTCGACGACATGACCGCGGCGACGGAGGCGGCGCTGGCGCTGCTCGCGCGTTCGTCCGCCGCACACACCCCCGCTCCCTCTCCCGGCGGGAAAGGGGGGCGCTAACGGCGCCGCTCTTCTCGAAAGAGCCGGCGCCGGCGTCGGCGCTGAAGCCCCGGCTCGAGACCGGGGCGGCGCGGTCTCGACCCGCCGTAGAGCCCGTGCGGAGGCTTGCCGCGCGAGCCTGAGCTCGTCCGCGGCCGCGCGGCATGCGTCCTGACGGCCGAGCGCGGCGCTCCGCTTACAGCATCGTCGCGCACATCGCGTCCCGCAGGCGCTTGATGGCGACCTCGTAGGCCGCCGCGCGATATCCGCAGGCGCGTCCCGTCTCGACCGCGAAGACGCGCGCGCAGGCGTCGCGCAGCTTTCCGCTCAGCTCGGCCGCGACCCGCTCGGCCGGCCACGGCATCTGCTGCAGGTTCTGCACCCATTCGCAGTAGCTGACGATGACGCCGCCGGCGTTGGCGAGGATATCCGGAAGAACGGCGACGCCCCGCGCCTCCAGCGCCTTCGACGCCTCGTAGCTCGTCGGATTGTTGGCGGCCTCGACCACGACCTTCGCCGACACGCCGCTCGCGATCTTCGCGTCGATGTCCTGGCCGACCGCCGCCGGGACGAGATAGTCGCAGCTCAAGCTGAACAAGGACGCCGGCGGAATCGACTCGGCGCCGTCGAAGCCGGCGACGCTGCCGGTCTCTCGCTTGTGCAGCGCCAACCGCTCGACGTCCAATCCGCCCCTGTCGAGGACGGCGCCGCCGCTGTCGCTGACCGCGACGATCCGCACGCCGAGCTTGCTCAAAGCCAGAGCGGCGTGACGCCCGACGCTGCCGAAGCCCTGAAGCGCGACCGTCTTGCCCTCGAGCGACTCGGCCCGGTGCTTGGCGAACGCGTCCATGACGATGGCGACGCCCTCGCCGGTCGCGCTCTCGCGCCCGATCGCGCCGCCGATCTGGATCGGCTTGCCGGTCACCGCCGCGGGCGTGAAGCCGTAGATCGTGGAGTACTCGTCATGGATCCACGCCATGATCTGCGCGTCGGCGCCGACATCGGGCGCCGGAATGTCGAGGTTCGGTCCGATGTCGCGGTGGATCTTGCGCACGAAATAGCGCGTCAGCTGCTGCAGCTCCGATCGGCTGAGCTTGCGCGGATCGCAGTCGATCCCGCCCTTGGCGCCGCCGAGCGGCAATCCGACGAGAGAGTTCTTGAGCGACATCAGCCGGGCGAGCCACCTGAATTCATCGGTGCTGACCTCCGGATGGTATCTGAGCCCGCCCTTATACGGCCCGAGGGCGTTGTGGTGCTGGATCCGATAGCCGGAGAAATGCGTCATCGTTCCGTCGTCGCGGCGGATGGGCAGATCGACCCGGATCTCGCGGCTGCACGCCAAGAGGATGCTGGTGAGCTCCTTGTCGATCTCGAGCCTCTGGCACGCCTCGATCAGGAAACGCATGCCGTCCGGCTGAACTTCTTCCTCGCGCATGTCGTCGACCAACTTTCGCTTGCGGTTGCACACTGCTGCGTCGGCGCAGCGGCGCAGCGGCGCATGATGCGCCGAGCGCCGATATCTAGTCGATCCTGGGCGGCGGCGGCGGCGTTCTGTGCGCGCCGCGCGATCGCCGGCGCTCGCGATTGGCGATGTAGACGCCGGACGCGAAGATCACGCAGGCCCCGATCCAGGTGTAGACGTCCGGGATCTCGTCGAAGAACCAGGCTGCCAGGAGCGAGATCCAAATCAGCTTCAGGAAATCGAACGGCAAGACCGCCGTCGGCTCGGTTTCTCTCAGAGCTTGGCTGAGAGTCATTTGCGCGGCCGAGCCGGCCATGCCGATGAAGGCGAGCCAGGCCAGCGCCTCGTAACTCGGCGTCTTCCACACCAGGAGCGCCGGCACGAACGAGAAGGCGCCGAGGAAAATGCCCATCCAGGCGACGATCGCGACCGTCGACTCGGTGCGCGACAGGACCTTGATGATGATCATCGTCACCGCCCAGAGAGCGGCCGAGCCGACCGCCATCAGCTCGCCCGGATGGACGGCCGCCATCCCGGGCCGCAGGACGATCATGACGCCGACGAAGCCGGCGACGATGGCGCTCCAGCGATGCAGACGGAAGCGCTCTCCGAGCACGAGCACGCTCAGCACGGCGGCGAAGATCGGCGCCGTGAAGCTGAGAGCCGTCGCCTTCGCGAGCGGAATGATCGAGAGCGCGGTGAAAAAGAGCAGCATGGCGACGACGTTCACCAGGCCGCGCAGAGCGTGCAGCCCGAGCCGCTTGGTGCGCATCTGCGCGAAGCCGCTCCGCATCAGGAACGGAACCAGGAAGACGAGGCCGAAAATGTTGCGGAAGAACGCGATCTCGAAGGGCGGGATCTCGGCCGAGACGTGACGGATCGCGACCTGCATCGCCGAGACGGCCACCGTCGACGCGCACATCAGCAGCACGCCGCGCATGACCGGCGGCTGCGCTCGCCAGGCGTCGGAAAGACCGGCGCGGTCGATTTTCCCGCCGAACGACATCTGATGGACCGAGCCCCTGCTCCCGCGCCGAACGGCGCGACCCCTCTTCGTAGCCCGGACGCCGCGGAGAGGCGAGCGGGCGTTCGGCGCCGTTCCACTGACGGCCCTTCGCGTCCTTCGGCGCCGAAACCCGCGGATCGGCGCGCGCGCCGGCGCGGCTGCGCCGTTTCCCAGCCGCCGCGCGATGGATTATCGCTGACTGAAAACGCGAAGAAAGGAAGAGACAGGTGGACGCACGAATCGTCGGTTGGGGCCACACCGCCTTCGGCCGCCATGACGACAGCTCGCTCGAGGATCTGATTGTCGCGGCCACGCGCGAGGCGCTCGATCGCGCTGGCGTCGCGCCGGCGGATGTCGACGCGATCTGGCTCGGGCATTTCAACTCGGGGCTCGTCGGCGACGGTTTTCCCGCCTCGCTCGCGCTGCAGGTCGACGACGGCCTCCGTTTCAAGCCGGCGACGCGCCTCGAGAACGCCTGCGCCTCCGGATCCGCCGCGGTCTACGCCGCGCGCGACGCGATCCGCGCCGGCGGCGCGCGCGTCGCATTGGTGATCGGCGCCGAGAAGATGACCGAGAAGGACACCAAGGGCGTCGCCGAGGCGCTCGGCGGCGCGACCTATCAGAAGGAGGAGGCCGGCCTCTCCTTTCCGGAGATCTTCGCCCGCTTCGCCGCCGCCTATCTCCAGCGCTACGGCGACCATTCCGAGACGCTGGCGCGGATCGCCGCCAAGAACCATAAGAACGCGCTCAAGAACCCGCTGGCGCAGATGCGCAAGGACGTCGGCTTCGACTTCTGCAACACGGTGAGCGACAAGAACCCGCTCGTCGCGCCGCCGCTGCGGCTGACCGACTGCTCGCTCATTACCGACGGCGCCGCCGCGCTCGTGATGGTCGCCGACGACATGGCGAGCGACTTCGAGCATGCGATCGGCTTCCGCGCCGCGGTCCAGGTCAACGACTTCCTGCCGATGTCGCGCCGCGATCCGCTGAAATTCGAAGGACCGCGCGAGACGTTCCGGCGCGCCTTCGAGGCGGCCGGCGTCGCGGCCCGCGATCTCGACTTCGCCGAGGTCCATGACTGCTTCACGATCGCCGAGCTGATGATCTACGAGGCGATGGGCCTCGCCGAGGCCGGAAAAGGCCGCCGCGCGATCGAGGACGGCGTGGTCGCCGCCGACGGCGCGCTGCCGATCAACCTCTCGGGCGGTCTCAAGGCCAAGGGCCATCCGGTCGGCGCGACCGGCGTCTCGATGCACGCTCTGGCGGCGATGCAGCTCGCGGGCGACGCCGGCGAGATGCAGCGCCAGGGCGCCGCGCTCGGCTGCGTCTTCAACATGGGCGGATCGGGCGTCGCCAACTATTGCTCGATCCTCGAGCCGGTGGAGAGCGCGGCGTGAACCCGGCCGAGCATCTCGCCCGCGCGGCGCGCCTCGCGCCGGACGCGCCGGCGCTGCTGACCGGCGCGACGCCGACCGCCGACTACCAGGCGTTCGCGCGCCGCGCCGCGGCGATCGGCGCCGCGCTCCGCGCGCGCTTCGGCGTCCGGCCCGGCGACCGCGTCGCGCTCTTCATGACCAACCGGACCGAGTATCTCGAGGCGCTCTACGGCGCCTGGTTCGCCGGCGCCGCGGTCGTGCCGATCATCGCCATGCTGCACGCCTAGGAGGCCGCCTGGATCCTCGAGCTCGCCGAAGCTTGCGTCGTCTTCGTCTCCGAGGACGTCGGCGCGTCGCTCCGCGC
>CAZPTD010000160.1:0-9603 GCA_964588915.1 uncultured Neomegalonema sp. | reverse complement strand
GGCGCCACGATCAGGCCGCGCTGACACTTGCCGAGCGGCGCCACCAGGTCGGTCACCCGCGCGCTCTTGTCCTTGATGGTGGGATCGTCGATCTCCATCTTCAGCCGCTCATCCGGATAGAGCGGCGTCAGATTGTCGAAATGAACCTTGTGACGCTGATTCTCCGGCGGCTCGCCGCAGATCAGATTGACCTTCAAGAGCGCGAAGTAGCGCTCGTTGTCTTTCGGGGCGCGGATGGTGCCTTCGACCACGTCGCCGGTCTTGAGGCCGAACTTCTTCACTTGATTCGGACTGACATAGATGTCGTCCGGGCCGGACAGATAGTTCGCCTCCGCCGACCGCAGGAAGCCGAAGCCGTCCTGCAGAACTTCCAAGACGCCTGTGCCGACGATTTCCACTTCGTCGCGCGCCAGCTGCTTGAGGATCGCAAACATCATATCCTGCTTGCGCAGGACGTTCGCATTCTCGATTTGCAGCTCTTCAGCGAATTCGAGAAGATCTTTAGGAGACTTCGCCTTCAGATCGTCCAATCGGATCGTCTGGCTTTGCATGTGATGTCCATGGTGGGGAGTCGCGGCGAGGATCACCGCAGGAAGGGACTGGCGTTTAGGTAGTCGCGAACGGCGAGACTGTCAATCGATGGTGAATTCGTTCGAGCCGGCCCGGAAAACGAAGGCGCGACTACTCGCGGCGCGACGCGGCGATTACGGTTGGAACACCGCCAAGACGACAATCGCCACCAGCAGCAATGTCGGAATTTCATTAATGAGCCGATAATGCCGCTCGGATTTCATCGCCTTTTCCAATCGAAACGCCGCGGCGTAATCGGCGCATCGGAAGTGGAAATACGTCATCGCCAGAACGAACGCGATCTTGAGCCCGAGCCAAAGCGGCAATCCGGCCGCGGCGACGATGTCGGCCGCCATCGCCAAGCCGAAGATCCATGTCGCGATCGCCGCCGGCCGCATGATGATCACGAGGAGCTTGCGCTCCATTTCGCAGAACATCGCGTAGGGCGCCGATCCGACCTCGAGACGCGTGTGATAGACGAAGAGACGCGGCAGATAGAAAAGTCCCGCCATCCACGCGACGAATGAAACGATGTGGAGGGCCTTCAACGCGCCGTAGAGCTCGGCGCTCACGAGCCGGCCTCGTCCGCGCCGCGCCGCCAATAGTCGACGAGATGCGCCACGCGGTCCGGATCGACATTCGGCGTGATCCCATGGCCGAGATTGAGGACATGCGCGCGGCCGCGCATCGCCGATCGCGTCGCGTCGAGCGCCGCCTCGAGCGCCTCGACGGGCCCGAGAAGCAGCGCCGGATCGAGCGCGCCCTGAAGCGCCGGCGTCTTGACAAGCGTCGTCGCCGCCCAGGAGACGTCGATCGACTGATCGAGCGCGAGACAATCGGCGCCGGCGTTCGCGTCGAAGGCCGCATAGCGCGCCTGGCCCGACCCGCGCGGAAACGCGATGACCGGCGTCTCGGTCGGCAGCTCGGCCCGGATGCGCCGGAACGGATCGAGACAGAGCGCCTCGTAGGCGTCCTCGGGCGCGGCGCCGGCCCAGCTGTCGAAGAGCATCACCGCGTCGACGCCGGCGGCGACCTGCGCCGCGAGATGGCGGGCGGCCGCGCGGCGCAGAATCTCGAGGAGATCGTGGAAGAGCGCCGGATCCTCTCTCAGAAGCGATTTCGCGGGCGCCTGGTCGGGTGTCCCGCGTCCGGCTATGGCGTAGGTCGCCAAAGTCCAAGGCGCGCCAGTGAAGCCGATAAGGGGCGTTTGCGGGCCGAGCTCGGATTTGAGCCGCCGGATCGCTTCGTAGACCGGCTCCAGGCGATCGACGAGGCCGTCCTCGTCGAGCCGCGCCAGCGAAGCGGCGTCTTGGATCGGGTCGAGCAAAGGGCCTTCGCCCTCGGCGAAGCGCAGCGATTGGCGGAGCGCCCAATTCACGACCAGAATGTCGCTGAAGAGGATCGCGGCGTCGAAGGCGTAGCGCCGGATCGGCTGCAGCGTCGCCTCGACGGCGAACTCGGGCGTGAAGCAGAGCGAGAGGAAATCGCCGGCCTTGGCGCGGAGCTCGCGATACTCCGGGAGATAGCGGCCGGCTTGGCGCATGATCCAGACGGGCGCAGGCTTCACGGCCTCGCCGCCTAAAACCCGGAGGAACGGCGTGTGCGAACAATCAATCATAGGAAAGGAATCTTTTTTGGTTCGTTGGCTGTTGCCCTGTGAGTCACGGGAAATCAGAAACGGCGCCGAGACGGAAGCCGGACTTTCCACAGTGCGACAGTTTTTATCCGAACCCAGATCATCGGTGGAGAAATTGGGCGAGCGCGAAATCTATGGCGGGCCGCGAAATCTCGGAACCGGCTTGTCGCCGCGGCGCAACGTCAAGGCGCGCAAGGCGGAAAAACCGGCGATCTCGAACAGGCGCCGAGCGATGCGGCCGAAGCGAAGAACGGATCTGACGGAACTCTCCTGTAAGTGTAGAGTCTGGCGAATATGGCGACGATGCGTCGGGCGCATGGCGCCCAGCCTGCTCACATGACGTCCACAGGCGGAGAGGGCGGCGGCGCGGAGCGGCCGCGGGTCGTTCTCGCGTCGCAGAGCGCGGTGCGGGCGCGGCTGCTGGCGGCGGCCGGCGTCTCGGCGCGGCGGCGCCCGGTCGGCGTCGATGAAGAACGGTTGATCTCCGACTTGCGGCGCGCGGATCCCGCAATCGAGCCGAGCGCGATCGCGCTCCGTCTGGCGGAAGCCAAGGCCTTGGCGGCGCCGGCGGCGGCCTCCGAGATCGTCATCGGCGCGGATCAGATCCTCGTCCACGCCGGCGCGCCGCTGCAGAAGGCGCCGAGCCTCGAGGCGGCGGCGGAGCGGCTTTGGTCGATGCGCGGACGGGCGCATGCGCTCGTCTCGGGCTGCGCGCTGGCGCGGGGCGGAGAAGTGATTTGGCGGCGCGCGGACGTCGTCTCGGTGATGATGCGCGTCTATTCGCGCGCCGCGCTCGAGGCCTATCTGGCGGCGGTCGGCGAGGACGTGCTAGCGTCCGTCGCGTGCTACGAGATCGAAGGATTGGGCGCGCAGTTGATCAGCGACATCGACGGCGATTATTTCGCGGCGCTCGGATTGCCGCTCTTGCCGCTCATCGGGGCGTTGCGGTCGTTCGGAGCGCTCGCGGCGTGACGGGATCGGAGAGGCCATGAACGCGACGCATGCGCTGGCCGCGGTGCTCGGCATGCCGGCGGCGCATTCGCTGTCGCCGGTCATCCATGGCTACTGGCTGCGACGGCGCCGCGTCGCCGCATCCTACGTGCCGATCGAGATCAGGGCGGAGGATCTCGCGGCCTTCTTCGCGCTCGCGCCGAGGATCGGCTTTCGCGGCTTCAACGTCACCGCGCCGCATAAGGAGGCGGCCTACGCGCTGTGCGACCGTCGTTCGGAGGTCGCCGAGCGGTCGGGCTCGGTCAATCTCGTCGTCTTCGATGCGGACGGCGTCTTCGGCGACAGCACCGACGGCTACGGATTTCTGGCCAATCTCGCCGCCGAGACCGGCTTCGACGCGGCGAGCAAGACGGTGTCGGTCGTCGGCGCGGGCGGCGCGGCGAAGGCGCTGGTCGACGCCCTGGCGCTCGCGGGCGCCGCCGAGATCCGGGTCGCGAATCGGACGCCGTCTCGCGCCGAGGAGATCGCCGCGCGCTTCCGCGCCGGCGTGACGGCGTTCGAGGCGTGGCCGGCCGAGGAGCGGTTCTTCGAGGGCGCGGATCTGATCATCAACGCGACGTCCTACGGCATGAAGGGCGAGGTCGCCGGCGCGAAGCCGTGGCGCTTGCCCGCTTTGCCGCCGGAGACCATCGCGGCCGAGCTGATTTACGCGCCGCTCGAGACCGTCTTTCTCGCCGACGCCGTCGCTTCCGGCGCGCGACCGGTCGACGGGCTCGGCATGCTGCTCCATCAGGCGCGCCCGTCCTTCGAGGCGTGGTTCGGCGTCGCCGTCGATGTCGACGCCGGGCTCCGCGTCGAGGTCATGCGCGCGCTCGATGAGCTGGCGGCGCGCGAACGCAGAGCGGAATAGGCGCGGACGGATGCTGAAGATCGGCCTGACGGGCTCCATCGGCATGGGCAAGTCGACCACCGCCAAGCTCTTCGAGCGCTTCGGCGGCGCCGTGCACGACGCCGACGCGGCGGTGGCGAAGCTCTACGCGTCCGGCGGCGGCGCGGCGCAAGCGATCGCGGAGATCGCGCCCGAGGCGGTGACGGGCGGCGGCGTCGATCGCGCGGCGCTGCGCGACCGCATGACCCGCGATCCGAGCCTGCTGAAGCGGCTCGAGGCGGCGATCCATCCGCTCGTCGAGGCCGATCGGCGCGCCTTCGTCGCCGAGGCGGAGGCCGCCGGCCGGGCCTTCGTCGTCTTCGACATTCCGCTTCTCTTCGAGACGGGCGCGGAGGCGGTCTGCGACGTCGTCGTCGTCGCGACCACGTCGCCGGAAATCCAGCGCGAGCGGGTCCTGGCGCGGCCCGGCGTGACCGAGGCGGCGCTCGAGAAAATCCTGGCGCGACAGATGGCGGACGGCGAGAAACGACGGCGCGCCGATTTCATCGTCGACACGGGCCGCAGCGTCGAGGACGCGGCGCGACAGGTGCGCGAGATCCTGGAGAAACTCGAGGCGCGCTTCGGCGTCGATCTCGGGATCGAAGAGAAGAGAGGCTAGGCATGCGGGAAATCGCGCTCGACACCGAGACGACCGGGCTCGATCCGGCGACGGGCGACCGGATCTTCGAGATCGGCTGCGTGGAGATGGTCAACCGCGTCGCCACGGGCAAGACCTTCCACGTCTATATCGATCCGGAGCGCGCGCTCTCGCAGGCGTCGATCGACATCACCGGCGTGCGCGACGCGGATCTCGCCGGCAAGCCGGTCTTTCGCGAGATCGCCGACGCCTTCATCGCCTTTATCGACGACGCGCCGCTCGTCATCCACAACGCCGCCTTCGACGTGAAATTCATCAACGCGGAGTTCGCGCGGCTGCCGGCGCCGCCGCTCGCGCCGAATCGCGTCGTCGACACGCTGGCGATCGCGCGAAAGCGCTTTCCGGGCGCCCAGAACTCGCTCGACGCGCTCTGCCGCCGCTTCACGATCGACAACTCGATGCGCGACAAGCACGGCGCGCTGCTCGACGCCGAGCTCTTGGCCGAGATCTATCTCGAGCTCACCGGAGGGCGTCAGCCGGGCCTCGGTCTCGGCGGCGCCGTCGCCTCGTCGGAGCGGGCGGTCGGCGGCGCCGAGGCCCGCGGGACGGTTGCGCGCAGAGACCGGCCGGCGCGCCGGCGCTTGTTGACGGCCGAGGAGGCGGCGGCGCATGAGGCCTTCGTCGCGGCTCTGGGCGACGAGGCGGCCTGGAGGCGGGTGGAGACGCGGCTCGATGATCCGGACGCGACGCCGGCCAGGTAGCGACGCTTGAGCCTTCAATCGTCAGAGGCGCCGGCCTCGCCGCCGGGCCGAACCTGTTCCGCCGGCGTCCTCCGAAAGCCGATCGCTGACGGCTGTTCTTCAGTCGGCGCCGTTCTCGAGCTTCGGCTTCTCCGCCGGCGGCTCTTCGCTCGCGGCGCGACGCTGCTGCACGAACAGGCTGTAGAAATCGATCGGATCCAGGATCAGCGGCGGAAAACCGCCCTCGCGCGTCGCGTCGGCGATGATGCGGCGCGCGAACGGAAACAGCAGGCGCGGGCATTCGACCTTGAGGACCGTCTGCAATTTGTCGGCGGCGACGTTGGTGATCTCGAAGACGCCGACGAACTCGATCTCGACGGTGAAGACGGCGTCGTCGTCCGTGTTGGCTTCGACCGCCATGTCCAAGGTCACGACGTGGCGGTTGGAGCCGATGTCCTCGTCGACCACGTTGACCTTGACGCCGATCTTCGGCGCGCCGCGTGTCGAGGTGTTGTTGGCCGCGGCGTCATTCGTGAAGTGAATGCTGCGGGCGAATTGGGAGAGGGTCTTCAACATCGGCGCGCCGGCCGCGGCTTCGTCCGCCATGGGTCTTCGTCTCCTCGGATTGGCTGACGCTTCCCATAAGCCCGGCTCGGATCGACCGCAAGCCGCGTTCAACCGACGCTCAGGAAGCGCCGTCGTCACGCCGGTCGAGAACGACGGCGTCGTCGGCGTCGGCCATCGGCCTGCCGACCGGCTTGCGCGGGCCGGCCGAGGCGTCGCCGGAACGGCCGTCGGTCGAACCCGGATGATCGGACGGGTCGGAGCCTCCGGGCCGCGCGCCGCCCATTCCGGCGCCGGTCATCGCCGCGACGCGGATCCGGCCGGCCAGGCGCCGCGCGATCCAAGCCCGGACCGGCGGAACCAAGAGCGAGAGGCCGATCGAATCGGTCAAGAAGCCGGGCGTGAGCAGCAGCAGACCGGCGACGACGATGAACGCGCCGTTGAGGACCGCCGCCGTCGCCTTCTTCGGATCGTCCAGGCGTCCGAGATCTTTGAGCACGCTCTTGCCCTGCGAGCGAATCGCCGCGGCGCCGACGATCGCGGTGATCACGACCACCGCCAGCGTCGGCCAAAGCCCGATTTCGCCGCCGATCGCGATGAAGAGACCGATCTCGATCAATGGAATGGTGAGCAGGAGAAGGAATAATGGCATAGTCAGGTCCGACGTTTGGGCGATCGCGCTCGACGCTGAAGGCGCGCACGCTGATGCAAATGCTTTGAGCATGCCGCGTGGACTTGCGCGCCTCGGTTACATACATCGAGCGCAAGGCCCTGTCTCAGGCGCACTGGAGCGCCGGCAGGCACACAACGAGGCGGCAAAAGGAGCGGCGCAAGCGGCATGAGCGACAACGAACTTCTTATCACGATCGTACTAGCGGCGATCGCAGGTTTCCTCCTCTTTCGCCTTCGCAACGTCCTCGGAGAGCGCACCGGCTTCGAGGATCCGGAAAAATTCGTGCGTCAGCGCGAGACGCCGAGCAACTCGGACGACGTGGTGACGCCTTTTCCGGGCGCAAGGCCTCCGCACAATCCCGGGCAGCCGGACGCGGACGTTCTGGCCTATGCGGACGCCGGCACGCCGCTGGCCGCTGGCCTGATGACGATCAAGCAGGCGGAGCCGGGCTTCAGCGTCGGCGGTTTCATGGACGGCGCGCGCGGCGCCTACGAGATGCTGCTCACCGCGTTCAACAACGGCGACACGGAGACGTTGAAACCGTTCCTGGCGCCGGACGTGTTCACCGCATTTTCAGAGGCCATCGCGCAAAGAAAGAGCCGTGGTTTGGTTATCGAGATGCGATTCGTGGGACTCGAGTCGGCTCAGCTGGTCGAGGCGCAGGTGAACCACGCCGCGGGAACCGCCGAGATCTCGGTGCGGTACGCGGCGGACGTCATCTCCGTCACGAAGAACGCGGAAGGCGCGGTGGTCGAAGGCGACGCGTCCGCCGTCCGCAGGGTCAGCGACGTCTGGACTTACACTCGCATGCTCGGTGCGCCGGATCCGAATTGGACGTTGACGGCAACAGGCGAGTGACATGCGTTCTTATCGGCGACTTTCTTGGGCCATCCTCGCGATGGCCGCATTGGCGGCTTGCTCATCGTCAGGCAGGAGAGACGCCGACGTCCTTCGGGGCGAAATCGACGCGGCGATGGCCGGGTCGGGTCTCATTCAACGCGACTACGGTCTCGCGGCCGGCCAGGTCTATGTCGAGCCGGAGCGCAATGTCGCGGTTCAGATCGTCAGCTACGACATGCTGCCGGGCTGGGCGGCCGACGATCACTCGGCGGCGCTGCGGGCGTTCCAGGTCTCCTGCGAGAAGATCCTGACGCTCAACTCGGCGACGGTGCTCGGCGGCCTCGCCAGCCGGATCGAGGATTGGCGGCCGGCCTGCGTGGCCGCCCGCGACGTCGATCCGAGGGCGGCGCGCGCCTTCTTCGAGCTCGCGTTTCAGCCCGTGCGTCTTGCGCCGGGCGAGCGCGCGCTCGTCACCTCCTATTTCGAGCCCGAGCTCTACGCGTCGCGCGTGCCGGGCGGCGCCTATGTGCATCCGCTTTACGCGCGGCCGCCCGAGGTGGTGAGCGAAGGCGGCCAATACGGCGTCGTCACGGGCGGCCGTCTGCAGCCCTATCTCACGCGCGGCGACATCTATCGCGGCGCGCTCGCCGGTCGCGGCCTCGAGATCGCCTATCTCAACGACGCGGTCGACCTGTTCTTCCTGCATGTCCAGGGCTCCGGCCGGCTGCGCTTCCCGGACGGCAGCACGACGCGCGTCGCCTTCTCGGCGAAGAACGGCCATCCCTACAGCTCCGTCGGCCGCGAGATGATTCGCCGCGGCCTGACGACGGAAGGCCGCGCTTCGGCGCAAGTGATCCAGAACTACGTCCGCGCCAATCCGACTTCCGGGATGGAGCTGCTTTCGACCAACCGCAGCTTCATTTTCTTCCGCGAGGTCAGCGGCCTCGATCCGCGGCGCGGACCGGTCGGCGCGCTCGGCGTGCAGCTGACCGACGGACGCAGCATCGCCGTCGACCGCCGCTTCACGCCGCTCGGCGCGCCGGTCTGGCTGATGACCGACGGCAGCCCGACCGGTCCGATCCGTCGGCTGGTGGTCGCGCAGGACACCGGCAGCGCGATCCAGGGCGTCCAGCGCGCCGATCTCTTCTGGGGCACCGGCGATCAAGCCGGCGCCCAGGCCGGGCGGATGCGGTACGACGGCGACATGACCGTTCTCTTGCCGACGGCGACGGTGCAGCGGCTGATCGGGCGCGGGCGCCGGTGAGCGTCGGGCGCCGCTCCGGCCGTCCGCGTCGGGGCGGAGAGGCCGCGCCCGAGGACGACGCGCCGAAGAGCTCGGCGTCGTCGGGCGCGCGGGCGAGAGGCGGCAAGGCGCTGAGCGAAGAGGATATCGCGCTTTGGCGGCGAGTCGTCGGCTCGGTGAAGCGCGCCGATCGGACGCCCGAGAGCGACGTCGCGGGGTCTCGGCCCAAGGCGGCGACGCCGAGCGAGCCCGCCCCGGCTTCGACGACGCCGCCTCGACAGGAGACGCGCGTCGTTCGGCCGGAAGCTCGGACTGCGCCGTCGGCCGCGGCGCCGGTTCCGCGCCGGACGGTCGGCGCGCTGTCGCCCTCGACGCCCGGCCTCGACCGTCGCACCGCCGAGCGCCTCCGGCGCGGCAAGATCGCGCCCGACGCGCGGATCGACCTGCACGGCATGACGGCGGCGCGCGCCCATCAGGCGCTCATCGGTTTCGTCCAGCGGAGCCACGCCTCGGGCCTGCGCTGCGTTCTCGTGATCACCGGCAAGGGCGGCCGTCCGCGCGCGCCCGAGGCCGGCCGATGGCGCGAGCCGGAGCCGGGCGAAGGGGTTCTCAAGTCCCACGCGCCGCAATGGCTCGCCAGCCCGCCGATCGGCGGGCTCGTCGTCGGCGTCTACCCGGCGCATGTCAGCCATGGCGGCGGCGGCGCGTTCTACGTCTATCTGCGCAAGAACTCGGCGGCTCGGTAGGGCCGGACGCGGCGAACGTCGAGACGCTCGCCTTCCAGGCGTCGGCCTAGAGCAGGATCGGTAGTGTCCGGAAGGTTCTGCAAAAGCGTTTCAATGAGGGTCGGCCATGGCAGG
>CAZPTD010000159.1:0-9616 GCA_964588915.1 uncultured Neomegalonema sp. | reverse complement strand
GTCGCGGGCCGATCGGGCGAGGCGCGCCGAGTACGCGGTCTCGGAGCCTGCGGCGACGCCGGTGGCCGACGGCGCGCGCGCGGCCGGTCGCCGCGCGGCGGAGCTCGCGGTCGACGCCGCGCGTCGGGCGCGCGACGCGGCGGACCGGGCCCTCGCGGCGAGCCGCGACGCCCTGGCCCAGCGCCGGGCGGACGGCGAGCGGCGGCCGAGCTGGATCGCTCGCGCGCTGCCGCAACGCCCGTCGGCGATGCTCGTCGCCGCGCTCGCCTTCACCGGGCCGATTCTCGCGCTTCTGACCTATTCGGTCTACGAGGCGGATCCGACGCCGATCTTCTGGTTTCGCCTGCTGATCGTGCTCGACATCTGCTATCTCGTGGCGCTGATGGCGCTGGTCGCGCTGCAAATCGCGCGGATCGCCATCGCCCGCCGAGCGCGCTCGGCCGGGTCGCGGCTCCATGGCAGGATGGTCGCCGTCTTCATCGGCGTCGCCGCGTTGCCGACGATCCTCGTCGCGATCCTGTTCTTCTTCGCGATTCAGTCCCGCGTCGAGGCCTGGTTCACCAACCGGATCAGCGGGCTCGTCGAGGGCTCGACGGACGCCGCCGACGCCTATGAGCGCGAGCTCGTCGAGGCGACGCAGGGACAGTCGATCGCCGTCGCCCAGGCGCTCAACGACGCGGTCGGGCTGGTGAGCGGCGTCAGGGACCGGAATTTCGTTCAGCGCCTCGACAGCGCCGCCGTGGAGGCCGGCTTCTCGCACGCCTTCGTCATCAGCCCTGAAGGCGAGATCATCGCGCGCGGGCTCGACACCTTCGCCTTCGACTACATCCCGCCCTCGGCGGACGAGATCTCGAGCGCCCAGGAGGGCAGGGTCGTCATCCGGCCGGACGACGCGGCCGGCGAGTTCAGAGCGCTCTTGCAGCTCGATCCCTTCTATCGCGGCGCGCTGCTCTACGTCTCGCGGCCGATCGACGGCGCCGTGTTCGAGACCCGCGAGAACGCCGAAGTCGCGATTCGCGAGTATCAGCAGCTCGAACGCGAGCAGGACGCGGAGGTGGCTCAGATCGCCGCCTTCTATCTCGGCTTCGCGCTCCTCATCCTGACGGCGGCGATCTACGCCGGCCTCTGGTTCGCCGAACGCTTGATGAAGCCGATCGGCCGGCTCGCCGCGGCGGCGCAGCGGGTGCGCGCCGGCGATCTCGTCACGCGCGTCAAGGAGGAGAAGGGCGACGACGAGATCGCGCTGCTCAGCCGCGTCTTCAACCGCATGACCGAGGAGGTGCAGCGCAAGCAGGAGGCGCTGAAGGCGGCGAACGCCGAATCCGAGCAGCGGCGCCTCTTCAGCGAAGCGGTGCTCTCGGGCGTCTCCGCCGGCGTGGTCGGTCTCGACGCCGACGGCCGCATCCGCCTGATGAACGAACCGGCGGCGCGGCTTCTCGGACTGGATCCCGAGGGATCGGTCGGCCGGTCGCTGACCGACGTCGCGCCCGAGTTCAAGCCGCTCTTTCAGGACGCCAGCTTCGATCCGGCGCTCGGCGTCGAGCGCCCGGTGCGCATCCTGCGCGGCGGCGAGGAGCTCGAGCTGATGGCCCGGATCACGACGCAGGCGCGGGTCGCCCGGCGCCGCGGCGGCGAGGGCGGCTTCGTGGTGACGCTCGACGACCTCACCGCCCTCGTCTCGGCCCAGCGCCTCGCCGCCTGGGGCGACGTCGCGCGGCGCATCGCGCACGAGATCAAGAATCCGCTCACGCCGATCCAGCTCGCCGCCGAGCGGCTCCGGCGCAAATACAGCGCGCGGCTCGGCGAGGACGCCGAGAGCTTCGAGCGCTACACCGAGACGATCGTGCGCCAGACGGGCGAGATCCGCCGAATGGTCGAGGCGTTCTCGCGCTTCGCCAAGATGCCGACGCCGACCATGGCCGAGGAGAATATCGTCGACGTGGCGCGCCAGGCGATCTCGCTTCAGGAGGAGGCGCGCGAGGACATCGCATACGCGCTCGATCTGAGCGGGGTCGCGGAGTCGCGCCTGCTCGTCCGCTGCGATCGCGGGCATTTGCATCAGGCGCTGACCAATCTCTTGCAGAACGCCGCCGACGCGATCGACGCTCGGCTGGAGCAGGCGGCGCGCGCCGAGGAAGGCGAGGGGGCGCCGGAGGGCGGCGCGTACGCGCCCGAGATCCGCGTCGCGCTTGCGGGCGGCGAGGACCGGGCGTTGATCACGATATCCGACAACGGCGTCGGCCTGCCGGCCCGCGACCGGCGCCGCCTTCTCGAGCCTTACGTGACGACGCGGGAGAAGGGCACCGGCCTCGGTCTCGCGATCGTCGCCAAGATCGTCGAGGAGCATCACGGGCTGTTCGAGCTCGGCGAGGCCGAGCCCTTTACGCCCGGCGATCGGCCGGGCGCGGCGGCGCGCATCACGCTGCCCTTGCCGAGCGCCGCGCTGCGGGAGCGGGGCGGGCCGAGCGAAGACGGCGCCGAGATTGCAGACGTAGCGGCGAGTTAACCAGCGCGGCGCCGAGCGAACCAAGAACGAAGAAGCAAGAACGAAGTGAAGAAACAGGCGTTGAGAATCTAAGGACGAGCAAAAACTTGGAGGTTGAGGAGCGGTCATGGCGGATGTCTTAATCGTGGACGACGAGCCCGATATTCGAACCCTTCTCGGAGATATTCTCACCGACGAGGGCCACACCTGCCGCATGGCCGAGACGGCCGACGGCGCGTTCGGCGAGATCTCCAAGCGAAGGCCGGATCTGATCATCCTCGACATCTGGCTTCAGGGCAGCCGGATGGACGGCATCGAGGTGCTGAAGACCGTCAAGCGCGACGATCCCGACCTGCCGGTGCTGATCATCAGCGGCCACGGCAACATCGAGGTCGCCGTCGCGGCGATCAAGCAGGGCGCCTACGACTTCATCGAGAAGCCGTTCAAGCTCGATCATCTTCTTGTCGCCGTCAGCCGGGCGCTCGAGGCCTCGCGGCTGCGCCGGGAGGTGTCGGACCTGCGCGCCCGCGAGCGGCGCGAGGTCGAGCTCATCGGCCGCTCGCCGTCGATGACGCAGCTGCGCCAGTCGCTCCTGCGCGTGGCGCCGACCAACAGCCGCGTTCTCTTCAACGGCGCGCCGGGCTCGGGCAAGGAGGTCGCCGCCCGGTTCCTGCACGCCAACTCGAAACGCGCCAATCAGCCCTTCGTCGTCGTCAACTCGGCCTCGGTCGAGCCGACGCAGATGGAGCGCACGCTGTTCGGCGAGGAGCGCGACGGCGCCGTCACGCCGGGCCTGCTCGAACGCGCCCATGGCGGCACGCTCTTCTTCGACGAGGTCGCGGACATGCCGCTCGGGACCCAATCGAAGATCCTGCGCGTGCTCGTCGACCAGAGCTTCACGCGCGTCGGCGGCGTCAACACCGTGCGCGTCGATCTCAGGATCGTGTCGGCCACCACCTCCGATCTCGCCGCGGAGATCGAAGCGAGCCGCTTCCGCGAGGATCTCTATCACCGGCTCAACGTCGTGCCGATCGAGACGCCGAACCTCTCGGAGCGGCGCGAAGACGTGCCCGAGCTCATCGAGCATTTCGTCGCCCGGCTCAATCATGAGCAGGGCCTGCCGACGCGCAAATTCGGCCAGGACGCGCTCGCGGCGCTCCAGGCCTTCTCCTGGCCCGGCAACGTGCGGCAGCTCAAGAACATCGTCGAGCGGATCCTGATCCTCGGCGGCGCGCAGAGCGAGGAGGGCGAGCGCGGCGCCAAGAGCGATCCGATTTCCGCCGACGACCTGCCGCCCGAGATCACGGGCGGCGACGAGTCGGGCGGCGGCGTGCTCGACATCTCGCTGGTCGGCCTGCCGCTCAGAGAGGCGCGCGAGGCGTTCGAGCGCGAGTATCTGATCGCGCAGATCAACCGTTTCGGCGGCAATATCTCACGCACGGCGGAATTCGTCGGCATGGAGCGCTCGGCGCTGCACCGCAAGCTGAAGTCGCTCGGCGTCGCGACGGCCAACCGCCGCGGCGGCCGCATCGCGCGGCATTCGGACGAGATGGTCGGCGATCAGTGAACTGTGGTCAGTGGTCGGTGGTCAGTGCTCAGTGGTCAGTGCTCAGCGATCAGCGCCGGGTCGCGGCGGACTGAACACTCGACACTCGGCGCTGACCACCTGAAAGGACGTCCATGCGCGTCATCATCTGCGGCGCCGGCCAAGTCGGATTCCAAATCGCGCGCCACCTCGCGTCGGAGAACAACGACGTCGCGATTCTCGACGTCAACGCCGAGCTGGTCGCGAAGGCGGCCGAGACGCTCGACGTGCGCGGCGTCGCCGGGCACGCGTCGCATCCCGACACGCTCGAGCGCGCCGGCGCCGGCGACGCGGACATGCTGATCGCCGCGACCTATTCCGACGAAGTCAACATGGTCGCCTGCCAAGTCGCGCACACGCTCTTCGAGGTGCCGCGCAAGATCGCGCGGGTGCGCTCACAGGAATATCTCCAGCCGCAATGGAGCGACATGTTCCGGCGCGACCACATGCCGATCGACGTCATCATCTCGCCGGAGATCGAGGTCGCCCAGGTGGTGCTGCGGCGCCTGAGCGCGCCGGCGGCCTTCGACAACACGCCGTTTCTCGACGGCCGCGTCGAGGCGCTCGGCGCCAAGCTCTCGCAGGAGGCGCCGATCTCGAACACGCCGCTGCGCCAGCTCGCCGATCTCTTTCCGGGCTTGCGCGCGCGGATCGTCGCCTTCGTCCGCGACGGGCGGCTCAGAAGCGCCAAGCCGGAGGATCAACTCTTTCCGGGCGACGAAGCCTATCTCGTCGTCGACCAGAAGCATGTGCGCCGGGCGCTCGAGCTCTTCGGCGAGACCGAGGACGTCGGCAACCGGGTTCTGCTCGTCGGCGCCGGCAATATCGGCGTCCAGGTCGCGGTGCGGCTCGAGAAGTCGGAGATGCGCGCCAAGCTGATCGAGTACGATCGGCTCCGAGCCGAGCGCGCGGCCGAGCAGCTGGAGCGCACGATCGTCATCCATGGCGACGGGCTCTCGGCGGAGATCCTCGACGAAGCCAACGTCGCCGACGCGCAGACCGTGGTGACGCTGACGCAGGACGACCGGGTGAACGTGCTCTGCGCGGCGCTCGCCAAGCAGATGGGCGCGCGCCGGGCGATGGCGCTCACCAACGATCCGAGCCTCGGTCCGCTGGCCGGGCCGCTCGGCATCGACGCCTTCGTCAATCCGCGGGCGACGACGGTCTCGACGATCCTGCGCCATGTGCGCCGCGGCCGCATTCGGGCGCTGCACACGATCGGCGACGGCGCGGGCGAGCTCTTCGAGGCCCAGGTGCTCGCGACCTCGCCGATGGCGGGCAAGCGGGTGCGCGATCTCGAATTGCCGAGCGGCGCGGCCATCGGCGCGGTGCTCTCGAACGGCCAGCTCGTGACGCCGGACGGCGACACGATGATCGAGGCCGGCGACACCGTGGTGATGTTCTCGATCAAGCGGGATCTGAAAGAGGTCGAGAGCCTCTTTCGGGTCGGCCTCGAGTTCTTCTAAGCCGAGCGGCCGATCGCGAAAGCGGTTCCGACCCGGTGCGGCGCATGCTAGGACGCCTTATGTCAATGGGGGCGGTGATGGAGGCTGGACGCGCGCCGAGAAAGGCCGATGATGAAGACGCGCCGCGGCGCCGGCCGACACCGCAACCGCATCGAGCGCGTCGGCGGGTCGGAGGAAAATACAGGATCGCGTGGATATGTCGACTGAACGCCAGAACCTACAGGACGTCTTTCTCAACCACATCCGCAAGCAGAAAGTCCCGGTTACGGTGTTCTTGGTGAATGGCGTGAAATTGCAGGGCATTCTAACTTGGTTCGACAATTTCTGCGTCTTGCTGCGGCGCGACGGCCAGTCGCAGCTCGTCTACAAGCACGCCATCTCCACCATCATGCCGGCCCAACCCATCAACCTCTACGAACAAGATGAGTCCGGTTCCGAACGGTGACCCGATGACCGAGATCGCGCCGAGAGCGATGCGGGCGCCCGCGTGAGCGCCGCGAACGGCATAGACGGCGCGTCCGGATTGCGCGCGGTCGTTCTGCACCCCGAGATGACGCGGCGCAGCGAAGCGCCGCGCCGAGCCGCCGAGGGCCGGCTGGCCGAAGCGGTCGGCCTGGCCGAAGCGCTCGATCTCGACATCGCCTTCAGCGAGATCGTGCCGGTGGTCGCGCCGCGCGCGGCGACGTTGCTCGGACCCGGCCGGGTCGAGGATCTCGGCGCGCGGATCGCCGAGGAGGAGGCGGAGCTCGCCATCGTCGACGCGCCGCTCACGCCGATCCAGCAGCGCAATCTCGAGCGCGCCTGGAAGGTCAAGGTGCTCGACCGAACCGCGCTCATCCTCGAGATCTTCGGCGACCGCGCGCAGACGCGCGAGGGCGTGCTGCAGGTCGATCTGGCGCATCTCGAGTTCCAGAAGAGCCGCCTCGTCCGCAGCTGGACGCATCTCGAGCGCCAGCGCGGCGGCGCCGGCTTCATGGGCGGTCCGGGCGAGACGCAGATGGAGGCGGATCGGCGGGTCATCTCGGAGAAGATTCTGCGCCTCAAGCGCCGGCTCGAGAAGGTGGCGCAGACGCGCGAGCTCCACCGCGCCGCGCGCAAGCGGGCGCCGCGCGCCGTCGTCGCGCTCGTCGGCTACACCAACGCCGGCAAGTCGACGCTCTTCAACCGGCTGACCGAGGCCGGCGTGCTCGCCAAGGACATGCTCTTCGCGACGCTCGATCCCTCGATGCGCGCCGTGCGCCTGCCGCGCGGCCGCGAGATCATCCTCTCGGACACGGTCGGCTTCATCTCGGATCTGCCGACGCAGCTCGTCGCCGCGTTCCGCGCGACCTTGGAGGAGGTTCTGGAGGCGGATCTCATCCTCCATGTGCGCGACGTCGCCGATCCCGAGACCGAGGCGCAGCGGCGCGACGTGCTCGACGTTTTGGGCGCGCTCGGCGTCGGCGAGGCGGCGCGGGCGAACCTGCTCGAGGCGCGCAACAAGATCGATCTCTTGCCCGAGGACGAGCGCCGCGCGGCGCTCAACGAGGCGGCGCGGGACGCGAACGCGGTCTGCCTCTCGGCGCGGAGCGGCGAGGGCGTCGAGGCGCTGCTCGCGGAAATCGAGACGCGGCTGGAGCGCGACGCGTCCGAATACGAGCTGAGCTTGAGCGCGAGCGCCGGCGCCGCGCTCGCCTGGCTGCATGCGGAGGGCTGCGTGCTCTCGCGAGAGGACGCGGACGGCGCGGTGCGGCTGAGGCTCAGGATGAACGGGCTGCAGCTCGGCCGATTCGAGAAGCGGTTCGGCGAGCGGCTGACGCCGACCGGCGCGCGCGAGGCCGCGGCGGAGTGACCGACGGCGCGCGGCGCATCGGCTCTCGCACCATAATTTCGATTATCGAACCGACGGATCAGGACGAAAAGGGGGCGGCATGGGCGCCGAGAAATCCGACCGGCTGCGCGCGAGCGACGCGCGGATCCTGAAGGACGCGCCCGACGCGCCGTCGGGCCTTGCGCGCCTCGAGGAGATCATGGAGCGGCTGCGCGATCCCGAAGGCGGCTGCGCCTGGGACGTCGAGCAGACCTTCGAGACGATCGCGCCCTACACCATCGAGGAGGCGTATGAGGTCGCCGACGCGATCGAGCGCGGCGATATGGACGACCTCTGCGACGAGCTCGGCGATCTGCAGCTCCAAGTCGTCTATCACGCCCAGATCGCGGCCGAGCGCGGCGCCTTCACGCTGGCGGACGTGCTCCGCGCCGTGAGCGAGAAGATGATCCGGCGCCATCCGCACGTCTTCGGCGACGCCGAGGCGCAGCCCGATTGGGAGACGATGAAGGCCGAGGAGCGCCGGCTGAAGCCGCCGAGGCCGGCCGGCGACAGCGCGCTCGACGGGACGCCTGTCGCGCTGCCGGCGCTCGCGCGCGCGGTCGAGCTGCAGAAGCGGGCGGCGAAGGTCGGCTTCGACTGGCCGGAGATCGACGCGGTCGTCGATAAGATCGCCGAGGAGTCCCGCGAGCTCGCCGAGGCGCGCGCCGCCCTCCTCTCCGCGAGCGCGGAGACGCGCTCGGCGCGACGGGCGGCGCTGGCGGAAGAGCTCGGCGATCTTCTCTTCGTCGTCGCCAATCTCGCGCGCTGGCTGAAGATCGATCCCGAAGCGGCGCTGCGCGACGCCAACGCCAAGTTCACGCGCCGCTTCCGGGCGATCGAGGCCGCGCTCGCCGCCGAGGGCCGCCGTCCCGAAGACGCGACGCTCGAGGAGATGGACCGGCATTGGGACGCCGAGAAAGTCCGCGAGCGCGGCGAGCCGCGATCACCCGGACCGCGGCTGCGGCCATAGTCTGGCGGCTCGCGTCTAAGTATCGCGTCTAAAACGCCCGCGACGACAATGTGTTGTTGAAACCGGCGCCGGGCGATATGGTCCGTCAGTTGACGAGCGCCGCCGAGACGAGGCTGGGATGACGGAAGAGGACATTCTCGCGCGCTGCGAGGCCCAGGGCCTGCGCATGACCGAGCAGCGGCGCGTCGTCGCTCGCGCGCTCTCCGAATCCACCGACCACCCCGACGCCGAGGAGCTCTACCGCCGCGCCGCCGAGATCGATCCGAAGATCTCGATCGCCACCGTCTACCGCACCGTTCGGCTCTTCGAGGAGAACGGCATCATCGAGCGGCTCGACTTCCGCGACGGCCGCGCGCGCTACGAGGACGCCGAGCGCGAGCACCACGACCATCTGATCGACGTCAACAGCGGCGACGTGATCGAGTTCGTTGACGAGGATATCGAGCGGCTGCAGAAGAAGGTCGCCGAACGGCTCGGCTACAAGCTCGTCGGACATCGGCTCGAGCTCTTCGCCGAGAAGCTCGAAGACGCCGAGGACGACGATCCGGACGACGCCGCGGCGCAAAAGAGCTGACGGCGCTGCGAGGCGGCGAGCGAAGAATTTCGGCGCGGAGCGCGGGCTTCTCGGACACGCGGCTCGCGCGACGCGCGCATGGAGGAGCGACCGATGAGCGCCATTGTCGATATCACCGCCCGCGAGATCTTGGACAGCCGCGGCAACCCGACCGTCGAGGCCGACGTCATCCTGGAGGACGGCAGCTTCGGCCGCGCCGCCGCGCCGTCGGGCGCCTCGACGGGCGCCTATGAGGCGGTCGAGCGCCGCGACGGCGACGCCGCGCGCTTCGGCGGCAAGGGCGTGCGGAACGCGGTCGACGCGGCCAATGGCGAGATCTTCGACGCGATCGTCGGCGCCGACGCAACCGAGCAGACGCTCATCGACGCGATGATGGTCGAGATCGACGGCGCGCCCAACAAGGGCCGGCGCGGCGCCAACGCCATCCTCGCGGTGTCGCTGGCGGTCGCGAAGGCGGCGGCGGAGAGCGTCGGCCTGCCGCTCTATCGCTATATCGGCGGCGTCTCCGCGCGCGTCATGCCGGTTCCGATGATGAACATCATCAATGGCGGCGCGCATGCGGACAATCCGATCGACATCCAGGAATTCATGATCATGCCGGTCGGCGCCGAGGCGTTCGCGGAGGCGCTTCGGTGCGGGGCTGAGATCTTCCATACGCTGAAGGCCGAGTTGAAGGCCGCCGGCCAC
>CAZPTD010000158.1:0-9691 GCA_964588915.1 uncultured Neomegalonema sp. | reverse complement strand
TGCGCATGCCGTGGCGCATGCCGAACTGGAAGAGGCGGGCGAACGGGCTGACGGCCGGCGCGCCGACGGCGAGGCTCTGAAGAATGCCGATCTTCGGATGCCGCTCCATCATCCGCGTCATCTTGACGATGAGCTCGCCCGCCATCGCGCTGTCGGCGTCGAGCGGCAGCATGAGATCGTAGCCGTCGCCCCAGCGCTCGAGAAAGTCGGCGATGTTGCCGGCCTTGAAGCCGGTGTTCTCGACGCGGCGGCGGTAGGTCGCCGTTCCGAGCCCGTCGAGCGCCGGCTTGTTGGCGGCGAACAGCGCTTCCTCGCGGGCGATGATCTCGGGATCGTTGCTGTCGGAGAGGACGAAGAAATCGAAGGCGGCGCCGTCGCCGGTCGCGTCCAGGCTCTCGCGCATCGCCACGAGCCGCTGATAGGCGCGCTCGACGTCCTCGTTCCTGAGCGCCATCAGCACGGCGACGCGCCCGGCGATCGGCCGAGCGTGCGCGTCGGGGTCGTCCTCGGCGAAGGGCGCGACGAGGCGGAGCGGCGTCTTGGTGAAACGAAGGAGGGCCAGCCCGATCAGCGCGTTCCAGCAGCCGAGGATGGTCCAAGGCGCGCTGACGAGGATGCAGACATAGAGCGCCACGTCGATCGCGCTCCATCCGCCGCCGCCGAGCACCGTTCCGACGCCATAGGCGAAGGCGGCGAAGGTGAGCGCGACGAGCGTGATCAGCGCGGCGCGGCGCCAGCGCAGCGCGCCGACGCGCTGAAGGCCCGCCGGCGTCCGCGACGCGCCGATCCGGACGACGTCCGCGCCGACGCTGGCGACGGAGTCGATCGACTCGGAGGCGGCGAGGCGCTCCGTCGCTTTCGCGTCCGCATACTCCGCCGTCTCGACCATTCGACCGCACTCCTCGCTCGGGCGCGCCGAAGCGCCCATTGCTTGCTATCGCCCAGCGTCGCGATACCCTATCTGCGCTCTTCTCGCATCTGCGAAAGGCGCCGCGAACGCCGCATACGCGAGGCCAAATACGTCAAAGAGATGGTGAAACAGGTCCTATACAAAGCGCCTCACGCGATTGAGATCGAGGACGCGCCGCCGCTCGCGCGCCCGCGAGCGGGCGAGGCGCTTCTGCGCACGCTCTATTCGGGCGTCAGTCGCGGCACCGAGAGGCTGGTGTTCGAGGGCCGCGTGCCGCCGAGCGAATACGGGCGGATGCGGGCGCCCGGTCAGATCGGCGCGTTTCCGCATCCGGTCGTCTACGGCTACGCCGCCGTCGGCGTCGTCGAGGACGGGCCCGCGGACTGGATCGGCCGGCGCTGCTTCGCGCTCGCGCCGCATCGGACGCGGCATCTCCTGCCGGTGGACGCGTTGACGCCGCTGCCGGACGGGATGCCGAGCCGGCGGGCGAGCTTGGCGGCGAATATGGAGACGGCGCTCAACGCGCTCTGGGACGGCGGCGCCGGGCCGGGCGACCGGATCGCCGTCGTCGGATGCGGCGTCGTCGGCGCGCTCGTCGCGTCGCTGGCCGCGCGATTGCCGGGCGCGGAGGTCCTGGTCGTCGATCCCGAACCCGGGCGCCGCGCCGTCGCCGAAGCGTTCGGAGCCGCCTTCGCGGCGCCGGCCGGCGCGCCCGACGACCATCAGGCGGACGTCGTCTTCCATACGAGCGCGACCGCGTCCGGGCTCGAGACCGCCCTCGGCCTCGCCGGCGAGGAGGCGACGATCGTCGAGGCGAGCTGGCACGGCGCCGGCGCGACGGCGGTTCCGCTCGGCGGCGTCTTCCACAGCCGCCGGCTTCGGCTCGTCTCGAGCCAGGTCGGCCGGGTCGCGCCGACGCGCCGCCCGCGCTGGCCGCATCGCCGCCGGCTCGCCAAGGCCGTTGAGGTCCTCGGCGATCCTCGCTACGACGCGCTGATCTCGCGCGAGATCGCTTTCGAAGACGCGCCGTCCGAGTTGCCGGACGCGTTCGCGGACCGCGCGGCGATCGGCGTGGTGTTGCGATATCCGGCGAGCGAGCCGGCCGACGAGAAGGGGAGTGGGCGGTGTTCACATTGATTGGCGCGATCGTGGGGTTCGTGGCGATGCTGGCGGCGCGCGGGCGCGCGGGGATCGCCGCGGGTCTGTCGATGCTCGGCTTGCTGCTCGGCGCGGTCTACAGCGTCGTTTTCGTGTTCGAGCAAGCGCCGACCGACGCCGAAAGCGCCGAGAGCTTCGCCGATCGGATGCTGAATATCGACTGGTCGACCTCGAATTGGATCGCGCTCGGCTGCGCCGCGCTGCCGGGCGTCGCCGGCGCGCTCTTCGCGCGGCGCGATTGACGCGAACGGAGTGACGCCGATGTACGCCGTCGAAGTGCGCGACCGGATCATGATCGCCCACAGCCTGCCCGGAGAGATCTTCGGGCCGGCGCAGGGCCTCCACGGCGCGACCTATGTGGTCGACGTCGCCTTCTTCGCCGAGACGCTCGGGCCGGACGGCGTCGTCGTCGATATCGGCCGCGCGATCGAGGCGCTGAAGGCGGCTCTCGGCCCGCTAAACTACCAGAATCTCGACGCGCTGCCGGAATTCGCCGGCCAAGTCACCACGACCGAGTTCCTCTCGCGCTGGATCTTCGACCGGATGGCGGCGGCGCTTCGCGACGGAAGGCTCGGGCCGGGCGCCGAGACCATCGCCAAGATCCGCGTCACGCTGCATGAGAGCGACATCGCCCGCGCGTCCTACGAAGGCGCGCCGGCCGCCGGCGGCTGACCCGTGCGCGTCGGGTTCGCCATTCCCGGGCCGATCGCGACGGCTCTGAGCGGCGGCTATCTCTATGATCGGGCGCTCATCGCGCATGCGCCGGCGGCGGGCGTGACGCTGGAGCCGATCGAGCTGCCCGGCGGCTTTCCGTTTCCGGGCGGCGTCGGCGCGGCGGCCGATCCGGGCGTCTGGGCCGAGGTCGCGGCGCGTCTCGGCGCCTGGGAGGGGCCGCTCCTGATCGACGGCCTCGCCTATGGCGCGTTGCCCGAGGCGCTGGCGCGCGGGGTGGGCGAGCGGACCGTGGCGCTGGTCCATCATCCCTTGGCGCTCGAGACCGGGCTGTCGCCGGCGCGGGCCGCGCATCTCCGCGCGACGGAGCGGGCGGCGCTCTCGGTCGCGGCCGGCGTCGTCGCGACCAGCGAGACCACCGCCGCGACGCTCGCCGCCGACTACGACGTCGCGCCGGAGCGGATCACGGTCGCGCCGCCCGGCTTCGAGCGCGCCGACCGCGCGCCGCTCGACGGCGATCCGCCGCGCATCCTCGGCGTCGGCGCGGTCATCCGGCGCAAGCGCTTTCCGGAGCTGATCGGCGCCCTCGCGAGGCTCGCGGATCTCGATTGGCGCTTCCGGCTCGTCGGACCTGCCGACGCCGACCCGCTCGAGGCGACGCGGCTCGAGGCGAGCCTGGCCGCCTCGGCGGTCCACGGCGTCCGCGACCGGATCGAGATCGCCGGCGCGCTCTCGTCCGACGCGGTCGCGGCGGCGTATCGCGCGGCGGATCTCTTCGTCAGCGCGGCGGCCTATGAGGGCTACGGCATGGCGATCGCTGAGGCGGCGCTGCGCGGGCTGCCGATCGTCGCGGTCGCCGGCGGCGCGGCGCGCGAGACGGCGGCGGCGGGCGTGCGCGTTGATCCTGGGCGCGAGGACGATAGCTTGTCGGAGGCGCTCGCCGCGGCGATGCGGCCGCTGATCGCCGACCGCTCCGCGCGGCTGGCGGCGTCGGACCGCGTTTGGGCGGCGCGCGACGGGATCGCGACGCCCGAGGAGACGGCGCGCCGGGTCGCGGCGGCGTTGAGGCGGGCCTTCGGGCGCGAGGCGTGAGGACGGAGCATGGGTTTCAGCGCCGATTGGCTCGCCCTGCGCGCGGGGCCGGACGCGGCGGCGCGCGACGTCGGGTTGCTCGCGGCGCTCGGCGCCTGTCTCGCGCGGCGGCCGGCGCCGCTCATCGTCGAACTCGGTTGCGGCGCCGGCGCGCTCGCCGAGGCGCTCGAACCCTGGGCGCCTCCGGACGCGCGCTGGCGTCTCGTCGACAACGACCGCGCGCTCCTCGAGATTGCGGCCGCGGCGGCGCCCGACGCCCATCTCAGGCTCGTCGATCTCAACGAAGACGTCGAGGCGGCGGTCGAGGGCGCGGACGCGGTCGTCGCCTCGGCGTTCTACGACCTCGTCTCGGCGGCCTGGATCGAGCGACTTCTCGCGGCGACGCCGGCCGAGGCCTGCCTCTACGCCGCGCTCAGCTATGACGGCGTCGAGCGCTGGGCGCCGGCGCATGAGGACGACGCGCGGGTTCTCGACGCGCTCGGGCGGCACATGCGGCGCGACAAGGGGCTGGGGGTCGCGCTCGGGCCGTCCGCGGCCCAAGCGCTGGCGGAGCGGCTGCGCGGCGAAGGGCGGCGCGTCCTCGTCGCGCCGAGCCCTTGGCGGCTCGAGGCGCCGCGCGATCGGGCGCTGATGTCCGAGCTCGCCGACGGGATCGCGCGGGCGGTCTCCGAGCTCGGCGTCGACGCCGGCCCGTGGCGCGCCCGAGAGCGCGACCGCGCGGTGATCGGCCATCTCGACGTCTTCGCCGGTCCGCGCATCGCCTGGCCGGCGGATCGCGAGTAGGGTCCGCCCGCCGGCCTCGGTTTCGCCGCATCTCGCGCTACCTTTCGCGCCGGAGCGAAGCGGAGAAGGAGCGCGCGACATGTCGGGAACCGTGATCGACCATCCTCGGGCGCGCGTCGCCGCCGCGTCCCGCCGTTTCCGTCCGGCGCATGTCGAGCCGGCGGTCCGGCCGATGAGCCTCGTCGAGGTCGCCGCCGCGGTGCGGCGCAACATTCTCGAGACGATCCCGGCGCTCGCCTATCGCCAGCCGATCGTCTCCGGGCGCACCGTCGTGCGCTGGCACATGGTCATGGATCCGGGCGGGCTGAAGCGCGTGCTGCTCGACCGCGTCGAGGACTACCCGAAATCCAACGTGACGCAGCGCCTGCTGCGGCCCGCGCTCGGCGCCTCGATCTTCTCTTCCGAAGGCGAGGAGTGGCGCTGGCAAAGGCGGGCGGCGGCGCCGATCTTCAATCCGCGCAAGATCGAGGCGCTGGCGCCGGTGATGACCGCGGCGGCTTCGCGCTCGGTCGAGCGGATGGAGAAGGCGGCCGATGACGGCTTCGACGGCGTCGGCGTCGTCGACGTGATGGACGAGACGATCTCGGCGACCTTCGACGTCGTCTGCGACGCGCTGATCGGCGCCGGCGCGCCGGGCTAGGAGACGAGCTTCGACAGCCGCGAGGTCGGCGCGCAGATCACGCGCTACATGGAGACGATCGGCCGCGTCTCGCTCCTCGACATCGCCGGCGCGCCGAACTGGCTGCCGCGTCCGGCGCAGATCCTTCATCGCAACGTCATGCAGGGCACGAGCGAGAGGGTCGCGAAGCTGGTCGCGCAGCGCCGGGCGGAGATGGCGGCGGGCGCGCGGTCGGAGGATCTCGTCGCCTATCTGATCGCCGCCGCCGACGGCGAGACCGGCCGGCAGATGGACGACGCGACCATCCGCAACAATCTGATGTCCTTCATCGTCGCCGGTCACGAGACCACGGCGCTGGCGCTCGGCTGGTCGCTCTATCTCCTGGCCAACGCGCCCGAGATCCAGGCGCGGGCCGCCGCAGAGGCGCGCGCGGCGTTCGGCGACGGGCCGGCGACGGCCGACAAGCTCGCCGGCGCGCCCTATCTCAGGCAGATCATCGACGAGGCGATGCGGCTCTTTCCGCCGGCGGCGATGCTCTCGCGTCAGGCGCGCGAGCCGGACGAGATCCTCGGCCGCGAGATCCGGGCCGGCGACACGGTCATCCTGCCGATCTACGCGCTGCATCGGCACGATCTCTTGTGGGAACGGCCGCACGAGTTCGACCCGGAAAACTTCGCGCCGGACGTCGCGCGGCGGCGAGAGCGCTTCGCCTATCTGCCCTTCGGCGCCGGTCCGCGGGTCTGCATCGGCATGAGCTTCGCGCTCATGGAGGCGGAGATCATCCTCGGCTCGCTCCTGGCGCGGCTCGCCTTCTCGCCGCGGCCGGGCGCGAAGGCGCCGACGCCGGTGCTCACGATGACCTTGAGGCCGGAGGGCGGCATGCCGCTCCGGGTCGCGCGCCGCCGCTAAGATCAAGCGGGCGGCGCGGCTGGAGCGCCTTAAGGGCGACCGACGTCGCCGGGGCTAAGCGCGTTCTCTCCGGTGAACCGGCCGACATTGGCGAAGGCCTGCTGCAAAATCGTCAGGCGTCGTCCGCCGGTCGGCGTCTCGCGGGTCACGACGTCGATGATGCGGCCGTCCTCCAGCCCGTAGCGCGCGACTTCCGTGACGCGGCCGGCCTCGTCGAAGGCGACGAGCACGACCCGCTGATCGACGATCTCGCGCTCGTAGAAGGCGATCGTCTCGGTCTGTTGCGAGATGTAGAGCCAGACGTCGTCCTCGACCGCGCCGAGGGTCGAGGGGCGGCCGAGCTTGCGCTCGACGGTGGCGCGCGTGTCGACGCCGGCCGAGATCTGGTCGAGTTCGTCCGTCCGCGGCGTGTAGCCGTGGCTCTCCTTGATCGGGCTGCAGGCGGCGACGCCGAGCGCCAGCGCCGCGGCGGCCGCGCAGAGAGCCGAGCGGAAGGACTTGACGTTTCGTTGGCTCATGGACACCTCCGGGTCGCTCGTTCGCGCGGCGGATGGGCGAATTCGTTTGACGCGAGATCAACCGCGGCAGTGAGCTAGCCGCAGGCGGACGGAACTGCAAGCGCGTCGAGCGCCGCGACGGCGGAGAGAAGAAGGGAGCTCGACGATGATGGGATCGGAGCGCGACGCGAAGGGGCCTTTTTCGAGGCCGATCGCCGCGAAGAAGCTTGCGACGATCCGCCGCGCGACGCGGTTCGACGCGCAGGCGAGCGCGTCCGAGCGGGCTGCGGTCGCAGAGGCGCTCGGCCTGGAGCGGCTCGACGCGCTGCGTCTCGAGGCGGTCCTGGCGCCGGGCGACGGCGTCGATTGGCGTCTCGAGGGACGTCTGACCGCGCGCCTGGCGCAGGCCTGCGTCGTCACGCTCGAGCCGGCGCCCGAGGCGATCGACGCGCCGGTGCTTCGCCTCTGGTCGGCGGACGCCGAGACCGAGGACGCGGCGCTCGGGCTCGGCGCGGCGGTCGCGGCGGGCGATCTCGGCCGTGCGGATCTCGATGATCTCGCCGCCGAGCTCGATCTCGACGCGGAGGTGATCGAAGCGACGCCGGATCCGATCGATCTCGGCGAGGTCGCGCTCGAGACGCTGCGCCTCGCGCTCGATCCCTATCCGCGCGCGCCGGGCGCGCGGTTCGAGGGCGCCGTCTTCGGGCCGCCGGGCGCGCCGCCCCTGACCGACGAGGCGGCGCGTCCCTTCGTCGGGCTCGCGGAGCTCAAGGCGCGGATGTCGTCCGCCGGCGCGCCCGCCGAGGACGACGCGGAGGAGCAGGAGGGCGCCGAGGCGCCGGCCGGTCGGCCGCGGCGAGAGAGCTGAGGGCGATGGGCGGGGCCGAGCGGGGACGAATTCCGCAGGAATCCGCGTAAAAGACTTGCGTCGGCGACCAGGCGCCGTATTTACCCGCTCTTCGTGAGTTTCGATGAATAGACGAGAGCGCGGCGGTCGGAGACTTGTCGCGACGGAGCGATGAGATGGCGGTCCCACGCAAAAAGGTGACGCGCGCCAAGCGGAACATGCGGCGCGCCCATGACGGTCTGGCGGCGCCGACCGTGAACGAATGCGAGAATTGCGGCGAGCCCAAGCGTCCGCATCACGTTTGCGGCGATTGCGGCCACTACGCCGGGCGCGAAGTCGTCGCGCCGAAGATCGACGAGTACGACGACGAAGACGACGCGGCCTGAGCGCGTCGCCCGAGCCGCTCTGCGGCCTCTTTGTCGGGCGGCCCGATCCGGCGCTCTTGCGCGGCCCGGCGCCAAAGCCGATCTTCTATCGGATCGGGCGTCGTCGCTCGACGCGCGCCGCTTGGCGGCAGCGCCGTCTTTGGTTGCGAGAGGGTCGGGCAATGGAGCGCGAAGTGACGCCGACGGGCGCTCTTGACGCCGACGATCCTTGTGACGCGGCGCCGCGCCGCGCGTCGCGGCGCGAGTCGGAGGATCGTCGCGCTCCGCCGAGCGCCGGCGAGCTGGTCCTGGCCGTCGACGCGATGAGCGGCGAGCACGGGCCGGAGGCGGCCCTCGAGGCCGTCGCCGCCTTTCTCGACGCCGAGCGCTCCGCGCGCGCCGTCGTCTTCGGCGACGCGCAGGAGCTTGCGCCCAAGGCCGCGAGCCTCGGCGCCGCCGGCGTCGGCCGCATCGAGCTCAGGAACGCCGAAAGCGTCGTGCCGATGGATGCGGGCCCGCGCGACGCGCTGCGCAGCGGCCGCGGATCGAGCATGTGGGGCGCGCTCGACGCGGTGGGCGCGGGCGAGGCTCATGTCGCCGTGTCCGCCGGCAACACCGCGGCGCTGATGGCGATGGCGTCCTATCGGATCAAGCCGGTCGAGGGCGCGCCGAAGCCGGCGATCGCGGCGCTGTGGCCGTCGCGCTCGGCCGCGGGATACAACGTCGTGCTCGACATGGGGGCCGGGCTCGACGCCGACGCCGAGACGCTGGTCGGCTACGCGCTGATGGGCGCCGCCTACGCGCGTCTCGCGCTCGGGATCGAGGCGCCGCGGATCGGGCTGCTCAATGTCGGGGCGGAAAGGGGCAAGGGCCGCGCCGAGCTGCGCGCGGCGGCCGAGACGCTCGAAGCGCCGCCGACGCTCCGCGGCCGGGCCCGCTTCGTCGGCTTCATCGAGGGCGATCAGATCCCGAGCGACGATGTCGACGTGGTGGTGACGGACGGCTTCACCGGCAATATCGCGCTCAAGACGGCGGAAGGGACGGCGCGGCTGATCGGGTCCTATACGCGCGAAGCCTTCGGCGGCTCCTGGGCGCGCAAGGCGGCGGCGCTCGTCGCCTTTCCCGCGCTCAAGGCGCTCGGCCGACGGATCGACCCGAGGCGCGTCAATGGCGGCGTGTTCCTCGGCCTCAACGGCGTCGTCGTCAAGAGCCATGGCGCGGCCGACGCGGTGGCGTTCGCGTCCGCGCTTCGGCTCGCCGAGACGATCGGGCGGCGGGATCTCGCCGGCGTCGTCGCCGACGAGCTTGCGAAACGGGTCCGCGATTCGCAGTATCGCGGCGCAGAAACCGCGGCGGAGCCCGCCGCGGGGCGTTTGGGGAAGGCATGAGCGCGACGCGCACGGTAATGCTCGGATGCGGAGGCTACTTGCCGAACCGCGTGGTCACCAACCACGAACTCGCCGAGATGGTCGACACGAGCGACGACTGGATCGTCGAGCGGACGGGCATCCGTGAACGCCGGGTCGCGGTCGAGGGCGAACTGACCTCCGATCTCGCCATCGCCGCGGCGAAGCGCGCGCTCGATCAGTCCGACTTCGCCGCCGCCGACCTCGATCTCGTCATCGTCGCCACCTCGACGCCGGACCAGACGTTTCCGGCGACCGCGACCTGCGTTCAGGCCGCGCTCGGCGCGCGGCGCGCCGCGGCGTTCGATCAGCAGGCGGTCTGCTCGGGCTTCATCTACGCGTTGGCGACGGCGGACGCCTTCATCCGATCGGGGATGGCCGAGACCGCGCTGGTGATCGGGGCGGAGACCTTCTCGCGCATTCTCGACTGGGA
>CAZPTD010000157.1:0-9712 GCA_964588915.1 uncultured Neomegalonema sp. | reverse complement strand
CTCGTCTCGGGATAGCGCTGCTGGTAGCGCTGGACGAACTCGGCGACGCCCGGCAGGTCGAGCTTGTAGTACCAGGTGGTGCCGAAGACGCCGAAGAGGTTGTCGAGCGGCAGGCCGTAGACGTCCGGCCAGTCCTGCTGATTGTTTATCCAGGCCGGGCTCGAGCCCATGCCGAGCTGAGCGACCTGCTGGCGCATGGCGATCTGGTCGTCGCCGCCGACCGCCGCCGCGACGACGTCCGGGCTCGCCTGCTGGATCGAGATCATCGCCGCGGTGAAATCGCGCGTGCCCTGCGGGATCAGGATCTCGTCCATCACCTCGCCGCCATACTGCTCGAGCAGCGTCTTGGTCGCGGACGAGGTGTTGTGGCCCCAGACATAGTCGTTGGTCAGCAGCATCCATTTCGGGCCGTAGCTCTCGATGGCGTTCTTGACCGCGGCCTGGGCGAAGTTGCTGCCGTTGCCGTCCCAGACGAACTTCACGCGATGGCAGTTCTCGCCCGACTCCGTCGGCGAGCTCGAGTTGGTGTTCAAGTAGACGACGCCGTGGCGCTGTGCGACCTGGCTGATCGCGTTGGCGACGCCGGAGCTGACGGCGCCGATCATGAAGCCGACCTCCTCGCGCGTGATCATGCGCTCGGCGACGCGGCTGCCGGTGGCCGGCGTGGTTTCGGTGTCGAGATGGATCGTCTCGATCTGGCGGCCGAGCACGCCGCCGTTCTCGTTGACCTCGGCGATCGCCATCAGCATGCCGCGCCGGTCGCTCGCGCCGGAGTTGGCGTATTGGCCGCTCGCGTCCGAGGTGAGGCCGATCTTGATCGGACGGTCCGAGCTCTGCGCGTAGACGCGGTTGTGTCTCCAAGGGCCGTTGAAGGCGGCGACGCCGCCGACCGCGGCCGCCCCTCCCAGCATTGCGCGCCGCGAGATCTTTCCCTTCGCCATCAGTTCCTCCCGTTTTCAGACCGTCCGGATGTGCGCGGCCTGTTCGTCGCGGCCGTTCGAACGACCGTGTATTGAATTTTTTTTCAGTTGAACAAATATTCTATCAATCGTCAAGTCTGTTGTACGCAGGCGATGAGAACCGCGAAGGCGCATTGACCGAGCCGCCCTAAGCGCTTCTTTGTTGAACTAAAATTCAATCGGTCGGAGGGCCGATCAACCGCGGGGCATGCGATGAATCCGATGGAAGCGAAACGCGCGGCGGAGTTTTCGGCCGAGCCCGAAGAGACGTTCGATTCGCTCCGGACGCGGATTCGAGACCGATTCGACGAGCTCAGCCCGCATCTGCAGCGCGTGGCCCGACTCGCGCTCGATCAGCCGGACAAGCTCGCCCTACGGACGATCGCGTCGATCGCGAAAGAGATCGAGATCCAACCCTCGACCGTCGTCCGCTTCGCCAAGGAGTTCGACTACGACGGCTTCAGACCGATGCAGCAGGTGTTCAAGTTCCGACTGATCGAGGGCGGGCAGGCGCATCGCGAGCAGGTCTATCAGGAGCGCAGCGCCGCGCGCGACGCGGGCGACGTCGCCGGCGCCCTCGATCTCTGCGTCGACTCGCTGATCGGCTCTCTCGAGCAGTTTCGCGCCAGCGTGGATCTCGGGGATCTGGGGCGCGCCGCGCGCCTCGTGGGCGACGCGGCCAACGTCTATGTCGCGGGCCTCAGACGTTCGCGGCCGATCGCCACCTATCTCGCCTACGGCCTCACGCGCCTCGAACGCCGCTGCGCGCTCCTCGATTTCGGCGGCGGCATGGCGCCGCAGCAGGTCGCGACGATGACGCATGAGGATCTCCTCGTCGCCATCGCCTTCGCGCCGCATTCGCAGCAGGTGATCGACGTCGCCCGCGACGCGCATCTGCGCGGTCGCCGCGTGCTCGCGATCACCGACGCGCCGTCGAGCCCGCTGGCGCGCAACTCGACAACGGCGTTCTACGTCGACGCGGAGTTCGAGGCCGCCGGGCGGTTCCGACCGATCTCGGGCGCGATCGCGCTCGTTCAGACGATTATTCTGACTCTCAGCGAGCGCGCCGAGGACGCCGGCGGCGCCTATCCCTGACGCCTCGGAGAATCTCTCGCCCGAGACGCGGCGACGCGGTCTTCAGAGGCTCCGCCGCCAGGCGGCGTAGCGACGGCTCATCTCCTCGCCATGCTCGGCCCACCACGCCGGATCGGCGACGACCGACCGCTCGAGGCGCGCTCTCGTCGTCGGCAAGTGCGGCACGACCGGCTCGCCGGTGTGAAACCACGGCTCGCCCGCCGCGATGATGTCCATGCTCGACGCGCGCATCGGACCATAGGTGATCCAGCGCGCCTGCTCGGCCTGCGCGTTCGGATCGGCGGCCGCCCTCAGAAACGCGATCGCGTCGTCCAAGGGCTCGGCGCCTTTGACGATGACGAACCACTCCTCTTCGATCACCTGACCGTCCCAAATCACGGCGATCCCGTCCTCGCCGCCGAGGATCGTCTCCCCGAACCGGCCGTTATAGCCGGTCGCCATCGCCACATCGCCGCTCCGAAGCAGCTCGATCGGCTCTTCTCCGGACGACCAGAAGACGACGTGACCGCGCAGCGTGTCGAGCTTGGCGAACGCGCGCCGGACGCCCTCCGGCGTGCTGAGAACGTCGTAGACGTCCTCGGGCGCGACGCCGTCCGCGATGAGCGCCATCTCGATCGCCGATTGCGGAAACGCCCCGAGCGCGCGCGTTCCCGGATACCGCTCGAGATCGAAGAAATCGGTCAAGCCCGTCGGCGGCGCGTCGGCAAACGCCTGAACGTCGTAGGCGATCGTCCAGGACCAGACGATGTTCGGCCCGACGCAGTCGTTCGGACGGCCGACCAGCAGATCGTCGTCGAGACCGCCTTCGACGTAGAATTCGGGCGGCAAGCGTTCGAACAGCCCTTCGGCGCACCCGGCCCGCGCGTCGCTTCCGAAGACGTCGACGACGTCCCACGCGACGTCGCCGGACGCGACCTGGGCGCGGATCTCGTCGAGCCCGCCGCGATACTCCTCCCAAACCACGGTTCTGCCGGTCTCCGCCTCGAAGAGCGCCCCGTAGGCGCGCTGCTGGCTCTCTACATAGCTTCCGCCCCAAGAGACCACCGTCAGCTCCTCGGCGCCGGCCGAGATCTCGGAAAGGAGAACCGGCGCCGCGCAGAGCGCCGCCAGCGCCCGCAAAGGAATCGCCCGTCTCGATCCTGCGCGCGCAAAGTGTTTCGCCATCGCCCCCTTCCTTCGATTGGTTCCGTCGCGGCCTCTGAACTATAGAGACAATCGGAACCGGTTTCCAATTTGTCGCGCGCCGCGCCGCGTCCGGGCCGCGCGCGGCGCAAAGCCGAATAGGATCGACGATGCCAGAGCTGAGCCTGCGACTGCTCGGCGGCTTCGAAGCCGAGGTCTCCGGCGAGTCGGTCGCCGTCCCGACGCGAAAGGCGCGCGCGCTCCTCGCCTATCTCGCGATGAAGCGCGGCGGCGCCGTCGCGCGCGAAACAGCGGCCGCGCTGCTCTGGAGCCGAAGCGCGCCGAAGCAGGCGGCGGCGTCGCTCAACCAGGCGGTCTATTCGCTGCGCAAGGCGTTCGAAGCGGCCGCCGTCGACGCCGCGCTCGTCGCCGAAGCGGACGCGCTGCGGCTGCCGGTCGACGGCCTCTGCGTCGACGTCTGGCGCTTCGAGGACGGCGCGCGCGGCGACGATCGGGATCGGCTCGCCGAGACCGCGGCGCTCTTTCGAGGGCCTTTTCTCGAAGGCTTCGCCGTCTCGGAGCCGGAGTTCGACGACTGGGCGTCGCTCGAACGCTCCCGCCTCGGCGACGTCGCGACGGCGGTCGGATCGCGCTGGATCGAGGCGCTCTCGGACGCGCCGTCGGACGAGCGGTTGGCGGCGGCGGCCGCTTGGCTGCTCCAGGTCGATCCGCTGAGCGAGACCGCTTACCGCGCGCTCATGCTTCACCACGCCGAGCGCGGCGCGCCCTCCGCGGCGCTCGCGCATTTCGAACGGCTGCGCGCGGCGCTCGACAGCGAACTCGGCGTCGAGCCGGCGCAGGCGACCGTCGATCTGCGGCGCCGGATTCAGTCGGGCGCGCCGCGCTCGCCGCGCCGGCCGGCGCCGGCGCCGCCCGAGCCGCCCGACATCGAGCCGCCGGGCGCGCCGATCCGCGCCGCGGCGCGCCGGCTGCTGGCGAAGCGTTGGCGGCCGGGCGTCGTCGCGCTCTTCGCGCTGATCGTCGTCGGCGCGCTCCTGCTCGGACCGGGCGCGCCGCCGGCCGACGAGCCGGAAGACCCGCCGGCGCCGCAGAGCGAACCGCCGCGCCTGCTCGTGCCGCCTTTCCGCGCATCGGACCAGGACGCGGACGCGGCGGCCTTGGGCGCGGCGCTTTCCGAAGAGCTGACGACGGAGCTTGCGACGCTCGATGGTCTCGAGGTCGTCTCGCGCGCGACCGCCTTCGCCGATGTCGACTGGACGCCGGAGGCGGCGCGGCGCTTCGGCGTCGGCTATTATCTCGAAGGCGTCCTTTGGCGGTCGGAGACCCGAACGACGCTCAATCTGCGTCTCGTCGACGCCGAGACCGGCGTCAGCGTCTGGTCCGAGCGGGTCGCGCATCCGACCGGCGACGCCCTCGCGCTGCGCGACCGCGCCGCCGAAGCCGCCCGCGCCGGCGTCGCGGAAGGCCTAGGCCTCGCCGAACCTCACGACGACGCAGGCTCCGCCGGCACGGTCGACGCCGTCGCCTACGATCTCTATCTCGCCGGGCTGGCGGAGTTCTATCGCCGCGATCCCGACGCGAACGCCCGCGCCGCCCGCCTCTTCACGGACGCGATCGCGCGCGACCCGGCGTTCGCCGACGCGCGCGCCGGCCTGGCGAAGGCCTATTACCGCGCGGCGTTCCAGGATCAGGCCTACGCCGACGCGCTGCGGATGAACTGGATGGACGCGTATCTCGCGATGTCCGAGCAGCTTCGGCGCGAAGACGCGGGCGCCGCCGCGGACGCCTGGACGCTGCGCGCTCGGCTCGCGCTCAGACGGCGCGACTTCGAGGGCGCGATCGCGGCGGCCGAGAGCGCTCTCGACATCGCGCCGGGCGACTCGGACGCGATGGAGGCTCTGGCCGAGGCGCTCGTCTATTCCGGCGACTGGGAGCAAGGCGCGGAGACGGCCCGGCGCGCGCTCCGGCTCAACCCGGCGGTTCCGCAGCGTCCGAGCTTCGCGCTCGGCCTCGCGCTCTTCGCCGAAGGGCGCCCCGAGGAGGCCGCCGACGCGATCGAGCGCGCGCCCGGCGAGGCGGACGCCGACAGCCTCGCGCTTCTTGCGGCGGCCTATGGCGGGACCGGCCGACTGGACGACGCCGAGCGCGCCCTCGCAGCGATGACCGAGGCGCTCGAGGATCGGCCGAAATTCGCCGGGCGCCGCGCCGCGGCCGCGTTCGAGAACCCGCGCCGGCACACCTGGTGGCGGCCGTCCCTCGCCGAGACGGTCGACATGTTTCCGTTCACCGATCCCGCGGCGCTCGAGCGCCTGGCCGCCGGGCTCGTCGCGGCCGGCGCGCCGGGCGAGACGGTCGGCTACCTCTCCGTCTCCGAGCGCGACCGCGTCGGCCGAGAGGCGTTCGAGGAGCGCCTGAGCCAAGGTCTGCTCATCTACGGCCGCTTCTACCCGCCGGACGGCGTCGTTCCGCTCGGCGGCGCCTGGCGGCCGTTCTTTCAGAGACTTCCCAGCGCCGACGCCCGGCGCCCCGGCGACCGCGCGCTCGGTCCGGGACAGGTCTGCGAGGAGATCGTCTCGGAGCAGTTCACGCTGCCGCTCTGCGGGTCGATCTTCCGACTCGACCACGGCGCCGGCGCGACCGGCTCGGGCGCCTACGTCATGTTCACCGAGCTCGGGCCTCTGATCCTCACCGAGGAATGACGGCGACGCCGGAAAAGCTCATAAATATCATAGTTTTACAGATTTAATCCTGCTTTTGAGAGCGTGTTGAGGCGCTTTTGAGCGCCGCTTCAGCGCCCGTCGCGAGCGTGGCCGTCGCAACGCAGCCACGACGGAGCGACACAATGCGCCTCTTGCCCTCCCTTCGCCTCGCCCGCATTCGCGCGGCCGGCGGCCTTCTTCTCCTGGCCCTCCTCGCGACGCCCGATTGGGCCGCCGCTCGAACACAACCCGTCATCATCGGCCAATCGTCGCCGGAGGAGGCGACGGCGGTCCTCGAGCTCGTCGACGAATTCTCGACATGGATCGCCGCGAACAGCGAATACCCGATCGCGGACGCGCCGATCCGCGCGATCGTGTTCGTCGACGCCGACGACGACGCCCTCGCCGCGGGTCCCGGCGCGCGCACGAGCCGCCGGACGCTCGGCGTCTACGACCTGGCGACGGCGACCATCTATCTCGCGCGTCCCTGGTCCGCCGACGACGTCGAGGATCAGAGCGTGCTCCTGCACGAGATCACGCATCATTTCCAGGCGAACGCGCGGCATTGGTACTGTCCGCAGGCGATGGAGTGGGACGCGTATAAGCTGCAAGAGAGCTGGTTGAAGACGCGCGGCGTCGAGCCGAATTTCTTCTGGCCGCAGATCCTGCTCGAGTCGAGCTGCGCCCGGCGCGACCATCATCCGGATTGAGCGGCGGACCGACGATCGGAGGCGCGCGGCCGCGCGTGAGGGCTCCACGCGCGGCCGTACTTTCGGCATACTGGCGGCGAGGTTCTCGAGTCGGTTTTGACCTCGGTCATGTCTCGCCGCCGCGGCTCCGCTGAAGATCGAGCGGAGACGTCGCCAAGGCCGACTTCGGGCGTCCGTCGACGCGCCGCGCCCTCGGGGGCTCGGGCGCGTCTTTCGATCGAAGCGGTCGATCCTTGCGTCGGCTACGGTCTCAGGGTTCGCTGATGCACGAGATGGCCCTCTGCGAAAGCATCGTTCAGACGCTCGAGCGCGAGGCGGCGCGTCAGAATTTCTCGCGCGTGAGGACGGTGCGCCTCGAGATCGGTCCGCTCGCCGGCGTCGAGATCGAGGCGCTGCGCTTCGGCTTCGACGCGACCGCGCGCGGCACGATCGCCGAGGCGGCGACGCTCGAGATCGACGAGACGCCGGGCGAGGCGTGGTGCCGACCTTGCGCGCGCGCCGTCCCGATCGCGCGGCGCTACGATCCCTGCCCGCGATGCGGGGCCCGCCAGATGCGGATCACGCGCGGCGAGGAGCTGCGGATCAAGGAATTGGAGGTCGAGTGATGTGCGCGGTTTGCGGATGCGGCGACGGCGAGGCGACGATCGGCGGCGAGCCGCGCCGGCATGACCACGAGCATCGTCTCGGAGACGACGAGCGCGCGCATGACGAAGGCCGCGGCCCGGCCCGCGCCCATGCGCCGGGGCTGAGCGAAAGCCGGATGGTGCGCATCGAGCAAGACATCCTCGCCAAGAACGACGCCTACGCCGCCGAGAACCGCCGCTTCTTCGCCGAGCGCGGCGTGCTCGCGCTCAACCTCGTCTCGAGCCCGGGCTCGGGCAAGACGACGCTGCTGGTCGAGACGATCAAGGCGCTCGCCGGCGAGGCGCCGATCGCGGTCGTCGAGGGCGACCAACAGACCGACGCCGACGCCGCGCGCATCCGTGAGACCGGCGTTCCCGCGCTCCAGATCAACACGGGCAAGGGCTGCCATCTCGACGCGCATATGATCGGCCATGCGCTTCGCTCCCTCCAACCCGAGAAGGGCTCGCTTCTCTTCATCGAGAATGTCGGCAACCTCGTTTGCCCGGCGGCCTTCGACCTCGGCGAGGCGCATAAGGTCGCGATCCTCTCGGTGACCGAGGGCGAGGACAAGCCGCTCAAATATCCGGACATGTTCCACGCCTCGGATCTGATGCTGTTGTCGAAGACCGACCTTCTGCCGCATCTCGACATCGACCTCTCCGCCTGCGTCGAGAACGCGAAGATGGTCAATCCGGACATCGACACGATCGAGCTTTCGGCGCGGAGCGGCGACGGCGTGACCGCCTGGCTCGACTGGATCCGCGCCCGGCGGGCGCTCGCCCTGACCGGGCGTCCGGCCGAGGCCGCCGAATAGGAAGACCGCTCATGTGCCTTGCGATTCCCGCCGAGATCATCGCGTTCGGAGACGCTCCGGACACCGCGACCGTCGCGCTCGCCGGCGTCAGGAAGACCATCTCGACCGCGCTGCTCGACGAGGCCGAGATCGGCGACTTCGTCCTCGTCCATGTCGGCTACGCGCTCCATCGGATCAGCCCCGAAGAGGCCGAGCGCACCTTGGCGCTGATGGCCGAAGCGGGCGTTCTCGAGGACGAGATCGAGGAGATCAGGGCGTGAAATACGTCGACGAATACCGCGATCCCGATCTCGCCAAGGGCCTTGCGGCCGCCATCGCCGACGAGGCGCGCGCCGACCGCGTCTATCGTCTGATGGAGTTCTGCGGCGGCCACACCCACGCGATCTTCCGCTTCGGCGTGCAGGATCTGACGCCCGCCAATGTGCGCTTCGCGCACGGTCCGGGCTGCCCGGTCTGCGTGCTGCCGATCGGACGGATCGACATGGCCATGGAGCTGGCGGAGACGCGCGACGTCACGCTCTGCGCCTATGGCGACGTGATGCGCGCGCCCGCGAGCAAGCGGCGGAGCCTGATGAAGGCGAAGGCCGCCGGCGCCGACATCCGCATGGTCTATTCGACCCGGGATGCGCTCCGGATCGCCCGCGAGAACCCGGGCCGGGAGGTGGCGTTCTTCGCGATCGGCTTCGAGACCACGACGCCGCCGACCGCGGTGGCGATCAAGCAGGCCGAGGCGGAGGGCCTCGAGAACTTCTCGGTGTTCTGCAATCACGTCCTCACGCCGGCCGCGATCGACCACATCCTCGACACGCCGGAGGGCGACGGTCGCGGCCGGGTCGCGATCGACGGCTTTCTCGGCCCGAGCCATGTCAGCTCGGTGATCGGCTCGGCGCCCTACGAATTCGTCGCGGAGACGCACCGGCGCCCGGTCGTCATCGCCGGCTTCGAGCCGCTCGACGTGATGCAGGCGACCTTGATGCTGATCCGCCAGCTCAACGACGGCCGCTGCGAGGTCGAGAACCAATACACGCGCGTGGTCACGCGCGAGGGCAACCGCAAGGCGCAAGCGCTGGTCTCGGAGGTCTTCGAGCCGCGCCGCGCCTTCGAGTGGCGCGGGCTCGGCGCCGTGCCATCGAGCGCGCTCCGCATCCGCGACGCCTACGCCGCCTGGGACGCCGAGCGCCGCTTCTCGCTCGAGCAACGCTCCGTGCGCGACGCGAAGAGCTGCGAGTGCCCGGCGGTCCTGCGCGGCGTGAAGAAGCCGACCGACTGCAAGCTCTTCGGCACGACCTGCACGCCCGACAATCCGATCGGCGCCTGCATGGTCTCCTCCGAAGGCGCCTGCGCGGCCTATTGGACCTATCGGCGCTTCCGCGAACCGCAAGGCGCGGAGGCGACGGCGTGAGCGCGAAGGACGCCCGCCCGCCCGGCCGGTTCAGCGGCCGGATCGATCTCGAGAACGGCGTCGTCGATATGAGCCATGGCGGCGGCGGACGGGCGACGGCCGAGCTGATCGAGCAGCTCTTCGCCCGGCGCTTCGACAACGCGCTGCTCGGAAAGGGCGACGACGCCGCCGTTTTCGCCGCGCCGGCCGGCCGCATCGCGATCGCCACCGACGGCCACGTGATCTCGCCGCTCTTCTTTCCCGGCGGCGATATCGGCTCGCTCGCC